>NZ_JAJJOC010000012.1:0-109707 GCF_020907365.1 Arthrobacter sp. zg-Y750 | reverse complement strand
CGCGCGCTCTACCCAGCACCTTACAACCCGTCCCGGGGGGGCGGGTCCTGGGGCACCGGCCGCGCTTTGGTTTAAGTCCAGGCTTTTACCGGCCCGATGCCGCCAGGGCAATTACGGTCACGGCGCGTTCCACCGCGTACACGGGGTCCCGTCCGGCGCCCTTGACCTGGGCGTCTGCTTCGGCGAGGGCCTGCACTGCTTCGATGAGGGACTCCGAGGAAAACCTCTGCGCATCCCGGCGTGCCTGGTCCACCTGCCACGGTGCCATGCCCAGTTCCTTGGCCATGGACGCGGAGGAACCGCGCAGGTTCACCACGCGGGCCACCGCGCGGACCTTCATGGCCAGGGCGCCGACCAGCGGCACCGGATCGACTCCTGTATCCAGTGCGTGACGCAGCATGGACAGCGCCTGGGCCGCCCGGCCGGCCAGGGCGGCGTCTGCCACCTTGAAGGCCGTGGCTTCGACCCTGCCTCCGTAGTAGCGTTCCACCAGTTCTTCGGTGACCTCGCCGGTGGCGTCACTGATCAGTTGCTGGCAGGCCGCAGCCAACTCGGACAGACTGGAACCCACGGCGTTCACCAGTGCGCGGGCGGCAGCCGAATCTATGCGGCGGCGGGCGGACCGGAATTCGGAGGTGACGAACTCGAGCTTTTCTGCATCCTTCTTGAACGGCTGGCATTCCACCACCGGAGCACCGGCAGCCTTCACGGCGTCCAGCAGCTTTTTGCCGCGGTTGCCGCCGCTGTGGTGCAGCACCAGGACTGCGTCCGGGGACGGATCCTTTAAATAGGCAAGGGTTTCGGTGAGGAAGTCTTCGTTCATGGAGGCCAGGTTCACGGCTTCAATGAGTTTGGCTTCGCCGAAGAGTGAGGGGCTGGACTGCAGGGTGAGTTCCCCCGAGGCGTAGGAAGCGGCGTCGAACTGCACCAGCTCGGTGTCCGGCTGCTTCTCCCGCAGCGCCGCCCGTAGCCGGTCCCGGGCCCGGGACGCCAGGTAATCTTCGGGGCCGGCCAGCAGGATAACCGGGGCCGGTTCGACCTCCCGCCACGACACCGTGCGCGAGGAGGTTTTGCTGCCGGAGCTGCGTTTGGAAGGGACGGCCGGATTCACAGCAGGTGCTCCTGGGATTGTGCTGGCGGCGGGGTTGCGGAACCCGCCGGGATCAGTGGATCTGAGCATACCCGCACTGCGGATATCCTCCCTCCAAGATTCTCACGCCGGTCCGCGGGCACCAACTCAGGGCTCCGCGCCGGTTCCGGAGAGCCGGTGTCCGTCCCGAGGCCATCAATCCACCGTCCGGTCACGGCGGCAGCCCGCTGACCTGGAGGGCGTCTTGGCGCCGTGCCACCAGGACGGTCCCCAGCTTATCCGTCCGTGCTACAGCTGCGCCGGCGCTTTCCAGTGCCTGGACAATCTGCGGGGCCGGATGTCCGTAGTCGTTGTCCGCTCCGACCGAAATCAGCGCCAGCGACGGATGGGCTGCACGCAGCCACCCGTCGCCGCCGTTGCGGGCACCGTGATGGGCCACCTTCAGCACATCCACTCCGGCCTGCAGGACGGGGTGGGATGCCAGGACCGCAGCGGCGGCGTCCGTTTGGGCGTCTCCGGTCAAAAGCACTGTCAGGGGCGGCCGGCCCGGGTCCGCAGCGGCAATAGTAAGCAGCAGGACGGCGCTGGCATTGTTCTCATCGTCCTCCCCCGCACCCGCCGTTGCCCGTCCTGAGGCTTTTTCCGGCGGCCAGAGAACTTCCCAGCGCACCATGCCGGCGGTACCCGTCATGCCCTCACTCAACCGGGTTCGGGGCGCCGGTGAGCCGGACAGTGCCTTCTCCAGTTCCGGGGGCAGCGTGGACGATGCCGTGGAATAACCAATCTCCCGCACGCTGCGCCCGGACAGGACACCGGCGGTGCCGCCGTAGTGGTCCAGATGGGCATGCGTTATCACCAGCAGGTCAATGCTTTGCACGCCCAGCCGGTCCAGGCAGTTATCCATGTCCTCGGGCTCACCGCCCGCATCCACAACGACGGCGCTCCCCGGCCCGGTGCGGACCGCCAGTCCGTCGCCCTGCCCCACATCGCACGCAGCCAGCACCCATTCCTTCACCGGCACAGCCGGCCCCTCCCCAGCACCCCGTAGAACCAGAACCGTCCCGGCAGGCAGGACCAAGACAATGACCGCACCGGCCACGGTCCAGCGGTTAACGTTCCAGCGGTTAACGGTCCAGCGGTTAGCGTTCCGGTGCCGGAACCAGGGCAGTGAGGGCCCCTGCCGGCGCGGAAGGTCCCCGTGGTGCCGGTTCCTCCGGGACAAGTACAGGATCCCGCCTGCGGCGCCGGCTGCGGCCGTCCCCATCAGCACGGCTCCGGGTCCGCCTGCCGGCCACGGCGCCAGGGCGCCCGGCACGGATTCGAATGCACGGGCGGTCCCGGCGACCCACCAGGCCCCTGCGGCCGCGACCGCCAAAGGGATTCCGGCAGCGGCCGGTGCCAACCCGACCACTGCCACGGCCAGCATTCCCGTGATGGTTACGCCCGGGACGACCGGTGCAGCCCCCAGATTGGCAGGCACCGAATACACCGGCAATTGCGGCTGGAGCAGGACCAGGACCGGGGCGCAGAACAGCTGCGCCGCGACCGGCACCGTCAGTGCTGCCGCGAACCACAGCGGAAGCCGACGGGACAGCACCCGCAGCAGGTGCGGCCCCAGGAGCACCAGTCCCAGTGTGGCGCAGACCGACAGAATGAACGCGTAGCTCGTGCAAAGCCAGGGGTCGATGAACAGCAGGACCGTGATGGACAGGAACAGCAGGGCCACCGGCAGGCGCCCGCGTCCGGATAGCACCGCCAGGGTGCCCAGCCCGCCCATAACCGCTGCCCGAAGCACGCTCGGATCGGGCCGGACCAGCAGGACAAACGCCGCCAGTCCGGCCAGCGCCAGTAGCACGGCGGCTGCACGGGGCAGGCGCGCGGCCCTGGCGGCCAGGAAGATGAAGGCCAGCAGGTAGGAGCAGTTGGCGCCGGAGACCGCCGTCAGGTGGGTCAGGCCGGTAGCCTTCATGGATTGGCTCAGATCCGGGTCCAGGGTGCTGCGGTCGCCGAGCACCATGCCCGCCAGCAGTCCGTCCACGGATACTCCCCGGTGGGCGGCGGCCTGCACGAAATCGTCCCGCAGCTGTGCCGTTGCCCCGTACCAGCCGCCTCCCGGATGGATGTCAGGATCTGTGGCTGCACGCATCAGCGCAAGGTTCCGGTCTCCGGGCTGCAGTTTCTGCAGGGTTCCGGCACTGCTGAACCGGTCGCCCCAGCGGATCGCGGCGTATTCTTCACCGCCCACTACGAGGATGGGCGCTGATGTTCCGAAACGCTTACCGTCCGCAGCGGCGGTTTCGGCGACTGCGTCAACAAGGTACCGGGACTGCCCGGTGAAGCGGTCTGCTGCGGCCGGCCGGGCATCGGACACAGCACGGAAGTCAGCACTGATTGACCTTTCCCCGGCGATGAGACCGGAAACGGGACCGCTGCTGCGCTCGGTCAAAGCACCGGCAGCTCCGGCACAGACAAGCGCTGCAGCGGCCATCGGCACGGCGGCGCCCCGCAGGAGAGCAGCACCGCCCGCCCGCCGGCGCGCTGCCAGGGCAAGCCCCGCAATACTCCCAGCAGCTGCCGCAGCAGCCAGCAGCAAACCGGTTTCCGGGGCAAGCCGCACTGCGCAGAAGGCAGCAGCCCAGGCTGCGGCGGCAGTTGGCAGAAGCCGCAGTTCCAGCACCCGCGCCGGCGGTTCGGTTGTCTTTTGTCCGCGCTGATTCCTGGCCGGCGAACGTGCGGCTGCCACAGCGGGAGCAGGCGCAGCTGATACTGATCCCAAGGCGGAAGCCACATACCGGTCCCAGGTGCCCCTTTGACCCATGCCGAAGCTGCTAAACCGTGACCAGGGGCAGGAGCGCCGCCATCATGGCTTCCCCAATGCCGGGCACCGCGTCCAAATCCTCCGGCCGGCTGAAGCGTCCGTGCTCGGTCCGCCACGCGATGATCCGTTCGGCCAGCACCGGCCCCACCCGCGGCAGCTCCTGCAGCTGCGCGGAGTCGGCGGTATTGAGGTTGACCGGGGAACCGGCTCCGGGAGCCGCGCCGGCACCCGCCCCAGTACCGCCGCTAATCCCAGGCACTCCCCCGCTACCCCCTCCGCGCTCCGCTGCCGTTCCAGCTGCGGGCGGAGCAGCCTCGCCGAGACGGGGCACCAGCACCATGGCACCGTCTTCCAGCACTGCAGCCAGGTTCACCGCTGCAAGGTCGGCATCCGCCGCTGAACCGCCGGCTGCCTCAACGGCATCCACAATCCTGCTTCCGGCCTCCAGGCGGACCACCCCGGGGCGTTGGACAGCTCCCGCGACGTGAACCACTACTACGCCGGCCCCACCGGACGCTGTTGCCGGCCCGGACACGTGGCGGGCTTCTGCGGGGGCATCCGGTGCCGGTGCCGTACCCGTTGCGGAACTGCCGGCGCCAACAGGTGGCTGCGTTGAGGCATCCGGCTCCTCAAGATCAACGGACGCAACCGGTACCGGATTCCGGTCCCTGAGCAGATACACGGCTGCCCCGCATCCCAGCAGCAGGCACACCGCCAGTACTGCGGCGGGCAGCGTGAAGGCCCACCGGCGTCGCGTGCCGGGAGAATCATCGGGTGCATCCTCTGCGTTCTCGGGAGTAGCCGGCAGGTCCGGTTCCGGTTCGCTCCCCTGCCAGGTGGTTTCCCATCGGTGCTGTGCCATGGGAAAAAGCTAGGTGGAAAACGGCCCATCCAGCTCTCCGCGTGCCTGCAACCGGGGCTTCCGTCGCTGCGCCCGGGACGCCGGCGCCCCTGTGGAGGAAGCCCCTCAGGACGACGGCGACTCCGGCGACTCCGGCGGTGCGCTGACCGGTGCGGCAAGTGCCCCGCGCTCACCCGAGATGGGCGCACGGTCCCCGACAACCGCGACCGCCAGTACTCCCAGCCCCACGTGGGCGGCAAGAACCGCAGGAAGCGGGCAGATAAGGATCTCGACTTCGGGTGAAGCTGCCCCGATGAGGCCGGCCAGCCGTTCGGCTTCGGAGGCATTGCCGAAATGGTGCACGGCCGCACGGACCTTCCCGGTCCGCGCGGCGATGTCCTGCTGCACCAGTTCGGCGAGCCGGGCGAGTGCCTTCGGGGCGGTCCGGACGCGTTCCAGCGGCAGGACCTTCCCGTCGCGGACCACGAGGATCGGCTTCACGGCGAAGAGGGTCCCCAGCCAGCCGGCTGCCGCCCCGATACGCCCGCCGCGCCGCAGCTGGTCCAGGCTTGGCACATAGAAGAGGATGTTCGAATCCGCGCTCACTGCCCGGGCGCAGGCAGCCACGGCCTCGGGCGGACAGCCGGCACGGGCGCTTTCGGCTGCTGCGGCAACGGCAAAACCGAGTCCCATGGCCGCCGTCGCACTGTCGATAACCTCCACGGGAACAGCTGCCGAACGGGCGGCAAGCCGCGCGGAGTCCACTGTGCCGGACAGCTGGCCGGAGAGGTGGACGGACACTACGGAGCTGCATCCGGCAGCAGCCAGTTCGGCGTAGGCCGCCTCAAACCGGCCCGGCGCCGGCCGTGAAGTGCGCACCTCGTGTCCCTGGGCCAGGGCCATGGCCAGGGAAGGGATCAGTTCCTCGGATCCCTCACCGTAAATCTGGTCTCCGATCATGACCGGCATGGGAACAACCCGCACAAACCGTGCCACCTTGGCTGCGTCCGCCCACCCCCGGGGCAGGGCGGCAGCGGAATCCGTCACCACTCCCACGGACGGCCCGGGGACGGCGGCGGTTTCCCGCTGCCGTCCCTTGGCCCGCGATGCGAGCCGTTCCAGCCAGTCCATGGTTGTCCGGGGCCTAGGCCGGGACGATGTTGACGAGTTTCGGCGCCCGTACAATAACGGTTCGGATGCCGCGCCCGTCAAGGGTCCGCTGCACTGCCTCGGACGCCAGCGCGGCTTCGCGCAGGTCCTCCTCGGAGATGTCCGCGGCAACCTCGAGCCGGTCCCGGACCTTGCCCTGGACCTGGACCACGGCGGTCACCGTGTCCTGCACCAGCAGCGACTCGTCGACCGTGGGCCAGCCGGCGTTCACCACGGAGGCTTCGCGGCCCAGCAGGCTCCACAGATCCTCCGCTGTGTACGGGGCGAACAGGCTCAGGATCACGGCCACGGCTTCGGCAGCTTCGCGCACTGCCGGATCGGCGCCGCCCGCACCGGAATCAATGGCCTTGCGGGTGGCGTTGACCAGTTCCATCAGCTTCGCCACCACCACGTTGAACTTGTTGTTCTCCAGCAGTTCGGTGGCCTCGGCGACGGTCCGGTGCGTTAGCGACCGCAGCTTCTTGTCACCGCCGGAGTAGTCGATGCCCGGTTCGCTCGTAATGTCCTGCCCCAGGCGCCAGGCGCGGGCCAGGAACTTAGCGGAGCCCGACGGCGAGACGTCGGCCCAGTCGACGTCGTCTTCCGGCGGCGAGGCGAAGATCATGGTCAGCCGCACGGCGTCGACGCCGTACTTGTCCAGCTGCTGGCCCAGGTCCACACCGTTGCCCAGCGACTTGGACATGGCCTTGCCGCCGTTGAGGACCTGGCCCTGGTTCAGCAGCGAACCGAACGGTTCGCTGGTTTCCAGCAGGCCCATGTCGTGGACCACCTTGGTGAAGAACCGTGCGTAGAGCAGGTGCAGGATGGCGTGTTCGACACCGCCCACGTACTGTCCGACCGGCATCCAGTTCTTCGCCGCCTCCGGATCAAAGGGTCCGTCGGTGAAATGCGGGGATACAAAGCGCATGAAGTACCAGGACGAGTCCACGAAGGTGTCCATGGTATCGGTGTCGCGCTTGGCCGGGCCGCTGCACTTGGGGCAGGCGACGTTGACCCATTCCTCGGCGGAGGCCAGCGGCGAGGTGCCCTTGGGGGCCAGGGCTTCGCCCTTCAACCCGGTGGGCAGGGTGACTGGCAGCTGGTCATCCGGAACCGGAACCTCGCCGCACTCGGCGCAGTGGATGATGGGGATGGGGGTGCCCCAGAACCGCTGGCGGGAGAGCAGCCAGTCGCGCAGCCGGAAGTTCACGAACTTCTCGCCCGTGCCCTGCTCTTCGAGCATGGCGATGGCGGCCGGAATCGCTTCGGACTTCGGCAGGCCGTCCAGGGCGCCGGAGTTGATCAGGGTGCCTTCGCCGGTGGTGGCAGTGCCGCTGACGGCGGGATCTTCTTCGCCGGTGTCCAGGACCGCCCGCACGGGCAGGTCGAAGGTCTTCGCGAAGTCCAGGTCGCGCTGGTCGTGCGCGGGCACGGCCATGATGGCGCCGGTGCCGTAGTCGGCCAGCACGTAGTCCGCGGCCCAGACGGGCAGCTTCTCCCCGTTGAGCGGGTTCACGGCGTAGCGGCCGGTGAAGACGCCGGTCTTGGTACGTTCGGTGGACTGGCGTTCGATGTCCGAGAGAGCCTTTACCTGCTCGCGGTAGGCCAGCAGGGAATCCATGTTCCCGTCAGTGGTCAGCTCAACCGCCAGCGGAGCGTCTGCAGCCACCACGAAGAAGGTGGCACCGGCCAGGGTGTCCGGGCGGGTGGTGAAAACGGTGACCTGTTCCTCGGGCTTGCCCTCGGCAGCCTCGATCGCGAAGCGGACGTGGGCGCCCTCCGAGCGGCCGATCCAGTTCTTCTGCATGGCCAGCACGCGCTCGGGCCAGTGCCCCTTGAGCTGCTCCATGTCATCGAGCAGCCGGTCCGCGTACTCGGTGATCTTGAAGTACCACTGGTTCAGGGACTTTTTGGTGACCTGGGTGCCGCAGCGTTCACAGGCGCCGTTGACTACCTGCTCGTTGGCCAGCACGGTCTGGTCCTTCGGGCACCAGTTGACCGGGGAGTTCTTGCGGTAGGCCAGCCCGCGCTCGTAGAACCGGGTGAACAGCCACTGGGTCCAGCGGTAGTACTCCGGGTCGGAGGTGTGGATGCGGCGGGACCAGTCAACGCTGATGGCGTAGCGCTTGAAGGATTCCGCCTGCGTTTCAATGTTGCGGTAGGTCCAGTCGCTGGGGTGCGCATTGTTTTTGATGGCGGCGTTTTCAGCCGGCAGGCCGAAGGAGTCCCAGCCGATCGGGTGCAGCACGTCATAACCGAGCTGGCGCCAGTACCGGGCAACGACGTCGCCCATCGCGAACGCTTCGGCGTGCCCCATGTGCAGGTCGCCGGAGGGGTAAGGGAACATGTCCAGCACGTAGCGGCGTTCGCGGGAGCCGTCATCGGCAGGGGTGAAAACGCCAAGGTCCTCCCAGACCTTCGGCCATTTCTGTTCGATGGCCGCGAAACTGTAGACGGCCTCTTCCTGCTGATCAGTCTGTGACTGCGTGCTCACTATGTTTCGCCTCTGTCCTGAATGAAAAAATCTTGATCCGCGCTCCGGGCCGATGCACCGGAAACCTGGTCCTCCCCAGACACACAAAAGCCCCTCGACAAGCAAGGGGCGGCCGCGCACAGACGGTGCGCGGCTAGCTAAGGAGGAGTACTGCGCTCATTTCTCCACTTTACAACAGAGCGTGCGCTCCGGAAGCAGGATGCCGGGGTGAGCCGCAGGGGGAAATTCTGCCCGGCAGCGTATCTTTTCCCCTGCTCCGTGCGTCTACCGGTTAAAGGCTGTGGCGCAATGCCATTGTTGGTTCAGGACCGCCGGGGGCGGCCTGTAAAAAGGAGCGAAATGCCAGTGGATACAAACCCTGCAGTGTCATTGGCGGGCACGGAAAGCGGCAGTGCGGGACTGGGTGGCATTCCGCGCCAACTGCGGCAGGTCCGGCGCGATTTCCTGCTCGCCCTGGAGCCGGTCCGCCCTTCCGTTTACCGTTACTGCCGAAGCCTGGCGGGGAACGTGTGGGACGCCGAAGACCTGCTCCAGGAAACCCTGACCAAGGCATTGGCCGAGGCGTCCCAGCGGCACGAACCGATCCGGAACCTGCAGGCGTGGCTGATCCGCATAGCCACCAACACCTGGCTGGACACCGTCCGGCGCAGCACCAGGAACACTGTGGCGGACTTCAGCGCCCCGGAGATGGACCGCGCGGACGACGGCGTCGCCGATCCGCTCACCGCCGTGGCGGTGGAGGCCGCCCTCCGCCGGCTGGTGGATGTCCTGCCACCGAAGGAACGTGCCTGCGTGGTCCTCAAGGACGTATTCGGCTATTCACTGGCCGAAACCGCGGACGTCCTGGATACCAGCGCCGGTGCAGTGAAATCGGCCCTGCACCGCGGCCGGAACACGCTGGCGGCTGCCCAGGAGGCGCCGTCGCATTCCGACGGCTCGTCCGGCGGTCCCGCGGCTGTGGCGGTGCCTTCGGCCGGGCACGCCGAACTGCTGCGCCGGCTGGCGGATGCGTTCAACTCCTACGACATTGAGGCCATGGTCAGCCTGTTCCTGGCGAACGGCCGCACGGAGGTGGTGGGCAATGTCAGCGAAACCGGACACGAGGAAATCCGCACCGGTTCCCTGGACCACACCTTCGGCCCGGAGGCGCCCGAGATCTACCGGGCCACCGTGCACGAGTTCGACGGCGAGGAGGTCATCCTCCTCTGGGAACGGCCCAAGGACAGCCCTGACGCAGCGGAAGTGGTGGCCGACGTCGTCCGGATGCGTGCCGCGGAAGGCGTGCCGCTGATTGCGGAGACGAAGGTCTATTTCTTCTGCCCGGAGCTGCTGGAAGAAGTGGCCGGGGGCCTGGGACTGCCTTTCAAGACCAACGGCCTGTCGTACTTCTGACCGGCAGCTTCAGTGGCTTCCTGCGCTTCCCGGGCCCGAGTGGCGTCCACCGCGATGTCGCAGCCGCTGTTGCCCGCTCCTGGCGATGGCGGTGTCCCGGGTAGTCGGGGTTTCCGGCCACATGGAGAACTCGCCACACTGCCGCCTGCGCGGCACAACGCAGAAGGCCCCGGCGGTAACCGCCGGGGCCTTCTGCGTCATGCTTTGCGTGGTATCAGTTCACGTCAGCGTCAACCCAGTCGAAGGTCTTGGTGACGGCCTTCTTCCAGTTGCGCATCTGCCGTTCGCGCTCGGCATCTTCCATGGCG
Organism: Arthrobacter sp. zg-Y750; assembly: GCF_020907365.1. Classification (NCBI taxonomy): domain Bacteria; kingdom Bacillati; phylum Actinomycetota; class Actinomycetes; order Micrococcales; family Micrococcaceae; genus Arthrobacter; species Arthrobacter sp. zg-Y750. The sequence goes on along the minus strand of NZ_JAJJOC010000012.1, from coordinate 99,615 downwards.
GGGCTCCAGCGCTTGCCTTCATCCCAGTTGCGTCCAAGCTCGTCAGTGTCGTTCCAGAATCCAACGGCCAGGCCGGCGGCGTAGGCCGCACCCAGGGCCGTGGTCTCGATGACCTTGGGACGCACCACGTCCACGCCGAGGATGTCGGCCTGGAACTGCATCAGGGCGTCATTGGCAACCATGCCGCCGTCCACGCGAAGTTCGGTCAGCGGAACACCGGAGTCGGCATTCACGGCGTCCAGCACTTCGCGCGTCTGGAAAGCGGTGGCTTCCAGCGCGGCGCGGGCAATGTGGTTCTTGTTCACGTAGCGGGTCAGGCCAACCATGGCACCGCGGGCATCGGAACGCCAGTACGGGGCAAACAGGCCGGAGAACGCCGGAACGATGTACACGCCGCCGTTGTCGTCCACCTGGCGGGCCAGTTCCTCGATTTCCGGGGCGCTGTTGATCATGCCCAGGTTGTCGCGCAGCCACTGGATCAGCGAACCGGTGACAGCGATGGAACCTTCCAGTGCGTACACCGGCTTGGCGTCGCCCAGCTGGTAGGCCACGGTGGTGATCAGGCCGTTTTCGGAACGGACAATCTCCTCGCCGGTGTTGAAGATCAGGAAGCAGCCGGTGCCGTAGGTGTTCTTGGCGTCACCCTGGGCGAAGGCGGCCTGACCGAAGGTGGCGGCCTGCTGGTCGCCCAGGATGCCGGCGACCGGGGTTTCGCGGAGCAGCTGCGACCCGGCAACCATGCCGTAGACCTCGGACGAGGAACGGATCTGGGGCATCATGGACTTAGGCACGCCGAATTCCTTGAGGATGTCCTCATCCCAGGTGAGTGTCTCAAGGTTCATGAACAGCGTCCGCGAAGCGTTGGTCACATCGGTGATGTGCGCGCCGCCGTCGGGGCCGCCGGTCAGGTTCCAGACGATCCAGGAATCCGTGTTGCCGAAGATGAGGTCCCCCGCCTCGGCCCGCTCGCGGGCCCCTTCAACATTGTCCAGGATCCACTTGATCTTCGTGCCGGAGAAGTACGTTGCCAGCGGCAGGCCCACGGTGTTCTTGAAGCGGTCCAGGCCGCCGTTCTGTGCCAGCTCGTCAACGATGGGCTGCGTGCGGGTGTCCTGCCAGACAATGGCGTTGTATACGGGCTCGCCGGTGTTCTTGTCCCAGACCACCGCGGTTTCGCGCTGGTTGGTGATGCCGACGGCGGCGATGTCGTGCCGGGTCAGGTTCGCCTTGGAGAGGGCGGTGCCGACTACTTCGCGGACGTTGGTCCAGATTTCCTGCGGATCGTGCTCGACCCAGCCGGCGTGCGGGAAGATCTGCTCGTGTTCCTTCTGGCCCGTGGAAACGATGTTTCCGTCGTGGTCGAAGACGATGGCCCGGCTGCTGGTGGTGCCCTGGTCGATGGCGATGATGTACCTGGGATTATCAGGCATTGTTTCTGCTCCTTGCGGTGGGGGTATATGGGTGACCGCGGGCGGCGGCCGGTGCGCTACAGCGAAATTTCCGGGAGGGGAATCTGGGCGCCGAGGAGGCCGCCCAGGGCGCCGCCGATCAGCGGACCCACCACGGGGACCCAGGCGTAGGCCCAGTCGCTGTTGCCCTTGTGCCGGATGGGCAGCAAGGCGTGGACGATGCGCGGACCGAGGTCACGTGCCGGGTTGATGGCGTAGCCGGTGGGGCCGCCGAGGGAGGCACCGATGCCGAGCACTACCAGCGCCACGGCCAGCGGACCCAGTTCGGTCGGTGTACCTGCGAAGGCAATAATCGTAAAAACAAGCACGAAGGTGCCGATAATTTCGGTAACGAGGTTCCAGCCGTAGGAACGGATGGCCGGGCCGGTGGAGAAAACGCCCAGGATGTTGGCGGCGTCGGGTTCGTCGTCGAACTGCTTCTTGTACGCCAGCCATGCGACGAAGGCACCAATAATGGCGCCGGCCATCTGGCCCGCGAAGTAGGTCAGGGCCGCACCGAAGGACACCTCGACACCGGGGGCAAATTCATCGGCACCGCTGGCCCACAGGCCCACGGTGACGGCCGGGTTGATGTGTGCGCCGGAAATGGCGGCAGCGTAGACACCGGCAAACACACCGATGGCCCAACCCCAGTTGACCATCAGGAAACCGCCGCCGGCACCCTTCGTCTTGGCCAGGGCAACGTTGGCTACGACACCGCAGCCAAGAATGATGAGGATGGCGGTTCCCGCCAGCTCACTGATAAAAACTTCTCCCAGAGTCACCATCGACTCCTCCGATCATTTGTGGCATTCCGCGCCCCAGACGGGTGGGCGGATTTCTTTGGTTCTATGCAACCAATCTTTTGCAAGAAGCGCCATTACCTTAGCGGACCTCTTTGGCGGCACGCCAATTACAGCACGGCAAAACAGGTAGTCAGGTCCGATTCGGCTGGCGGGCGCCCACCTCGGTAAAGTCATCTTATGCAGCCGGCACCTCGAATCGAGCTCAATAACGGCGTCCTGATGGACCAAATCGGCTTCGGCACCTACAAGGTTCCGGAAGACAGCGCGGCCGGCCTGTGCCTGACCGCGTTCGACACCGGTTACCGCCATGTGGACACTGCCGCCCTGTACGGCAATGAAACCGGGGTGGGCGAGGCCGTCAATACCTTCACGGACAGCGGCAGCGCCGCCCGCGGGGACATTTTTGTCACCTCCAAGGTCTGGAATACGGACCAAGGCTACGACTCCACCCTGCAGGCCTTCGACGACTCCCTCGCGCGGCTCGGCTTGGACTACTTGGACCTCTACCTGATCCACTGGCCCTGCCCCCGGCGAGGCCTGTTCATTGAAACGTACCGGGCCCTTGAAAGCCTGTACGCCTCCGGCCGGGTGCGGGCGATCGGCGTCTCGAACTTCCAGCCGGCACACCTGGAGCAGCTGATGGATGCCACCGGAATTGTTCCGGCCGTGAACCAGATTGAGCTGCACCCGTGGCTGGCACAGCAGGAACTGCGCGAACTCCATGAGCAGCTGGGCATCCGCACGGTGGCGTGGAGTCCGCTGGGACGCGGTGCCGTCCTGGCCGACCCGGTCATCGGGCAAATAGCGGGCGAACTGGGCCGGACCCCGGCGCAGGTCATCCTCCGCTGGCACCTGGACCAGGGCAACGTGGTGATCCCCAAGGCCAGCAGCCCGGAGCGGATTGCGGGGAACCTGGACCTGTTCTCCTTCGAGCTGACGGACGCGCACCGGCAGGCGATTAACGGCCTGGACCGCGGCCAGCGGTCCGGCTCCCATCCGGATGAGGTCAATTGATGTCCGCTTCGGCCGTGACCTTGGCGCGCAACGCCGTCGTCCGCTCCTTTACCGTGGCGGGCACCGAGCAGTTCTGCTGGGACTTCAGCCCGCTCGACGACGCCGGCGCACCTCCCGTTTTGATGGTCCACGGCTTCCGCGGCGACCACCACGGGCTGCTCCGCATAGTGGAATCCCTCCCCCGCCACCGGGTCCTGGTGCCCGACCTTCCCGGGTTCGGCATTGGCTCCGCCCTGCCCGGCCGGCACGATGTTCCGGCCTACGCCTCCTTTGTCCGGGAGGCCCTCGCCGCATTGGACCTGGGCCCGGACACGGTGCTGCTGGGCCACTCTTTCGGTTCGATCATCTCCTCGCACCTCGCGGCACAGTCCCCGGAGCTGATCAGCGAACTGGTGCTGGTCAACCCCATCTGTGAGCCTGCCCTGGAGGGACCCAAGGGCATCACCAGCAAGGCGGCGGAGCTGTACTACCGGGCCAGTGCCGCCCTGCCGGAGAGGCCCGGCATGGCACTGCTGCGCAGCCCGCTGATTGTCCGCGGCATGAGCATCATGATGGCCAAGACCCGTGATCCGGGGTTGCGCCGCTGGATCCACGGCCAGCATGATGCGTATTTCAGTGCCTTCGCCAACCGCGCGGTGGTCCTGGACGCGTTCCGGGCCTCCATCTCCGCCACGGTGCGCGACGTCGCCGCGCAGCTGGCGATGCCGGTGTTGCTGATCGCTGCGGAACAGGACGACCTCGGATCCGTGAAGGGCCAGCGGAAGCTGGCGGCTATGATTCCAGACGCTGAGCTGCACATCCTTCCCGGGGTGGGGCATCTGGTGCACTATGAAAAACCGGCCGAAGCGGCAGCAATAATCGAAGATTTCCTGTCCCGGAGGCACACATGAGGATGCGGCTGGCCATCGACGCCCGGTTTACCCGCACGGACCACCACGACGGGATCAGCCGCTACGGCGCCAGCATGATCGAAGCGGTCAGTGAACACGCCGATGTCCTGATGCTGATTTCGGACGAGCGGCAGCTGGCCCTGCTGCCGGACCTGCCGTGGGTCAGGATCAACAGTCCCCTGTCCCCCGCCGAACTGTTTGTGGCCCGGCGGATCAACCGGCTGGGGGCGGATGCGGTGTTCTGCCCCATGCAGACCATGGGCAGCTGGGGACGGAAGTACCCGCTGATCCTTACCCTGCACGACTTGATCTACTACCAGAACCCCGCCCCGCCGTCGTTCCTGCCGCTGCCGGTGCGTGCCCTGTGGCGGCTGTACCACCTGGCGTACTGGCCGCAGCGGCTCCTGCTGAACCGGGCCGACGTCGTTGCCACCATCAGCGAGACCACGCGGGCGCTGATGGAGCAGCACCGGCTGACCAGGCGGCCGGTCCGGATCCTTGCCAATGCACCGCAGCCAGGTGCCGTGCCGCGGACGGCGGATGCCCCTGCGGAACCGTCGCTGCTGTATATGGGTTCGTTTATGCCGTACAAGAATGTGGAAACGGTTATCCGCGGCATGGAGCACCTGCCCGGGTTCACGCTGCACCTGCTCAGCCGGATCAGCGATGCACGGCGGACGGAACTGGAGGCCCTGGTTCCGGCCGGGGCGCAGGTGCGGTTCCACAACGGGGTGACCGATGAGGAATACGATCACCTGCTGCGGCGGGCAACGGCCCTGGTGACCCTGTCCAAGGCCGAGGGCTACGGGCTGCCGGTGATCGAGTCAATGGCGGTGGGCACCCCGGTGGTGGCCAGCGACATTCCGATTTTCCGGGAGGTATCCGGCGGCGCGGCCCTGCTGGTGGATCCGGACGACCCGGCCGCGTTCGCCGGTGCCGTCCGTGAGCTGGCGGTGCCGGAGCGCTGGCAGAAGGCGTCCGACGCCGGCCTGCAGCGGGCGGGCGACTACGGATGGGCGGCTTCCGCGCGGCAGCTGATGGCAGCGGCCGGGGAGGCTGTACGCCTGTTCCCCGGCCGCCGACGTCGTCGTTAGCGCCTGCCGTTAGAGGTTAACGACCATCTTGCCCTTGTTGGCACCCTTCATCAGGTCGATGAAGGCCTGCGGTGCGTTCTCCAGACCGTCCACGAAGGTTTCGTCGTAGCTGACCGCGCCGTCCCGCAGCCAGCCGCCCATCACGGTGTTGAACTCGTCGACATACTGGCTGTAGCTGCCGACGATGAAGCCGCGCAGCGTGATTTCCTTGCCGATGGCGATGGCAAGGTTGCGGGGTCCGGTGGCGGCGCCCTTGTCGTTGTACTGGGAGATGGCCCCGCACATTGCGACCCGGCCGCCCTTGTTCATCACTGAGAGGGCTGCTTCGAGATGTTCGCCGCCAACATTGTCGAAGTAGACATCGATACCGTCCGCACCGGCTGCCTTCTTCAGGGCGTCCTTGACGGGGCCCTCGTGGTAGTTGAACGCCTCGTCGAATCCGAGGTCAAGCAGCCGCTGGACCTTTTCCGCGGAACCGGCGCTGCCGATGACCTTCTTCGCTCCCAGCGCCTTGGCGATCTGGCCTACGAGGGATCCCACGGCGCCTGCGGCACCCGAGACGAAAACCACATCCCCTTCTTTGAACTCCCCCACCTTGGTCAGGCCGATGTAAGCGGTCTGTCCGGGCATTCCCAGTACACCCAGGTAGGCGCTGGCGGGTGCCAGATCCGTGTCAATGACCTTTGTGCGGCGGCCGTCCAGCACCGCGTAGTCCCGCCAGCCAAGGCCGTGGAGCACTATGTCGCCGGGCTTGCGGTCATCCGAGCGGGACTGAATGACCTCGCCGACTGCACCGCCCTCGAGTGCGGCGTCGAGCTTAAACGGCGGGACGTAGGACTTCACGTCATTCATGCGTCCGCGCATGTAGGGGTCCACGGACATGTGCAGGTTACGGACCAGCACCTGGCCGTCCTGCAGTTCAGGGACCGGCACTTCGGCCAAGCGGAAGTTCTCATCTGCGGGCCAGCCCTCGGGGCGGGAGGCAAGCTGGATTTCACGGCCTGTTTCGGGGTACGTGCTCATGGAGAGGTCCTAACTGTTGGGGTGGATGGACTGTTGGGCTTTGGCCACGGACTGCCGCAGCGCGGCATTGACCTTGGCGAGGGTTTCCTGGAGGCTGCGCAGTTCCTCCGGATCCAGGCCGGCGGATGCTGCGACACGGTCCGGAAGGTCGTGGGATTTCTGTTCCAGGGCGCGTCCTGCATCTGTGAGGTAGACGCGGACCCGGCGCTCGTCCTCAACGGCCCGGCGGCGCTGAAGCAACTGCGCCGCTTCCAGCCGCTTGAGCAGCGGAGAGAGCGTGCCCGAGTCCAGTTCCAGGGACTGCCCCAGGTCACTCACGCTCTGGCCGTCCTGTTCCCAGAGCAGCGTCATTACCAGGAACTGCGGGTAGGTCAGCTTAAGTTCCTCGAGCATCGGACGGTACAGCGCGGTGGCGGCCCGTGAGGCTGAGTACAGCGAGAAGCAGACCTGGCGCTGCAGCGATTCGTTCATGCCTTCCACCGTAGGACACAACTCAGTTGTGTACAACTTAATTGCCTTCGGGGCTGCTGGCGCCTGTCGCCCGGCTGCAGCAGCTGGCGGCAGGTTGCCGCCCCCTCCCGTAGGCTGTGGCCATGCAGGAACCCCTGGCTATTCCCGATTACCGCCGAACCGCACGCCGTCTCCCCTGGGGCCGGCTTCCTGCTGCTGTCCGGGACAGCATTGCCGCTTCCCTTGACGGCGGGGTGTCACTGGTGGAGCCGGCAGGCGGCGGGTTCACCCCCGGCTTCGCTGCGGTGCTCGGGAACAAGAGCGGGGACCGTATCTTCGCCAAGGCGGCCGCTGCGTCGGACGCCTTCATCTACCCTTCCTATCTCCGCGAGTCCCAGGTGGTTCCCCTGCTGCTCCCGGGGATGCCTATGCCTGCCCTGCGCAGTGTGCAACGGCTGGTGGCCGACGGCATTCACTGGCAGGTGCTGGTGTACGAGGCCGTGCCCGGACGGATGCCGGGCCAACCCTGGACCGAAGCGGATGTTGCCGCCGTCGAAACCGCCTGCGTCACTGCCGCAGCACTGCTCGCCGGCTTCCCGCGTTCCGAAGGCGGAACACCGGTTGCCGAAGATATGGCCCTGATTCCGACCCGGTTCAAGGCGGTGGCCGACGGCGGAGAGCCGCCGTGGTTCCTGCCCGGGCTCAGCGCTGAAGAGGCCGGCGGGTTCCAGGAAGCACTGGACCTGTGTCCCGAGGCACTGGCCGGAGACGCCGTCCTGCACGGCGATCTGCGCGCCGACAATATCCTCATCAGCAACGGACGTGCGCTGTTCTGCGACTGGAATTTCCTGGGCACCGGTGCACCCTGGATCGACTGGGTGGGGGTGCTGCCTTACGGCCGGGCCGACGGTATCGACGCCGATGCCTGGCTGCGCCGGTCCGAACTCACCCGGGACGTGCCGGACGCCTATATTGATGCCTTGCTGGCAGCCCTGCTGAACTACATGATCCACTGGGGCAGCCAACCCGACGTCGACACCAGTCCCCTCCTGCGCATCCACGGACGGCACACAGCCCGGCTGGTGTACGACTGGCTGGCTCGCCGGCAGGGGTAGTGCGGGGCCGCAGGCTATCCCAGCCCCTCCAGGACAAGGGTCAGATGCCGGCGCCAATCGGCGCCTCCGGGCTGGAAATACATGGTCGACATAATCCCGCAGGTGATCACCGGAAAGTCGTCCCAGGTCAGATCCCCGCGCACGGCACCGGAGTCAGCGGCCCTGCGGATGATCCGGGTGACGATGCGGGCAAACTCCGTCTTCTCGGCTTGGACGCCCTCCCATTCGAAAGGCCCGGAACCGAGCAAGGCGAGCTGGAAGCCGGCGTCGTCGTCCGCGGCTTCCAGGTAGCCCACCAGCACGGCCTCAAATGCCGCCCGGGGGTCTTCGATGGCCTCCGCCGAGCGGGCGAGCTCAGACATGCCGCCGAATCGTTCCTGCACAATCGCCGTGAGCAGCTCCTGCTTGTTGGAGAAGTGCCGGTAAAGGGAACCTATGCCGACGCCGGCATGGGCAGCAATTCTGTCCATGTGGACATCGTTGCCGTGGCTGGCGAACAGCTCCCTGGCTGCAGCCAGGATTTTCTGCCGGTTCCTTCGCGCATCGGCGCGTAAAGAATCATTCAATGTGGCACTCCTTTGACAAACGGAATTGTAGTTCCGTATTGTGGCGCACACCAAAGCGGAACCGGAACTCCGGTTCCAGTCCTGCCAAGCAGGATGCCCATTTTCGGAGGAAACCATGATTGTAGTCACCACACCAACCGGCCAGATCGGGCACGCAGTAGTTCAGGGCCTGCTCGCGGAGCGCCAGTCCGTGCGGGTTATTGCCCGGAACCCCGCGGCGCTGCCGGACGGCATCGCCGAAAACGTCGAGGTGTTCGCGGGTTCGCACGGCAACCCTGAGGTCGCCATGGCTGCCTACGAGGGGGCGGATGCCGTACTCCACATCACCCCGCCAGATGTCCATGCAGCGAATGTACGGAGCCACTACCGCGGGTTCGCCGCGGCGTCGGCGGCTGCAATTACCGCAACAGGGGTCAAGCGTGCGGTCGTGGTATCCACCCTCGGGCGGGGGTATACGGCAGAGGCCGGGCACCTCTCCGCTGCCCTGGAGGCGGAAGGGATCATCAACGCAACAGGCGTGCACACCCGCTCCCTGGCCATGCCCTTCTTTATGGACAACCTCCTGAACCACCGCTCATCCATCAAGGACCACGGGATACTCCCCCTGCCCAACGAGCAGGACAAAGTACTGCTGACCGTCGCGACCCCCGACATCGCCCGTGTTGCGGTGGGACTGCTGACAGACCGGACCTGGACGGGGCAGGAGTCGTTACCCGTGGTGGGGCCGGACCTGCTCACCCCACGGAAGATGGCAGGGATTATCTCGGACAGTATCGGCCGGCCCGTGCACTTTGCGCAGGTCAGCTCCGATACCTACCGGTCGACGCTCCTCCAATACGGCATGAGTGAAGGCTGGGTTCAGGGCCTAGCGGACATGGGGACCGCCCAGAACAACGGCATTTACGACGTGCAGGTCCGAGACCCGCACCGGGTTACCGAAACAAGCTTCGCGGCCTGGGTGGAAACCACGCTCAAACCTGCGCTCTGAATTCCCGCGCCTGCGTCACCTGTGCCGCCGAAAAAGTAGTTGGCACTCCGACCCGTGGAGTGCTAATCTGCTTCCGCAAGTTGAGTGATGCTCACTCAGCTTTGGAACAATTGCACAACAAACGCACAACAAACGCAGAACAACGCTTGAATCAAGCGATCGAATGGAGGAGTTGATACCACATGGCTATGAAGTTTGATCCGTTCCAGGAACTCGACCGGATGGCACAGGCACTGCGCGGTGAAGGAACGCTCCGCGGCATGCCGATGGACCTTTACCGGCAGGGCGACCACTATGTCCTGGCCGCCGACCTGCCGGGCATCGATCCCGGATCCATCGACGTTGATATCGACGGCCAGCTGCTGACCATCCGGGCCCAGCGCACGCTGCACGGAGCCGAAGGCGTCAAGTGGCTCACCCGTGAACGGGAAAGCGGTTCGTTCCTGCGCCAGCTGAACCTGGGGCAGGGACTCGACACCGAGAAGATCTCCGCAAGCTACGAGAACGGTGTCCTGAGCGTAACCATCCCGGTGAGCGAGCGGGCCAAGCCGAGGAAGATCGCGGTGCAGGCAGGCGAAGCCCGTGACGCCGAGGCACACGAGGCCGTCAGCGCGTGAAAACCAAGCGGGGTCCCGGGAACTCTCCCGGGACCCCGCTCTTGTACGCGGTTGTTGCCAAGTTCACGCCGCTCCGGTTAGGGACCGTTCCGTGGCCGGCTGGATACTGGAAGGGACTCCTCCTAGTCGCCGCCTCGAGGAAGAAGGGATGGCCTGTGCATATTCCCAAAGTCAATCGGCCCGGCTGGATGATCCACGGGGTGCCCCGCGGACTTCTCGGAAGGCTTGCCAGGCTGGGCAACGCCGCGCAGCTATCGCTCCTCGTGCTGCTGGCGGGCTGCGCCGTCCTGTGTGAACTGCTGTAGCGGCTTAAAGGATGTCGGTGCCGTCCACCCGCACGTACACCGGGTCCCCCGTGCGCCGCGCGGATGCTGCGGCCTTGACGGACCGCAACGACGCCGTGATGGACGGGGCCGCAGCATAGGGGAAGAACAGCAGCGTGCGGTACCTGCCGCCGGCTCCGCCCAGCTGCCCGGCCTCCGGTCCGCTGTCCTGGACGCCGCCCGGAAGACCTGCGGAGGGAAGCGGTGCAGGACCAATGGAACGGACCCCCTGAGGCAGGTCCAGCCGGGTACTAAAGGCTTCCAGTGCCTCACGCGAACCGGTCAGCTCCGCATACCGTACAGCAGGAGGCAGGCCTAGTTCCTGCCGCAGCGTCAGTTCGCGCTCCGCTGCCCCCGCAGGGTCCCAGCGCAGCAGGTGCCCAACGGTTGTGCCGTCGTCGGCCGTCACCACCACCAGTCCCTTCTCCCCCGCCGGACGAACCAGCGCGGCGGCGCTGAACCAGCGCCGCAGGGTATCTTCCCCGGCACGCAGGGACTCCCGCGAGAGCATCGCGTTACCGTCCAGCAGGATGGCCGCCGCGTATCCGCCGGCCGCAACCGGTTCGGCTCCGGGCGTGGCAACCACCAGTGCAGGCGCATCAGGGATCTCGGCCCGCACATGGTCCCCAGCCGATGAAATGACCGTGGTGGAAGGAAAGGCGCGCCCCAGCTCCTCGGCAGTGCGTCCCGCGCCGGCAGTGGAACCGCGCAGCTGTGTTCCGCCGCAGTTGCCGCAGTGCCACATAGGCTCCGGGCGCCCGCACCAGCGGCAGGCAGGAATGCCGTTTCGGCTGGCCAGCCCCAACGGACCGGAGCAGTGCCGGCAGCGCGCCGGTTCCCGGCAGTCCTGGCAGGCAAGGGCCGGAGAGAAACCGGTACGTGCCACCTGGACCAGCACCGGACCGCGGGTCAGCCCGTCCTGGGCGGCCTTCCACGCTGTATGCGGAATCCGGGCCCGGGCCGCCAACGGATCCCGTTCCATGGTGAAGGAGTCCGAGGTGCTGACCACGCGGGGCGCGTGCCCGCGGACGGTGGAGCGCTCGGCCGCGATCCCGGCGGCCCAGCCGCTGGCAACCAGCCGCTGGGCTTCGGTGCTGCGCGAATGCGAGGCAAGCAGGAGCGCACAGTTCTCCAGTTCGGTGCGCAGCAGCAGGACATCGCGTGCATGCTGGTAGGGAGCGCGCTGCTCGGCATGCAGGTCATCGGCGTCGTCCCAGAGCACGGCCAAGCCAAGGTCCGTTACGGGTGCGTAGGCAGCTGACCGGGTGCCGATAGCAACCCGGACTTCACCGTGCAGCAGCTTTAGGAAGCTGCGGTAGCGCGGGGTGGGACCGTCCTCCGCAGTCAGCCGCACAAACGCGTCGGCTCCGATGCGTGCGGTCAGGGCAGCCTGAAGCCGGGCCAGGTCCTTGTTGTCGGGCACCACCACTACGGCCCCGCGCCCGGAAATCAGCGTGGACCGGACGGCTTCGGCGATTTCGGCAGGCCAGTCCTGCGGTCCGTATCCGCCCAGCGAGGAGAGCACCGCGCGCGGACTGTGGCCGGCAGCTAGGTGGGTGAGGAAGCGGGGGCCGTGCGGATAACGTGCCAGCGGATTCGCTCCGGCACCTTCCGGTCCGTCAGCCTTACCCGGTGCGGCCGGCGTAGCAGTTTCGCCGTCGGCCGCCGCGTTCTTGCGTGCCGTGAATTCCTTGTCCACACGGGCCGCCCGCGGCGGAATGGCGACGCGCAGCACATCGTGCACCGTGCCCGCGTACCGTGCCGCCACCGCTTCAGCCAGGCGAAGGATCTGCGGGGTGAGCACCGGCTGCGGGGAAATGACCTTACCCAGCGGCATCAACCGGGCCGTGGTATCCGCTTCCGCGGTCCGTTCGGTGATGAACCCGGGCAGCTCCTGCCCGCCGAACCGGACCTTGACCCGGGCACCGGACACCGCGTCGGCGTCGAGCTCCACGGGAACCAGATAGTCGAACGGCCGGTCCAGGTGCGGCAGCGGCGAGTCCAGCAAGACGCGCGCTATCGGCAGGGCAGGCGCCGGCTGGGCCTTGCCCACTGCCTTGGCCGGCGGCGTGAAGCCGTGCAGCAGCGACAGCTGCACGGCCTCTCCGGACTGGTCCGCTGCCATGCCGGCTACACGTTGAAGTAGCTGCGGAGGTCCTCGACCTTGTCCTTGCGCTCCCAGGTGAACCCTTCATCCTCGCGGCCGAAGTGGCCGTGCGCGGCGGTTCGCTGGTAGATGGGGCGCTTCAGGTCCAGGCCGTTAATGATGCCCAGCGGGCGGAGGTCGAAGACCTCCTGGACGGCGTCGGCGATCCGGGCCGGGTCAACGGTTTCGGTCCCAAAGGTCTCCACGTAGATGCCTACGGGGCGGGCCATGCCGATGGCGTAGGCAATCTGGATTTCCGCACGCCGGGCCAGGCCGGCGGCGACCACGTTTTTGGCCACCCAGCGCATGGCGTAGGCCGCTGAACGGTCCACCTTGCTCGGGTCCTTGCCGCTGAAGGCGCCGCCGCCGTGGCGGGCGAATCCGCCGTAGGTGTCCACAATGATCTTGCGGCCGGTCAGGCCCGCGTCTCCCACGGGGCCGCCGATGACGAACGGGCCGCCCGGGTTGATGATGTGCTGCACGTTGGAGACGTCCAGGTCACTGCCGGCCAGCACGGGATTAATGACGTACGCCGCCATGTCGGCCCGCAGCTGCTCAAGGTCCAGGTCTGCGGCGTGCTGGGTGGATACCACCACGGAATCAACGGACACTGGGCGGTCGCCGTCGTAGCCAATGGTGACCTGGGTCTTGCCGTCCGGGCGGAGGTACGGGAGGGTGCCGTCCTTGCGGACGTTGGTCAGGCGCTCGGAGAGCCGGTGCGCCAGCCAGATGGGCGTGGGCATCAGCACCGAGGTTTCATCACTGGCGTAGCCGAACATAATGCCCTGGTCCCCCGCGCCTTGGGCGTCGTACGGGTCCACCACCTTGCCGGTGCGGTTTTCCAGGGAGTTGAACACGCCGGAGGCGATTTCCGGGGACTGCTGGCCAATGGAGACGGACACACCGCAGCGCGCACCGTCGAAGCCGTTGGCGGAAGAGTCGTAGCCGATGTCCAGGATGGTGTCGCGGACCAACTGCGGGATTTCGACGTAGCCCTCGGTGGTCACCTCACCGGCAACATGGACCAGGCCGGTGGTCACGAGGGTTTCAACAGCTACCCGGGACTCGGGGTCCACCTTGAGCAGTCCGTCGAGGATGGCGTCACTGATCTGGTCGCAGATTTTGTCCGGGTGGCCCTCAGTGACGGATTCCGAGGTAAAAAGGCGCAGGTTGGACTGCGTCTTGGGAGAGGCAGAAGTAGAAGTCACAGCATTTACTCTACCGGCCACCCCGGACACTCCCGGACCCGGCCGGCCGCGGGGTCAGGACCGGCGGGCAGCCAGTTCGCCGGCAATCCGTGCGATGATGCGCGCCGAGACCTTGGATTTGGTACCGGCGATGGTTCCGGCCGGCTCCAGGTCCGAGTCCTGCGGTGAGAGAATCGTCACCTCGGTTTCGTCCTGACCGAAGACCAGGGACCGGCCCACCCGGTTCAGCACCAGCAGGTCGCAGCCCTTCCGGGCCAGTTTCTTGCGGCCGTATTCCAGGACGTCGGCTGACGCGTCACCGGTCTCGGCGGCGAACCCGACAATAAGCCGCGGTGCGGCGGTGGCGGACGCATCCCGGTCCTGCACCAGTTCGCGCAGGATATCGGGGTTGCGGACCAGGGTAATCACAGGGTCGGGGACGTCGTCGCTCTTTTTGATTTTGGTTTCCACCGTCCGGTCCGGACGGAAGTCTGCCACGGCCGCGGCCATGATCAGCACGTCCGAACTGGCGGCAGCCTCGCGGACTGCCGCACGCATGTCCAGCGCGGTCTCCACGGAAACCAGTTCGACGCCGGCAGGGGCCGGGACGTCCATGTGGGCGGCGATGAGGCGCACCTTGGCGCCTGCGGCAAGGGCGGCCGAGGCCAGAGCGGTCCCCTGCTTGCCGGAGGAACGGTTGCCCAGGAAACGGACCGGGTCCAGGGGTTCGCGGGTGCCGCCGGCGGTGATGGTTACAGTGGTACCGGAAAGCGGGCCCGGCTCCACCGCGGCCAACGCGGCAGCGTAGATCGCTTCGGGCTCGGGCAGCCGCCCCGGACCCGAGTCCTTGCCGGTCAGGCGGCCGACGCCCGGTTCCAAGACCACGGCGCCGCGGCTGCGCAGGGTCGCCACGTTGGCCGCCGTGGCGGGATGGGCCCACATTTCGGTGTGCATGGCAGGTGCGAACACCACCGGGCCCCTGGCCATCAGCAGCGTATTTGTCAGCAGGTCATTGGCCTGCCCCGAGGCGGCGCGCGCCAGCAGGTCCGCCGTGGCGGGGGCCACCACAATCAGATCGGCTTCATGGCCCAGCCGAACGTGGTTGACCTTCTCCACCTCGTCAAAGACCGAAGAGGAAACGGTGTTGCCGGACAGTGCCTCCCAGGTGGCAACTCCGACAAACTGCTTGGAGGATTCAGTGGGCACAACGCTGACGTTGTGCCCGGCTTCGGTAAACAACCGCAGCAGCGACGCGGCTTTGTACGCGGCAATTCCGCCGCCAACGCCCAGAACTACGCGCACGCTGCTGCCTTCCCCCGTTGGTGGTGCTGTCTACTCGGCGGTTTCGCTCGGGCGCACCACAAGCATGCCGTCGTTGATCTCGCGCAGGGCGATGGACAGCGGCTTTTCGTTCAGCTTGGTTTCGACCAGCGGGCCAACATACTCGAACAGCCCCTCATGGAGCTGGGAGTAGTAGGCATTGATCTGGCGGGCGCGCTTGGCACCGTAGATGACCAGCGCGTACTTGGAATCGGCGGCTTCGAGCAGGTCGTCGATCGGCGGGTTGATGATGCCTTCAGACACAGGGTTCTCCAAAATTCTTGAACGGGATTCGAGGTTTGTCAGCGCTGGCGCGGACTGATTCCCATGAGTGATACGAGCTCAGCTGCAGCCCGCTGGACGTCATCATTAATGACGGTGTGATCGAACTCGGACTCGGCAGCAAGTTCCAGTTTAGCGGTTTCCAGCCGTTGCTGCTGCTCTTCGGGGGTTTCGGTACCCCGGCCCACCAGACGGCGTACCATTTCGTCCCAGCTGGGCGGGGCCAGGAACACGAAATTCGCCTCCGGCATGGACTTCTTGACCTGGCGTGCGCCCTGCAGGTCAATCTCCAGGAGAACGCTGCGGCCATCGGCCATGGCGGCCTCCACGGTGCGGCGCAGGGTGCCGTAGCGGTTGCGGCCGTGGACAACGGCCCACTCGAGCATCTGGTCCTGTTCAATCATGGCGTCGAACTCTTCAGCGCTGACGAAGAAGTAGTGCACGCCGTCTTCCTCGCCGGGCCGGGGTGCCCGGGTGGTGGCTGAGACGGAAAGCCAGACCTCGGGATAATTGTCCCGGATATAGGTGGACACAGTGCCCTTGCCAACTGCGGTTGGACCTGCAAGAACTGTCAGCCGCGGTTGCGACACGTAAACCTCATTCACTCGTGATAAATGCGCTGAAAGACTGCAGCGGTCGAAACCTAGTGGTTCTCCAGCAGCTCGATCAGCGCCTTGCGCTGATGCACGCCCAGCCCCCGGACACGGCGGGTGGGCGCTATACCTACCGTAGCCATTATTCCAGCTGCGCGGCGCTCCCCTACACCGGGCAGGGCGCGGAGCAGGTCCATGACCTTCAGCCGGCCTACGGCCTCCTCCCCCGAACGGGAGAGGATCACTTCTTCAATACTGAGGTCACCGGACTTGATGCGTGACTTGACCTCGGCCCGTACGGCCCGGGCGGCAGTGGCTTTTTCCCGGGCCCGGGTACGCTCGGCTTCGGTCAGGGGCTTGAGGTTCAAAAGGGACTCCCGGACGACG
This sequence comes from Arthrobacter sp. zg-Y750, assembly GCF_020907365.1. Taxonomy (NCBI): domain Bacteria; kingdom Bacillati; phylum Actinomycetota; class Actinomycetes; order Micrococcales; family Micrococcaceae; genus Arthrobacter; species Arthrobacter sp. zg-Y750. The sequence goes on along the minus strand of NZ_JAJJOC010000012.1, from coordinate 83,366 downwards.
ACGTACCGCTGTCAGCGGCTCTGCTGGTAGGACCGAACCTATCCGCAATCGAAGCCCAATTGCAATGGAGCGGGCTTTCGGCGCAGACGGCGCGCAGTTACGGTTCAGCTGCCAGCTCCGCGCCGGCCCGTACCGCCGCTGCCTGCAGCAACCGCGGATCCGGTCCGGCCTGCAGGATGCCGCGGCTGGAGGTGGCCAGGACATTGGGATACGCCGCTCCGAAGGTTTTGCGCAGGTCTGCGGCCGTGGCGCCTTGGGCACCCAGGCCCGGCGCCAGCAGGGGCGCACGGGATGCGGCCAGGTCAATGTCCAGCCCGTCCAGCACCCCGGCCCCCACCGTCGCGCCGACCACCAGGCCCACCGGGCCCAGCCCATCCGGGGTCCGGGCGTTTTCCGCGGCGGCGGCATCAACCACGCGTGCAGCCACCGAGCGTTCCCCGTGAGCGTTGCCGGCGTGCTGCACCGAGGCACCTTCCGGGTTGGACGTCAGTGCCAGCACAAACACACCGCGTCCGCTGCCTGCTGCGAGATCCAGGGCCGGGCGCAGCGATTCGAAGCCGAGATACGGGCTGAGCGTCACGGCGTCGGCGGCCAGGACGGAGCCGTCCCGCAGCCAGGCATCGGCATAGGCAGCCATGGTGGAGCCAATGTCGCCGCGCTTGGCATCGGCAATGCTGAGCATCCCCGCGTCGGCGCACGCCGCCAGCAAGCGCTCCAGGACCGCCAGGCCCGCCGAGCCGTGGCGTTCGAACAGGGCCACCTGCGGTTTGAGTGCGGCGGCGTGCCCGGCCACCGCCTCCAGGACGGTCAGCGAGAAACGCTCCAGCCCGGCGGCGTCGTCGTTAAGTCCCCAGTCCGCCAAGAGGCCCGGATGTGGATCAACGCCCACGCACAGCTGCCCGCGGCGGTCCATGGCCGCGCGCAGCCGTGCGCCGAACTGACGGCGTGCCTCAGGCACCTGCGGCGGCCTTCAGGCGCGCGGCATGCTCCTGCAGCGAGGTGACATCCCATTCATAGGAGCGCATCGCCTCAATGGCCTGCACCGCGGCGCCGAACTCGGACACCGTGGTGACCACCGGGCAGCCGATGGAGGTGGCAGCGGCACGGATCTCGTAACCGTCGCCGCGGGCCTGGCCGCCGGAGGGAGTGTTCACCACCAGGTTGATCTCACCTGCGGTGATGAGGTCGACGACGGTGCCTTCCCCGTTGGGGCCGGTCCCCTCGGCAACCTTCCGCACCACGGTGGCGGTGATGCCGTTGCGGCGCAGTACATCGGCGGTGCCGCCGGTGGAGAGGATTTCGAAGCCGAGGTCGCTCATCAGCTTCACCGGCATGATGATTGAGCGCTTGTCCCGGTTGGCCACGGATACAAACACCTTGCCGGCGGTGGGCAGGGCGCTGTTGGCTGCGGCCTGGGACTTGGCGAAGGCCGTGTCGAAGTATTTGTCGATGCCCATGACCTCGCCGGTGGACCGCATTTCCGGGCCGAGCAGGGAATCCACCACAGTGCCCTCGGGCGTGCGGAACCGGCTGAAGGGCAGCACTGCTTCCTTCACGGCCACCGGGGCGTCCAGCGGCAGGGTGGAGCCGTCGCCGTCGGCGGTCAGCTTTCCGGCGGCCCGCAGTTCAGCGATGGTGACGCCGGTGCCGATCAGGGCGGCGGCCTTGGCCAGCTGCACTCCGGTGGCCTTGGAGACGAACGGGACCGTGCGGGAGGCCCGCGGGTTGGCTTCGATGACGTACAGGACGTCGGAAGCCAGCGCGAACTGGATGTTGATCAGGCCGCGCACGCCCACGCCGGCGGCGATGGCCCGGGTGGCTTCGCGGACCCGGGCGATGACGTCGGTGCCCAGGGTGATGGGCGGCAGCACGCAGGCGGAGTCGCCGGAATGGATGCCGGCTTCCTCGATGTGCTCCATGATCCCGCCCACGTACAGGTCGGTGCCGTCGAAGAGGGCGTCCACGTCGATCTCGATCGCGTCCTCGAGGAACCGGTCCACCAGCACCGGGTGGTCCGGCGTGATTTCGGTGGCGTTGGTGATGTAGCGGGACAGGTTTTCCTCGTCGTACACGATTTCCATGCCCCGGCCGCCCAGCACATAGGAAGGCCGGACCAGCACCGGGTAACCGATTTCGTCCGCAACCTTCTTCGCGTCCTCAAAGGAGACGGCGGTACCGTTCTTCGGTGCGGTCAGTCCGCCCTGGTCCAGGACCCGTTGGAAGGCACCGCGGTGTTCCGCCAGGTCGATTGCCTCGGGCGAGGTGCCCAGGATGGGGACACCGGCGTCGGCCAGCGCCTGCGCCAGCTTCAGCGGGGTCTGCCCGCCAAGCTGGACGAACACGCCCAGTACGCCGCCGGTGCGCTGCTCGGCAGCGATCACCTCCAGGACGTCTTCCAGGGTGAGCGGCTCGAAGTAGAGCCGGTCGGAGATGTCGTAGTCGGTGGAGACGGTTTCGGGATTGCAGTTGATCATGACCGTCTCGTGGCCGGCTTCGCGCAGCGCCATGGTCGCGTGCACGCAGGAGTAGTCGAACTCGATGCCCTGACCGATCCGGTTGGGCCCGGAGCCCAGGATAATGATGGACGGCTTGGCGTGTTCGGCCACCTCGTCCTCCTCGTCGTAGGAGGAGTAGTGGTACGGGGTGTAGGCGGCGAACTCGGCGGCGCAGGTGTCCACGGTCTTGTAGACCGGACGCACGTTCAGGGCATGCCGGACGCCGCGGACAACGGCCTCCGGGGTGTTGGTCAGCGTTCCGATCTGCTCATCGGAGAAGCCGTGCCGTTTGGCCAGGCGCAGGATGTCCTCGTTGACCGACGGCGTGGCGCGGATCTGCTCGGCCGTCTCGTTGATCAGGGCCAGCTGGTCCAGGTACCAGGGATCAATGCCGGTGGCTTCGAAGAGCTCTTCAATGGAAGCGCCGCCCAGCAGGGCCTGCTGGACCTGCTGCAGCCGTGCGGTGGTGGGCCGCTTGGCTGCTTCGACCAGGGCCGGGACGTCGGCGGCGTCCACCGGATCGAAGGACAGCGTGGCGCCCTTCTGCTCCAGGGAACGCAGCGCCTTCTGCAGGGCTTCGGTGAAGTTGCGGCCAATGGCCATGGCCTCGCCCACCGACTTCATGGTGGTGGTCAGGGTGGGATCGGCGGCCGGGAACTTCTCGAACGCGAACCGCGGAACCTTCACGACCACGTAGTCCAGGGTGGGTTCGAACGACGCCGGGGTCTTCTTCGTGATGTCGTTCGGGATCTCGTCCAGGGTGTAGCCCAGGGACAGCTTGGTGGCGATCTTGGCGATGGCGAAGCCGGTCGCCTTGGACGCCAGTGCCGAGGAACGCGACACGCGCGGGTTCATTTCAATGACGACCACCCGGCCGGTGTCCGGTTCGATGGCGAACTGGATGTTGCAGCCGCCGGTGTCCACCCCCACCTCGCGGATGACGGCGATCGCGATGTTGCGCAGCTTCTGGTACTCGCGGTCCGTCAGGGTCATGGCCGGGGCCACGGTAATGGAGTCGCCGGTGTGCACGCCCACGGGATCGAAGTTCTCGATGGAACAGACGACCACCACGTTGTCGTTCTTGTCGCGCATCATTTCCAGCTCGTATTCCTTCCAGCCGAGGATGCTCTCTTCGAGCAATACCTCGGAGGTCGGGCTGTACTGGATGCCGGCGCCGGCGATGCGGCGCAGGTCCTCCGCGTTGTAGGCCAGGCCGGAACCCAGCCCGCCCATGGTGAAGGAGGGCCGGACCACCATCGGGTAGCCCAGCTTTTCGGCTGCGGCGAAGGCCTCATCCATGCTGTGCACAATGATGGAATCAGCTGATTCGGCGCCGCAGCGTTCGACGACGCCCTTGAACTTTTCGCGGTCCTCGCCCAGTTCGATGGCGGCGATGTTGGCGCCGATGAGTTCCACGTTGTATTTCTCCAGCACGCCGTTCTTATCCAGCGCGATGGCGGTGTTCAGGGCGGTCTGCCCGCCCAGGGTGGGCAGGATCGCGTCGGGGCGTTCCTTGGCGATGATCTTTTCGACCACCTCGGGGGTGATCGGCTCGACGTAGGTGGCGTCGGCGAACTCCGGGTCCGTCATGATGGTGGCCGGGTTGGAGTTCACGAGGATGACCCGCAGGCCTTCCTCCTTCAGGACGCGCAATGCCTGCGTGCCGGAGTAGTCGAATTCCGCGGCCTGGCCGATGACGATCGGGCCGGAGCCGATGACCAGGACGGATTTAAGGTCGGTTCTGCGGGGCATTAGATGCTCTCCTTGTTCTTACTGGAGGCCATGAGCTCCACGAAACGGTCAAAAAGGTAAGCGGAGTCGTGCGGGCCGGCGGCGGCTTCGGGGTGGTACTGGACGGAGAAAGCGGGGATGTCCAGGCAGGCGAGGCCTTCGACCACGTTGTCATTCAGGGACACGTGGCTGACCTCCACCCGGCCGTAGCGGGACTCCGGTGCAGTGACGGGCCCGTCCAGCGGGGCGTCGACGGCGAAGCCGTGGTTCTGGCTGGTGATTTCCACCTTGCCGGTGCGCCGGTCCAGCACCGGCTGGTTGATGCCGCGGTGGCCGTAGCGCAGCTTGTAGGTGCCGAAGCCCAGTGCGCGGCCAAGGATCTGGTTGCCGAAGCAGATGCCAAAGAACGGGGTGCCGGAATCGAGCACCTCGCGCAGCAGGTCCACCTGGGCGTCGGCGGTGGCCGGGTCGCCGGGGCCGTTGGACATGAACACGCCGTCGGCCTTCAGCGCCGAGATGTCTTCAAAGGTGGAAGCGGCGGGCAGTACGTAGGTCCGAACGCCGCGCTCGGCCAGGCGGACCGGGGTCATCGACTTGATGCCCAGGTCGACGGCGGCCACCGTGGCAATGGGTTCGCCCGTCCAGCCGTGGTCCGCCGGGTCGATCAGGTAGGTTTCATCCACGCTGACTTCTTCGGCCAGACGCGCGCCTTCCATGCCCTGCTGGGCACGGACCTCGGCGAGCAGTTCGGCATCCGGACGGCCGGCGTCGTCCCCGGAAAAGATCCCGGCCTTCATGGCGCCGCGTTCGCGCAGGTGCCGGGTCACGGCGCGGGTGTCCACACCGGAGATTCCCACTACGCCCTGCTCCGCGAGCTGCTCGTGGAGAGTGGATTCGGAGCGCCAGCTGGAGGGGCGGCGGGCGGCGTCGCGCACAATGTAGCCGGCCACCCAGATGCGGCGGGACTCGGCGTCGTCGGCGTTGACCCCGGTGTTGCCGATATGCGGGGCCGTCTGGACCACCAGCTGCCGGGCGTAGGAGGGATCGGTGATGGTTTCCTGGTAGCCGGTCATGCCGGTGGCGAAAACCGCTTCACCCAGGGCAGTGCCCTGTGCGCCGTAGGCCCGTCCGCGGAAGGTGCGCCCGTCCTCGAGCATCAGGACGGCGGGGGTGGGATTGATGATCTCGTGGACTGTCACAGTTGTTCCTCGCTTGGGGCGGCCGATTCCGGCAGAAGTTTCGTTATGGCGTTTACCAGGGGGGTCTTGTCGCTGCCCGCGCGGGTCCGGAAGCCGGTGTCCACGCGCTTGGGGCCGAGCTGCCAGGTCACGGTGACCAGGCCGTCCTTTTCGACGAATTTGCCGGCCATCCCGCGCTCCAACCGGACCGCGCGCAGGTCGGACTTGGGGATCCACAGATCCTCGGCCCCGGACCGGGCAAACAGCAGGCCTTCGGGGAAGACGGCGGCGGTGGCGTTGGACTTGATGCCCAGTCCGTACTGCGCCACCCGGTCCAGCCAGTCGCCGGCGGTGGTGGTGACCACGTACTGGCCCAGCGCCTGGAAACCCGGTTCCGACAGGTCCTCCGGCATCGGCAGGGGGCGGGGCATGTCCTGCTGGCGTCGTCGGCGGCCGCGCCAGCCCAGGGCAAAGAGGCCCAGGACCACGACAATGAGGGCGGCCAGGCCCAGGAAGAAGTACAGCAGTTCCATCAAGATTCCTTTGCGGCAGCGGGGTGGGGCGTGTTCAGCCTGCCGGCCAGGACCGTGGGGTGGCCGGCGTAGAAAACCGCCTCGACCACGCCGGGCAGTTCCAGTCCGGCAAACGGACTGTTGCGTCCCTTGCTTGCCATCTTATGAGGGTCAACGGTCCGGCGCGCAGTTGGGTTCACCAATATGACATGGGCCGGTTCACCGGCGGCGAGGGGACGGCCCTGCGTGGAGACATTCCCGATCCGGGCAGGTGTGGAGGACGTGACGCGGGCAAAGCCGGCCCAGTCCATCAACCCGGTGTCGATCATGGTGTGCTGCACTACGGACAGCGCGGTTTCCAGGCCGGTCATGCCCATGGCCGCCTGCTCCCATTCGCATTCCTTGTGCTCACTGGGATGCGGGGCATGGTCGGTGCCCACAATGTCGATGGTGCCGTCAGCCAGTCCGCGGCGGACTGCCTGCACGTCCGCGGCAGTGCGCAGCGGCGGGTTGACCTTGTAGACCGGATCGTAGCTGCGCACCAGCTCATCGGTCAGCAGCAGGTGGTGCGGGGTGACCTCTGCAGTGACGCTGATGCCCTGCGCCTTGGCCCAGCGGATGATTTCCACGGATCCGGCGGTGGACAGGTGGCAGACATGCAGCCGGGACCCGGTGTGTTTCGCCAGCAGGACATCGCGGGCAATGATGGCTTCCTCGGCGACGGCCGGCCAGCCGGCCAGGCCCAGGACGGCACTCACCTCGCCCTCGTTCATCTGGGCGCTTTCGGTGAGCCGGGGTTCCTGCGCGTGCTGCGCCACCACTCCGTCAAAGGCCTTGACGTATTCCAGCGCCCGGCGCATCAGCACCGGATCCGAGACGCATTTGCCGTCGTCGGAAAACACCCGCACCCGGGCACGGGAATCGGCCATGGCACCCAGCTCGGCCAGCCGTTCCCCGGCCAGGCCCACGGTTACGGCTCCTACCGGGCGCACGTCCACCCAGCCGGCGCGTTCGCCCAGGCTCAGGACCTGTTCCACCACACCGGCGGTGTCCGCGACAGGCATGCTGTTGGCCATGGCGTGCACGGCGGTGAATCCGCCCAGGGCCGCGGCGCGGCTGCCCGTTTCCACGGTCTCGGCGTCTTCGCGGCCGGGCTCGCGCAGGTGGGTATGCAGGTCCACCATGCCCGGCAGGGCGATCAGGCCGTGTGCCTCGAGAACCTCGGCGCCGTCGGCGTCCAGGCCGGGGCCGACGGCGGTGATGGTGCCGTTTTCGATGCAGATATCCGCCTGCTCCGTGCCGAGCACCGAGGCGCCGCGGATCAGGTAGGTGCCGGTGGTGCTCATAGCGAATGCTCCTGTGCTGTGCGTGCGTGGCTGCCCTCACCGGAGAGCAGCAGGTAAAGGGCGGCCATCCGTACGGATACGCCGTTACTGACCTGGTCCAGGACGGTGGAGCGCGGCGAGTCCGCTGCCCGGGCGGAGATTTCCAGCCCGCGGTTCATGGGGCCGGGGTGCATGATGATGGTGTCCGTCAGGCCGAGAGCGTCCAGCCGGTCCAGCCGGACGTCGTCCAGGCCCCAGCGGCGGGAGTATTCGCGGACGGATGGGAAGAACGCCGAGTCCATCCGCTCGCCCTGTACGCGCAGCATCATCACCGCGTCGGGCCGGCTTTCCAGCGCCTCGTCCAGGTCGTAACTGACCGTGCACGGCCAGGCGCCGACGCCGAAGGGCAGCAGGGTGGGAGGTGCCACCAGGGTGACTTCCGCGCCCAGGGTGCGCAGCAGCCAGAGGTCCGACCGCGCCACCCGGGAATGCAGCACGTCTCCGGCGATGAGCACCTTCATGCCGGCCAGGTCGGTACCGGCGGACGGGGTTCCGTGCAGCCGCGCCCAGTGCCGGCGCATGGTGAAGGCATCGAGCAGGGCCTGGGTGGGATGTTCGTGCGTGCCGTCTCCAGCGTTCAGGACGGCGGCGTCGATCCAGCCGGAGTTGGCCAGCCTGGCCGGCGCCCCGGAGGAACCGTGGCGGATCACCACGGCGTCGGCGCCAATGGCCGCCAGTGTCTGGGCAGTGTCCTTCAGCGATTCCCCCTTGGACACCGAGGAGCCCTTAGCGGAGAAATTGATGACGTCGGCGGAGAGCCGCTTGGCGGCTGCTTCGAAGGAAATCCGGGTGCGGGTGGAATCTTCGAAGAAAAGGTTCACCACGGTGCGGCCGCGCAGGGCGGGAAGCTTTTTGACTTCCCGCTCCCCCACTGCCGCCATCTGCTCCGCCGTGTCCAGGATTGCCAGGGCATCATCCCGGCTGAGGTCCAGTGTGGAGAGCAGATGCCTCATGCAGTGCCCTCGATAACCACTTCGTCGACGGCGGGAGCGCCGGATTCCGCAGTATCCGACTCGGTCAGCCGGACACGGACCTGCTCCCGCGACGAGGTGGGCAGGTTCTTGCCCACATGGTCCGCGCGGATGGGCAGTTCCCGGTGCCCGCGGTCAACGAGCACGGCCAGCCGGACAATCCGGGGCCTGCCGAGGTCCACCAAGGCGTCAAGGGCGGAGCGGATGGTGCGGCCCGAATAGAGCACGTCGTCCACCAGGACAACCACCTTGTCGTCGATGCCGCTGGCCGGTTCGCGGGTGGCATACGGCGGCCGGGTGGGGCGGCGGGAAAGATCGTCCCGGAACATGGTGACGTCCAGCTGGCCGGTAATGGCCGCCGGGTCCACTCCCGGGGATGCTGCGGCAATCTTTGCTGCCAGGCGCTGGGCCAGCGGGTATCCGCGGCGGGGAATGCCCATCAGGACAAGGTCTTCAGGGCCCTTGTTGGCCTCGAGGATTTCGTGGGCAATGCGCGTCAGCGCGCGGTCTATGTCAGCTGAAGACAGAACGGTACGGCTGGGTACCGGGACAGTATGATTGTCCATTTCCGCTTCCTCCTTCCCCGCCTCACAGGACGGAACTTAAAGGTTGAATGCGCACCCAAGCTACCACAGGGCGCGCCGCACCCCCCGATCCGGAACCGGAACGTCAGTTGTGTGACTATTCTGTCTCCTATGAGCAGGCCCGACGCATGAGCGCACCCGGTTTCCAACCCGCCCCACAGCAGTACCCCGGGCCTCCCGGGTACGCCCCTGCCTACGGCCCGGCCCCGGTGCAGCCCTTCTGGGTACCTCCGGCACCCCGCCGCGACAAGGGCCTGGCGGCCACCATTGTGCTGACGGTCCTGTCCGCGGCGGCGCTGGCGTGGGTCGGCATGGGGCTGATCGACCGTTTCGGTTCTCCGGCCTTTGTGATCTGCGGCATCCTGGCGCTGATACCGCTGGGCATTTGCTTCCTCGGCATCTGGTGGGTGGACCGCTGGGAACCGGAACCGCGCAGCGCCCTGCTGTTTTCCTTCCTCTGGGGCGCCGGCGTATCGGTGGTGATCGCCCTGCTGCTCGGCCCGTATTTCACTCTCGCCCTGCTGGACATCCTGCCCTACACCTCTGCCGAAATCCTCGGACTTGTTCTCGAGGCACCGGTGGTTGAGGAAACAGCCAAGGGTCTGGGCATCCTGATCCTGCTGCTGGCCCGCCGCCGGATTTTCGACGGCCCCGTGGACGGGATCGTCTTCGCAGCGTCTGTGGCTGCGGGTTTCGCCTTTACGGAGAACATCCTCTATTTCGGTACGGCCATGGTCGGTTCCGACTGGGGCGCCGCGGACTTGGGCTTCACCTTTGTGCTGCGCGGACTGCTCTCCCCCTTCGCGCACGTGCTCTTCACTGCCTGCACCGGTCTGGCCCTCGGCCTTGCCGCGAGCCGGGCCGGCCGCGGCTGGATTCTGCCGGCCTTCATCCTCGGCCTGATTCCGGCGATCCTGGGCCACATGCTGTGGAACGGCGGCCCGACGTTCTTCTTCGAGGACAACTTCTTTGTGTTCTACTTCCTGCTGCAGGTCCCGCTGTTTGCCCTGGCGGTCACCGGCGTGTGGATGCTGCGCCGCAAGGAGCAGCGGCTCACGCTGCGGCGCCTGGACGAATATGCCATGGCCGGGTGGTTCACACCGGCAGAAGTGCGCATGCTCGCCACCGGCAACGGGCGCCGTCAGGCCATGAGCTGGGCCAGGCTCAACGGCTCAGCGGGCACCATGAAGGAGTTCATCCGCCGCTCCACCCGGCTGGCCCTGACCCGGCAGCAGATTGCCGTAGGCCGCGACGTCGCAGCCAACCAGGAGTACGAGGCCACCCTGCTGGCCGAAGTGACCGGCATCCGTGCCGCCATGCTGGCGGGCGCGCGGGTCTAGGAAAACAGGCGTAAGGCATACAAAAGGACCGGCCCCCGCGGGGGCCGGTCCTTTTACGTACTGCCTGTGTCCGGCTTGCCTGCCCCCTAGGCCAGGAGCGAAGGCTTCAATTCCTGCAGCCGGCCCAGCAGGCCGTTGATGAAGGCCGGGGACTCGTCCGTGGAGAGCGTTTTCGCCAGTTCCACGGCTTCGCTGATGGCGACCTTGTCCGGAATCTCGTCGTTGTAGAGAAGTTCCCAGGCGCCCAGGCGGAGGATGATGCGGTCCACCGAAGGCATGCGTTCAAGCGTCCAGCCCTGCGAATACGTGCTCAGGAACTCGTCAATCTGTTCCTGCATCGCAACCACGCCTTCCACCAAATCCATGGTGTAGGGGTTGATCGTCTGGTCGGTCTGTTCGCGGCGGGCCCTGATGGCATCAAAGGCTGAAACCGAACGCTGTTCGGCTTCGAAGAGGACCTCCAGTGCGCGGGTCCGTGCTTTACTGCGTGCGCTCACTCGTTAACGCGTCCCAGGTAGTCGCCGGTGCGGGTGTCGACCTTGACCTTGGTGCCCTGCTCCAGGAACAGGGGAACCTGGATCTCGTAGCCGGTCTCGATGGTGGCCGGCTTGGTGCCGCCGGTGGAGCGGTCGCCCTGCAGGCCCGGCTCGGTGTACGTGATCTCCATGGTGACCGACGGCGGCAGTTCGATGTACAGCGGCGAACCTTCGTGGATGGCGATGGTGACCATCATGGACTCCATCATGAAGTTGGCGTTGTCGCCGACAATCTTGCCCGGAACCGTGAGCTGGTCGAAGTCGGAGGTGTCCATGAAGACGTAGTCTTCGCCGTCCTGGTACAGGTACTGGTAGTCGCGGCGGTCCACCGTGGCGGTCTCGACCTTGATGCCGGCGTTGAACGTCTTGTCCACTACCTTGCCCGAAGTCACGTTGCGCATCTTGGTACGGACGAACGCACCACCCTTGCCCGGCTTCACGTGCTGGAACTCGATGATGCTCCAGAGGTTGCCTTCAAGCTTCAGCACGGTGCCGTTCTTGATGTCGTTGGTCGTCGCCACAGTTTCTCTTCCGTTGTCCGTCTATATATTCAAGTCCGACGACTATTCTACCCGCTTCCGGGGAGCTACAGGCTGAGCCGGATCCCGCCCTGCGGCTCGGAAGCAATTTCCTGGTAGGCGGCGAACAGCAGCGAGGTGTCCGGCACCTCGAGCATGGAGGGTTTCGCCAGACCGTCCAGCACCACAAAACGCAGCAGGTCGCCGCGGGATTTCTTGTCCCGGCGCATGCCGTCCAGCAGGGCGGACCAACGGTCCTTCCGGTAGCTGACAGGCAGTCCCAGCGAGGACAGGATCTCCTTGTGCCGGTCCGCCGTGGCGTCATCCAGGCGCCCCACCATGCGGCCCAGTTCGGCGGCGAACACCAGGCCCACCGACACCGCCGCGCCGTGGCGCCACTGGTAGCGTTCGGCCAGTTCGATCGAGTGTCCCAGGGTGTGCCCGTAGTTCAGGAATTCCCGGCGGCCGGCTTCGCGCAGGTCGGCGGAAACAATCTCGGCCTTCACACGGATGGATCGTTCCACGAGTTCGCGCACGACGTCGGAACCGCCGTCGCCCACTGCCTCCGGGTTGGCTTCCACCAGGTCCAGGATGGCGGGATCGGCAATAAAACCGCACTTGATGACCTCGGCCATGCCGCTGAGCAGTTCGTTCTTCGGCAGGGTGCCCAGGGCATCCAGGTCGGCCAGGACTCCAGCGGGCGGATGGAACGCACCCACAAGGTTCTTGCCTTCGGCCGTGTTGATGCCCGTTTTGCCGCCTACGGCGGCGTCCACCATGCCCAGCAGGGAAGTGGGGATGTGCACCACCTTGATGCCGCGCAGCCAAGTGGCAGCCACAAAACCGGCAACGTCGGTCACGGCGCCGCCGCCCACGGCAACAATGGCGTCGGACCGGGTGAAGTCGTTCTGGCCCAGGACCTGCCAGCAGAACGCGGCCACCTGGATGTGCTTGCCTTCTTCGGCGTCGGGGATTTCAGCGGTCACGGCCGTGAGGCCGGTTGCTGCCAGTTCGTCCCGCACGGTGTCCCCCGTGGTGCGCAGTGCCCTGGGGTGGATCACCAGGACACGGCGCACGCGTTCTCCGAGCATGTCCGGAAGACGCCCCAGCAGGCCGTTGCCTACGACGACGTCGTAGTTGTCTGAGGGGGCGGAGCCGGTCACCGGAATGATCGTCGGTTCGGAGGGCATCTAGTCTTCTCCTTTAGTGAGGACGGAAGTCAGCCGGTCGATGATGGCCGGAACTGTGAGGCCCCTGGTGTCAATGGTGATGTCGGCCAGGGATTCGTAGACGGGACGGCGGACCTTGGCCAGCTCCTGCCAGCGCCGGACGGGGTCCGGGGAAAGGAGCGGCCGGTGGCCTGCCCGGGTGATCCGGGGAAGCACGGTGGCCAGGTCCGTATCCAAAAACACTACCGTGACGTTGGCCAGGAGCTGTTGCGTGCCTGAATCCAGGACGGCACCGCCGCCCAGCGAAATGACGGCAGGCTCCGGCGATTCCAGCGCGGCGGCCACGGTCCGGGCCTCGACCTCACGGAAATAGCACTCCCCCCGGGAACTGAACAGGTCTGCAATGGGACCGTGGCGTTCCACCACGGCCTCGTCCGTATCCACGAAGGGCAGTCCGGCACGGGCAGCGTAGCCGCGGCCCACCACCGACTTGCCCGCGGCCATAAAGCCCATCAGGACCACATGGCGTCCGGTGCGGCGGGTCTGTCCGCTGCGGGCGCTGCCGCGGCGGTCAGTACTGCGGGACATCGGTGCCGGCGGATTCCAGGGACTCGGGGATGGCCGCCAGGTACGCGCGCAGGTTCCGGGCGGTCTCCGGCACGGAATCGCCGCCGAACTTCTCGATCACGGCTTCGGCCAGGACGAGGGCCACCATGGCTTCCGCCACTACGCCGGCGGCGGGAACGGCGCACACGTCGGAGCGCTGGTGGTGTGCACGGGCCGGTTCGGAGGTGCGTACGTCCACGGTCCGCAGGGCGCGCGGCACGGTGGCTATCGGTTTCATGGCCGCGCGGACGCGCAGCAGTTCACCGATGCTCATGCCGCCTTCGATGCCGCCGGCCCGGTTCCCGGACCGGACCACGCGGCCGGAGGCGTCCTGCAGGATTTCGTCGTGTGCAGCGGACCCGCGGCGCGTGGCGGTGAGGAACCCGTCACCCACTTCCACGCCCTTGATTGCCTGGATACCCATCAGGGCACCGGCAATCCGGGCATCAAGCCGCCGGTCCCAGTGCACATAGCTGCCCAGCCCCGGCGGCAGGCCGTAGGCCAGCACCTCCACCACGCCTCCGAGGGTTTCGCCCTCTTTGTGCGCGGCGTCCACTTCGGCAACCATGGCCGCGGAGACGCCGGCGTCGAAGCAGCGCATGGGATCGGCGTCAAGGGCGTCAACGTCGGAGGGCAGCGGGAGCGCTGCGTCCTGCGGCGCCATGACGCCGGCGATGCCCACGGTGTGGCTGACCAGGCGGATGCCCAGCTGGGACAGGAACGCAGCGGCTACGGCGCCGAGGGCCACCCTGGTGGCTGTTTCGCGGGCACTGGCGCGTTCCAGGACGGGACGGGCCTCGTCAAAGCCGTACTTCTGCATTCCGGTGAAGTCGGCGTGCCCGGGGCGGGGACGGGTCAGGGGCGCGTTGCGGGCGGAATCGGCCAGTACGGAGGGGTCCACCGGGTCAGCGGACATCACCTGTTCCCACTTGGGCCATTCGGTGTTGCCGATCTCGATGGCCACCGGGCCGCCCTGGGTTCTTCCGTGCCGGACGCCCCCGAGGATGCGGACGGCGTCCTGTTCGAACTTCATCCGGGCACCGCGGCCGTAGCCAAGCCGGCGGCGGGCCAGCGCGGACTGGATCCCGGCGCTGTCCACTTCCACTCCGGCGGGGACACCTTCGACAATTCCAACCAATGCAGGCCCGTGGGACTCACCGGCGGTCAACCAACGCAACATGCTTTCAATACTGCCATGTCCCGCCGGGCCGTTCAGCGCCGCGGGATACCGACTGCGTCACACATGGCGTTTGTGACGCCGTGCTCGTCGAAGAAGGCATCTGTTGTGAACAGCTTCACCTGCTCCACCGCCTGGTACAGCAGCATCTCGATGCCGGCAGCCACCCGGCCGCCGTGTGCAGACCAGGCCTGCGCGAGCATGCTCGGCCAGGGATCGTAGGCAACATCCAGGAGGATGCTGCCCGGGACAATGCCGCGCAGTTCCTGTGCCAGTGCGTCGGCGCCGTGCGGGGGAAGCGTGGAGATGACGACGTCGGCTACCGCGCAGGCGGCGGCCGCTTCGTCCCAGCCCCGGGCCGAGACACTCACGCCCATCCGCTCCCCTGCCTCGCGCACTCCGGCGTTGCCGGGCGACGGCGCGGGGAAGCGGCGGGCGCAGACCTGCACGCGGGGGGAACCAAGTTCGGCCAGCGCCGCCACGGCAGCGCAGGCAGTGCCGCCGGCGCCCAGCACGACGGCGCGGGGACGCTCCGGCGCCCCGGCACGCCGGAGCGCGCCCAGGATGCCGTCGACGTCGGTGTTGTGTCCGGTGAGGACCGTGCCGTCCGTCCCGTGGGAGAAGGTCACGGTGTTCAGGACCCCAAGGGCCGCGACCCGGCGGTCCGTGCTGTCCATTGCGGGCACCAAGACGGCTTTCAGCGGCATGGTCACGGAAAGCCCGGTCCATGCCGGCTGGCCCCGCAGGGAGGCCGCGAACTCCGCGGCCTCCCCTGCGGTCAGGTCAATCGCCTCGTAGCTGCAGGCGAAGCCCAGGAAGGCATAAGCCGCCCGGTGAAGCAGCGGCGACTTGGAGTGGCCGATCGGATGCCCCAGGACGGCTGCCCGCCGCAGGGTCGGATCCACCTATCCGCACCGCCCCGGCTTCTGCGTGCTGCACCAGTTCTGGTATTCCTCCACGTACTTGGCGTGTTCGGCCAGCGTGCTGGAGAACTTCGTCTCGCCGGTGTCCAGGTTGACCGTGACCCAGTAGTAGTACGGGACATCACTGGGGTGGGCGGCGGCCTCGATGGCCTCCGTGCTCGGCGAACCGATGGGCCCGACGGGCAGTCCCGGGTTGGCGTACGTGTTGTAGGGGTTGGACTTGTCGGCTTTCTCGTCGGACGTAAGCTCGTAGCTCTTGCGGCCCAGCCCGTAGGTCACCGTGGCATCCGACTGGATGAGCCCGTTGGTTTCCTTGTTGTCGGCGTGCAGCCGGTTTTCGATGGAACCGGCAACGCTGCCGTAGTCGGCTTCACCCGCTTCGGCCTGGATAATGCTGGCCTTGGTCAGGACCCGGTACTGCTCGGCCGGATCGGTGATCCCCGCGTTTTTCAGTTCCGCGAACGTGTTGTCCACCATCTCCTTGATGATGTCCGTGGCTTCCATGCCCACGTCGAACCGGTACTCGCCCGGGAACAAGTAGCCCTCCAGGCTCACGGCCTGGGCGGGCAGGCCGAACTGCTGCGGAGCGTCAGCCAGCGCCTGGAACTCCGAAAGCGGAATCTGCGTGGAGGTGTTCAGCACTTCGAACACTTCGTTTTGGCGCAGCCCGCGCTGCACGGCAGCGTAATGGACCGGGCTGTCGCCGTCGCCCAGCAGCGCATCCACCGCTGCGGAGGAAGACATCTGGTACTTCATCTCGTACGTGCCCGGCTGGATCTCCCGGCCGTCCGACTGCTCCGTGAAGGCATTGACGAACTGCTTGGAGGTGGCCACGATGTCTTCGGCTTCCAGCTTGCCGCCGATCAGCAGGGGCCCGTCCCCTTCCGCGACGGTGAACGCGACGGTGCCGTTGCCGGCCCCCTCGTAGTCCTTGATCTCATTCATGCCCAGCAGGTCCCGCAGGAACATGGTGAGGCCGAACAGGACGGCGGCGAAAACGGCCAGCACGGTGACCATGATGATGGTGCGGCGGCGGCGTCGTCGCTGCTTCTCCCGGGACGGCCGCTGGCTCCTGCGGGTAGGCAGGTCGGTGGGCTCGTCAAAGAACTGCGTCATGGGAAGCTCATCTCCGTGGCCGTATCCGGGCTCATGGTCCGGTTCCGCCATGGCGGGGTACTCGGGATATCTGTGGCTCACGGCGTGATACCGCCTTCGCGCTCGATGTCCTGCGAAATTGTGGACTCCTCAGTCGGGGCCGGCTCTGCATCACGGTGGCGATGCGGCCGGCTCGGTGTAACCAGCTCCCCCACGTCCCGGTTCAGGGA
The DNA here is from genome assembly GCF_020907365.1 of Arthrobacter sp. zg-Y750. NCBI lineage: Bacteria > Bacillati > Actinomycetota > Actinomycetes > Micrococcales > Micrococcaceae > Arthrobacter > Arthrobacter sp. zg-Y750. The sequence goes on along the minus strand of NZ_JAJJOC010000012.1, from coordinate 66,916 downwards.
ACGTTGTGTGTCAATAGACTGCTGCAGAATTGCGACAGCAGCCGCTTGATCAACCACTGTACGGTGATTCCGGCTGTTCATTCCAGCTTCGTGCAGCGAGCGGTGCGCGGTGACCGTGGTCAGACGTTCGTCCACCAGCCGCACTTCCAGTCCGGTGCCTGCCGCCAGCAACGCGTCGGCCAGCGTCTTCGCGTAGTCCCGTGCCATCTGGGTTGAGGCCGTTTCACCGCCCCGCATGCTGCGGGGAAGGCCGACAAAAACCTCTACCGCACCCCGTTCGGCAACCTCGTTCAGCACCACTTTGATGTCGCTGTTTTTCTTTGCGTCCCGCTTCAGCGTCCTGACCGGCATGGCCAGGACGCCGTCGGGGTCGCTGGCGGCCAGGCCCACCCGGACCAGGCCCACGTCGACCCCGAGCTTTACGCCCCGCGGAACAGCAGAATCAGCCAAGTTAGCCCCGTCCGGCCACGGCTCCGCGGATAGCCGTGAGGGCATCCGCGATCTTGCCGGCGTCGGAGCCGCCGCCCTGGGCGACGTCGTCCTTACCGCCGCCGCCACCACCGAGGACGCCGGCCGCAACCTTCACGAGTGCTCCGGCCTTGACCCCGGCGCTGCGGGCGCCTTCATTGGTGGCAACGATCACTACGGGACGGTTGTTGGAAACGCCGGCCACGGCCACGGCAGCGGGTTCGCTGCCCAGCCGGGAGCGCAGGTCCAGCGCAAGGGTGCGCAGATCATCGGCGCCGCCGACTTCGCCGGCGTTGTGGGCCAGCAGGCGTACGCCGTCGACGTCCACTGCGGTGCCCACCAGCGCGGCTGCGGAGGCGGCCAGCTGCTCGCGGCGCAGCTTCTCCAGTTCCTTTTCCGTCGCCTTCAGCTTGGCCAGGGTGGCGGCCAGGCGGTCCGGCAGCTGCACGGAGGGGACCTTCAGCATTTCGGACAGTTCGTTGACCAGCGCGCGCTCGGCGGCCAGGTGGCGGAAAGCGTCCATGCCTACAAACGCTTCCACCCGGCGGTTGCCCGAGCCCACGGACTGCTCGCCCAGCAGGGTGAGGCTGCCGATCCGGGAGGTGGAGGCCACGTGCGTGCCGCCGCAGAGTTCGCGGGACCAGTCGCCGTTCATTTCCACCACGCGCACCGTGTCGCCGTAGGCTTCGCCGAACAGCGCGGTGGCGCCCAGTGCCTTGGCATCGGCCAGGGACATGATTTTGGTCTCGACCTGGTAGTTGCTGCGGATCGCGAGGTTGGACACCTCTTCGATCTCGGACTTGGCAGCGTCGGAAAGTCCCTCGCCCCAGGAGAAGTCGAAGCGCAGGTAGCCGGCCTTGTTGAAGGAACCGCGCTGCAGGGCTTCCGGGCCGAGGATCTGGTGCAGGGCGGCGTGCACAATGTGCGTGCCGGAGTGCGCCTGCTCGGCTTCGTGGCGGCGCTGGGCGTCGACGGCGGCCAGCACGTTGGCGCCGGCGGCAATTTCGCCTTCACGGACGATCGCCTTGTGCACGCTCAGGCCCTTGACCGGACGCTGGACGTCCGACACTTCCAGGACGAAGCCGTCACCGGTGATCAGGCCGGTATCGGCCGCCTGGCCGCCTGCCTCGGCGTAGAACGGGGTCTCATCCAGGACCAGGGAGATTTCCGAGCCCTGCGGGGCGAAGTCCACCCGGGAGCCGCCGGAAATGATGCCGCGTACCTTGGACTCGGTGCTCAGCTCGTCATAGCCGGTGAAGACCGTGTTGCCTGCGGCGAGGAGCTCGTTGAAGACCGAGAGGTCCGCGTGGCCGTGCTTCTTGCCGCGGGCGTCCGCCTGGGCACGCTTGCGCTGTTCGGACATCAGCGAACGGAAGCCTGCTTCGTCCACCTTCAGACCCGCTTCCTCAGCCATTTCCAGAGTGAGGTCGATGGGGAAACCGTAGGTGTCATGCAGCGCGAAGGCTTCCTCGCCGGACAGCGGGGTGCCGGCGGCCTTGGAGACCTTGACGGCTTCTTCCAGTCGCTCGGTGCCGGAGGCAATGGTGCGCAGGAACGCCTTTTCCTCGGCGTAGGCAATTCGGCTGATGCGGGCGAAATCGGCCTCAACCTCGGGGTAGGTGCCCTTCATGGCGTCCCGGGATACCGGCAGCAGTTCCGGCAGCACGGCCGTTTCGACGCCGAGCAGGCGCATGGCGCGCACGGCCCGGCGGATCAGGCGGCGCAGCACGTAGCCGCGGCCTTCGTTGGAGGGGCTCACGCCGTCGGAGATCAGCATCAGGGCCGAACGGATGTGGTCGGCCACCACCCGCATGCGCACGTCGTCGGTGTGGTGCGGGTCGGAGGCGTCCTCCGCGCTGGTGTAGGCCTTGCCCGAGAGCTCGGCGGCCTTGTCCAGGACGGGGCGGACCTGGTCCGTCTCGTACATGTTCTCCACGCCCTGCAGGATCATGGCGAGGCGCTCGAGGCCGAGGCCGGTATCGATGTTCTTCTGCGGCAGTTCGCCGGCAACGTCGAAGTCGGTCTTGGAGCGCACGGCGGAGAGCTGGTACTGCATGAACACCAGGTTCCAGATCTCGATGTAGCGGGTCTCGTCGACGGCGGGGCCGCCTTCCTGCCCGTACGCCGGTCCGCGGTCGTAATAGATTTCGGAGCAGGGGCCGCCGGGTCCGGCCTGGCCGGTGTTCCAGTAGTTGTCCGCCTTGCCGGTGCCGACGATCCGCTCATTGGGGATGCCGATCTTGTCGCGCCAGATGGCACGGGCCTCATCGTCGCGCTCGTCGCCGTCTTCATAGACCGTGACCCAAAGGCGTTCGGGATCCAGGCCGAAGCCGCCCTTCTCGACGTCGGACGTCAGCAGCTCCCACGCGTAGGTGATGGCTTCTTCCTTGAAGTAGTCACCGAAGGAGAAGTTGCCGGCCATCTGGAAGAAGGTGCCGTGCCGGGCGGTCTTGCCCACTTCCTCAATGTCCGCGGTGCGGATGCACTTCTGCACGCTGGTGGCCCGGCTGTACGGGGCCTTCTCACGTGCGGTCAGGTAAGGGATAAACGGCACCATGCCGGCCACTGTGAACAGCAGCGAGGGATCGTTGGAGACGAGTGACGCCGAGGGCACCACCGTATGGCCCTTATCGCTGAAGTAATCCAGCCAGCGGCGAGCAATCTCGTGGGACTTCATGGTGCTTCTTTACCCTTCCGGTAATTCGGTTTCAGCATGCAGGATCAGGTGCATGCGGTGGTGCTGTGCCTCGGTGCCTTGGCGGCAGCCTTAGCGGCGGGCCGACCTCATGGCCTCGGCGGCGTTATCCGTGTTGTCCAGTCCCAGTGCTGCGCGCAGGTCGCCCTCGCGCTGGCTCATGCCCTCGCGCAGGGCCTCGGCAAAGCTCTGGACCGCTCCTGCCGCGGAGTCGACAGCGCGGTTGATGCCGGCCTGCTTGAGGCTGGACTTGGCTTCGTTGGCCCGGCGGACGGCGATGACGCCGATCGCGACACCGATTGACATCCAAAATACGCGCTTAATCATGACTGGCTCCTGTGCTTTGGGGTTGGTTACGGCTGCGGTACTAGCGGCTGCGCCGGCCGCGGCGGGTTCCCTGCACCGCTTCGCCGGCCTGTCCGCTGCGGCGGGATGCCAGGGCGGAGCGGACGCCGTAGGTGAAGGCCGAGACCTTGATCAGCGGCGAACCGACGGTGGCTGCGACCAGCGAAGACAGGGCGGACAGGTTCGCTGATGCGTCGGAGACGTTCGAGGAAATTCCGTCCACCTTCTGCAGCTGCAGGTTGGTGGTGGACACAGTGGTGGTCACCTCGTCAATCAACGGCGTGGTCTCGTCGCTGAGGGTCCGGATGGCCGAACGCATCTCGTCGAAAACCTTCCCCAGTTTCCAGACGGGCACGGCCAGCAGTGCAACCAGCACCGCAAACACACCGGCCGCTATCAGACCGGCAATATCTCCACCCGACATGGGACTCCTTTAGCGCAGAAAATCATAGTGGCTGGCACAACCGTCGCCGGTTCTGCCATATGTACCTTACCTACTGCAGCGCTGCGGCACTTACTTTTGCCGCCTGCGCCACGAAAGCGGGGGTGCCCGGATAACGGAACAGCCCGCGGCACGGGGCCGCGGGCTGGACTGTAAACGGGGTAATCCCGTTATTTAGCGTGCGTAGTATTCCACCACGAGCTGCTCTTCGCAGGTCACGGGGATTTCGGAACGCTTGGGGCGACGCACGAGGCGTGCCTGCAGCTTGTCCAGGGAAACATCAAGGTAACCCGGGACGGCGGGCAGGACGTCGCGGTGGGCGCCGGCTGCGGCAACCTGGAACGGCGTCATGGTCTCGCTGCGCTGGTGCACGTGGATGAGCTGGCCTTCGGAAACGCGGAAGGACGGGCGGTCCACGCGGGCACCGTCAACCAGGATGTGGCGGTGCACAACCAGCTGGCGGGCCTGGGCGATCGTGCGGGCGAAGCCGGCACGCAGCACGAGTGCGTCGAGACGCATTTCGAGCAGTTCGATCAGGTTTTCACCGGTCAGGCCGGCGGTGCGGCGGGCTTCTTCGAAGACACGGGTCATCTGTGCTTCGCGGATGCCGTACTGAGCACGCAGACGCTGCTTTTCGCGCAGACGTACGGCGTAGTCGCTGTCCTGCTTGCGACGGGCGCGGCCGTGCTCACCCGGGGGGTAAGGCCGACGCTCGAAGTATTTAGCTGCCTTGGGGGTCAAAGCAATGCCGAGGGCGCGCGATGCGCGTGCCTGCCGGCGTGCACGTGTGTTGTTAGCCACGTTCACCTTTCACTGTTTGGCGGTTTGGCCACGGCAGAAATAAATCCCTGCTGTGACTGCTGCGAAATATGCTGGCCTCCATGAGGGAGAGCTCCGGCCAACCGCTGCCGTCTGCTACAGACCCGGGCTCCGGACACACCACTGCCGTCCATACTTTTCAATACGGGGAAGCGGAAACCGGTACCTGGGCTTGCCAGTCAACCATCAATGCTAACACGGCAGCGCGTGCGCCCGCGCACACTTGCGCATTGGGCAGTCCGGATCAGGACTTCTCGCCGCGGATGATTCCGCGCAGCCGGTCCAGCCGTGCCGAAATGTCCCGTTCCACTCCGTTCCCGGTGGGCTCGTAGTAGTTCCGCCCCACCAGGTCGTCCGGGGCATACTGCTGGCGGGCCACGCCGTGCGGTGAATCGTGGGAGTAGATGTAGCCCTTGCCGTGGCCCAGCTGCTTGGCACCGGGATAGTGGGCGTCGCGCAGGTGAGCCGGCACGCCCTGCCCGCGTCCGGCCCGGACATCGGCAATGGCGGAGTTGATGCCGTTGTACGCGGCGTTGGACTTGGGCGCGGTGGCAATGTGGACCACCGCCTCGGCCAGGATGATCCGGCCTTCAGGCATTCCGATCAGCTGCACGGCCTGCGCGGCGGCAACGGCGGTCTGCAGTGCCGTCGGATCGGCCATGCCCACGTCCTCGGAGGCGGAAATAATCAGGCGGCGGGAAATGAACCGCGGGTCCTCCCCCGACTCCAGCATGCGGGCCAGATAGTGCAGGGCCGCATCGACGTCGGATCCGCGCAGCGACTTGATGAAGGCACTGGTGATGTCGTAGTGCTGGTCCCCCGCGCGGTCGTACCGCAGCGCCGCTACGTCCAGGGCTTCCTCGGCGTGCTTCAGCGTCACTTCCGGAACCTCGTCGCCGTCGGCCTTCTCGGAGTATGCGACGCCGGCTGCGGCCTCCAGCGCGGTCAGCCCGCGCCGGGCGTCACCGGCAGCGAGCCGGACCAGGTGCTCCAGTGCCTCTTCGCTCAGGGTTACCCGCCCGGCCAGCCCGCGCTCATCCTCCACGGCCCGCTGGAGCAGGGCTGCAATGTCGGCTTCGGTCAGCGGCTTCAGGGTCAGGAGCAGGGACCGGGAAAGCAGCGGGGAGACCACGGAGAAGGAGGGGTTCTCCGTGGTGGCTGCCATCAGGACCACCCAGCGGTTTTCGACCCCGGGCAGCAGCGCGTCCTGCTGGGCCTTGTTAAAGCGGTGGATCTCATCCAGGAAGAGGATGGTGGTGACGCCGTGCAGGTCACGGTCCGTCAGCGCCTGCTCCATGACGCGGCGGACGTCCTTGACCCCGGCGGTGATGGCCGAGAGCTCCACGAACTTACGTCCGGCGCCGCGAGCCACCACGTGCGCCAGCGTGGTTTTGCCGGTTCCGGGAGGACCCCAGAGCATCACCGAGGACGGTCCGGCCGGGTTGTGCTCGTCAGCGGACTGCGCCAGGGTACGCAGCGGCGAGCCGGGACCGAGCAGGTGCTGCTGGCCCACCACCTCGTCCACGGTCCGCGGCCGCATCCGTACGGCCAGCGGGCTGCGCGGCCTTACCCGTGCGGCGGAGCCGTCGGCGTAGTCATCGTCGTCGTCGTCGCCGCCCGCACTGAACAAATCATTCCCCGACAAAGCATTCACGCTTCAAGGCTACTCGTGCCGTAACCTGAGCTGGTCCACCCCCTTCGGCTTGAAAGCAGGCTCCGCCATGCCCGGCCCGCGCACCACCTTTGTTTCCGCCGAGCGCCTGCCGGGTTGGGTGGAAAGGTTCGAGGCGGCGCAGGGCACGCTCGCGGTACAGCCCGGCGATGACGGGCTGCTGCTGCGTGCCGGGTCCGGGGCGCAGGCGGAACTGCTCGCGCCGTGGCCGGCGGACGGCCGTCCCGGGCGGGGCGCGGGCGACGTCGAACGCCTCGCCTCCCTCGCCGGGCAGGCCCGGACCGTGGGCCTGGTGCTGGTCCGGCGCGGCGGGTACGCCGTCGGGGCAGCGCGCGAAGGCCGGCTGTTGGCCTCGAAGACCGGTTCCCCCAACAGCCGCCGCGCCAATGCAGCCGATGCCCTTGCGGCCCTGGCCGCGGAGCAGGCGGCGGCAGTATTCACGGCGGCGGCTCCGGAGTACCTGGTTTTGGGCGGCGACCGGATGCTCGCCGAACAGGTGGCCGCACGGCGGGAGTTTTCGCGCTGGTCCGCCCTGCCCCGGCTTCGCCCGCTGGATGTGCCTGACCCGAAGGCTGCCGTGCTGGCGCAGGCGGCCCGGGACGCGTCCTCCGTGCTGGTGCGGATTATCCTGCCCCAGCCGGGCGCGGCGGCCAACCTGCGCTGATCCGTTCCACCGTCTCAGCAGCAGGTTGGGGCACAGCCGAACGCCAGCCGGTTCCCGCCCAGAGACTCATCCCGTGCGGATCCCCTGCTGCTGCCGCCTTGGCGCGGAGTGTTTTCGTCACCTGGTTGACCAGCGGATAGGCGGCCGGCGCGTCCGGATGTTCGGCCATGAACCTGTTGGCCAGTCCCCGGGCGGTCCGGCCGGAGAAGGCACGGGTCAGTGCTGTGGCGCGAAACTGCGGATCCTGCAGGGCGGCCCGGTGCACGGGACTGGTTCCGGCTTCCGGGCTCAGGAGCAGCGCGGTACCGATCTGCACGGCGTCGGCCCCCGCCCCGCGCAGGGCCTGCGCATCCGCAGCGGCGCCGATTCCACCAGCGGCAATAAGTTCGACGCCGGGGCCCGCGGCGGCGCGCACGGCACGCACGAGTTCGGCCAGCGGCTGCGCCGGCGGCTCCCCCGCCGCATTGAAGGTCCCCCGGTGCCCGCCCGCCTCCGGGCCCTGCAGGCACAGCATCCGGGCACCGGCGGAAACAGCCAGTGCGGCTTCTTCAACCGTGGTGACGGTAACGGCCACGGCGCTGCCGGCCTCCGTCAGTGCTGCCATAACGTCTTGGCCGGGCAGGCCGAAAGTGAACGACACCACCGGCACCTGCAGCCGGTGGACCAGTTCGAGCTTGGCGTCCCACCCGTCATCGTCCTCCGGATCCGGCAGCGGCAGCAGGTCCGGTGGATACTGCGGATACTCCCTGGCCAGCTGCTCCCGGTAGGCCAGGGCGGCAGCGACCCGGCCGGAGGTGCCCGTGCCTCCGGTATTGGCCTGGTCCGGCACAAAAAGGTTCACGCCGAACGGACGTGGGGTCAGCTGCCTCACCCGGGCGATTTCCGCGGCCACAGCCCCGGCGTCCTTGTAGCCGGCCGCCAGGAATCCCAGCCCGCCGGCGTTGCTGACGGCGGCAGCCAGCGCGGGCGTGGACGGCCCGCCCGCCATCGGGGCGCCGACGACGGCGCGGGGCAGGGATGCCAGCGTAAACACGGCGATGGCTACAGCTTTACCGTGCCGTCAATGCAGGTGGCAGTTTCCCCGCCCACCCAGATCCTGCGGTCCCGGGTAAAGATCCGCACCAGTCCCGACCGTTCCAGCACCGTGCCCTGAGTGACTGTGTAGCGTTCCGGCGCAAGGCCCGAGCCGATCAGCCACTGGGCCAAGCCTGCGTTGAGGCTCCCGGTGACGGGATCTTCCAAGACGCCGTGGCCGGGGGCGAAGGCGCGGACTTCGTAGTCCGTGTCGCCGCCGTCGGGCTGCGGACCGATCACGCCCACTGCCAGGGACCCAAGCGCCGCAGGATCCGGCGTCAGGGACAGGACGGTTTCCGCATCCTTCAGGAGCAGCCCCAGCCAGCCGGGGCCGTTGTCTATCCAGTTCGAGGCGGATACCTGCTCCCGGGTGATGCCGAGAGCGTCCACCGTCTGCTGCAGCACGGCGTCCTCCAGCTCGCCCGAGCGGATCAGCGGCGGAGCGCCGAAGGCGGCCATTCCCGCCGAGGCGTGCAGCGTCACCAGGCCTACTCCGCATTCCTGAATGACGACGCCGGGATAGTGCGGAATGTTGCCGGCTTCGAGCCAGGCGTGGCACGTGCCCAGCGTGGGGTGGCCTGCGAAGGGGATCTCTCCCCCGGGCGTGAAGATGCGGACCCGGTAGTCGGCGCCGTCCTGTGTGGGCGGCAGCACGAACGTAGTCTCGGAGAGGTTCGTCCACCGGGCGAAGGAAGCCATCGCGGTGTCGGACAGGCCGTCCGCGTCCAGCACCACCGCCACGGGGTTGCCCAGATAGGGCTTGGTGCCGAAGACGTCCACTTGCTTGAACCAGCGATCTCTCATGCCCAAACACTATCGGGTGCCGGTGCCGGAGTGTCCAGCGGGGCTGGATATGTCTGCAGGGTTAAAGCACGGTACCCGGCCGCGTGCTGCGGCCGGGTACCGTCAGTGCGGTGCGAAGTTAGGCGTCCTTCACGGGTGCTTCCTTGTCCTTCTTGGCCTCGGGGTCCTTCTTGGCCTCGGGCTTGAAGTCGACGCCGGCCTCCTTGCGCTGCTGCGGGGTGATCGGCGCCGGGGCCGCGGTCAGCGGATCGTAGCCGCCGCCGGACTTCGGGAAGGCGATCACGTCGCGGATGGAGTCGGTGCCGGCCAGCAGGGCCACCACGCGGTCCCAGCCGAAGGCGATGCCGCCGTGCGGCGGGGCACCGTACTTGAAGCCCTCCAGCAGGAAGCCGAACTTCTCCTGTGCCTCTTCCTGGCTCAGGCCCATCACCTTGAAGACGCGTTCCTGCACGTCGCGCTGGTGGATACGGATGGAACCGCCGCCGATTTCGTTGCCGTTGCACACAATGTCGTAGGCGTAAGCCAGGGCCGACTCGGGATCGGTGTCGAAGGTGTCCATGAACTCAGGCTTGGGCGAGGTGAAGGCGTGGTGCACGGCCGTCCAGGCGCCGCCGCCCACTGCAACGTCGCCGGCGGCGACAGCTGCGGAGGCCGGCTCGAACATGGGGGCGTCCACAACCCAGACGAAGGCCCAGTCCTTCGGGTCGATCAGGCCGGTGCGGTGGCCGATCTCCACGCGGGCCGCGCCGAGCAGGGCACGGGCCTCGCTCTTTTCGCCGGCACCGAAGAAGATGCAGTCGCCGGGCTTGGCGCCGACCTTATCGGCGAGGTTCTCCCGCTCGAAGTCGGTCAGGTTCTTGGCCACGGGTCCGGTCAGGGTGCCGTCTTCCTGGATCAGGACGTAGGCGAGGCCCTTCGCGCCGCGCTGCTTGGCCCATTCCTGCCAGGCATCAAGGGTGCGGCGGGCCTGCGAGGCACCCCCCGGCATCACCACGGCGCCGACGTACGGGGCCTGGAAGACGCGGAAGGTGGTGTCCTTGAAGAATTCGGTGAGTTCGGTGAGCTCCAGGCCGAAACGCAGGTCCGGCTTGTCGGAGCCGTAGCGGGCCATGGCGTCCGCGTAGGTCATGCGCGGGATGGGGGTGGTGATCTCGACGCCGATCAGCTTCCACAGCGACTTCACGATCTGCTCGCCGAGGGCAATGATGTCGTCTTCCTCAACGAAGCTGGCCTCGATGTCCAGCTGCGTGAACTCCGGCTGCCGGTCCGCGCGGAAGTCCTCATCACGGTAGCAGCGGGCAATCTGGTAGTACTTCTCGAATCCGCCAACCTGCAGCAGCTGCTTGAACAGCTGCGGGGACTGCGGCAGCGCGTACCAAGAGCCCGGGGCAAGGCGTGCCGGGACCACGAAGTCGCGGGCGCCTTCGGGGGTGGAACGGGTCAGCGTGGGAGTTTCAATTTCCACGAAGCCTTCGTCGTGCAGCAGCTCGCGGGCCACACGGTTCGCTTCGGAGCGCAGGCGCATGGCCGCAGCCGGTGCCGGACGGCGCAGGTCCAGGTAGCGGTGACGCAGGCGGGCTTCCTCGCCTACCTCCACGTGCTCGTCAATCTGGAACGGCAGCGGGTCCGAGGTGTTCAGGATGACGGTCTTGTCCGCAATGACCTCGATCTCGCCGGTGGCCAGCGCCGGGTTCTCGTTGCCTTCGGGCCGCTTCTGGACGGTGCCGGTGATCTGCAGGACGTACTCATTGCGCAGGCCGTGGAAGACATCCTCTTCACGCACCACTACCTGCGCCACGCCTGAGGCGTCGCGGAGGTCGAGGAAGGCAACGCCGCCGTGGTCGCGCCGTCGGGCGACCCAGCCTGCGAGAGTAACGGTCTGTCCAATATGCTCGGCCCTCAGGGAACCAAGGGCATGAGTGCGCAGCACAGCTGTCCTTTCGAGAAACTTGCGGAAACCACTGTTTCCGCTCATTGTGAATACACGGTCTTCTTGAGAGTTTACCGGTGAACCGACCCCCACCCTGCCAAGTCCCTACCGATTGGAAGGTCATTTGTCCGGCATTACCCAGCCGCGCGTTCCCCTTGGCGGCTTTGATGCCACTACTGCCGGCATTGGATCCATTGTTGGTGCGGGTGCATTCGTAGCCTTCGCCCCGGCGGCCGCAGCAGCGGGCCCCGCCCTCGCGGCGGCCCTTGGCATATCCGCGGTTGTGGCCATCCTGTGCGCCCTGTCCACCTTCCAGCTCAGCCGCGCGGTAACCCGCCGGCTTCCGGAGGACCAGGGCGGGGACGCGACGGCCCGTACCGCCGCCCGGATCCTCCTCGGTCCCTACAGCGGCTTCCTGTCCGGCTGGACGCTGGTGTGGGGGCTGCTGCTGTCCTCCGCCGTGTTGGCCGCGGCGTTCGGGACCTACGTGTTTCCGGACCATCCCGAAGCAGGAGCGGTGGGCGCGGTTGCGGTAATGGCGGCGGTCAACCTGCTGGGCGTGAACCGGGGGCCGTGGGCTACCCGGTTCATCCTGGCGTTTGTCTTCAGCATCCTGGCCTTCACGGTGGTGGTGCTCTACAACGAGGCACCAAACCAGCCGGTGCGGGTGGGCGCGGATATCGAGCCGACGGCGTCAGGCGTGCTGCAGGGGGCCGGCCTGCTGTTCTTTCTTTTCTCCGGCTATACCCGGCTGGCCACCATGGGTGCCGGTGTGCGCAATCCCTCACGCAATCTGCCCATAGCGGTTCCGGCAGCCATTGCCGTGTCGTTTGTCCTGTACCTGCTGATGGGGCAGTCGATGCTGGCGTACTACGGTGCCGCGGCACTGTCTGCGGAGCCCGCTCCCCTGCTGGATCCGATGCAGAGCGTCGGTGCGAACGTGGGGACGGGAGCCGTGGTCCTGGCCGTGTCCGCCGCAGCCCTGGGCGGTCTGTGGTCCCTGCTGGACTCGGCCGGCCGCACGGCTGCGGCCATGGCTGCGGACCGGGACCTGCCCTCCGTGTTCTCCCGCACCTGGCCCGGCCGGGCCGGCTCCGGACGTACCCCGTGGGTGGCCGTGGCCGCAGCAGGCGGAATCGTGATCCTGCTCGTCCTGTTTGCCGATCTGGATGCGCTGATCGGCATGGCATCCTTCGCGCTGCTCTTCTACGCTGCGATCAGCACGGTGTGTGCGTTCTCGTTGAAGGACCGCACACGGTACGCCCCACGGGCACTGAACCTGGCCGGAACGGTAGGAGCCCTGCTGCTGGCCCTGGCACTGCCGCCGCTGTACATCAGCCTGACCCTCATGATCCTAGTGGCGGGCCTGGTGGTGCGGCTCAGCTTCCGCCGGCCCCGGTCCACGAAGCCGCACCCGACACTTTAACCGGCGGCCTCCCAGCGGCGTACTTCCAGCAGAAGCTCCGCCCGGCGCTGGGGAGAAGCGAAGGACGCCTCAATGGAATTGGCGGCCAGCAGGGTCATTTGGGCACGGCTCAGCCCGAAGGCTTCCTGCACGGTGCGGAAATTATCGTCTGCGTAGCCGCCGAAGTAGGCGGGGTCATCGGAGTTCACGGAGATGTTCAGTCCGTGCTCGAGCATTTGCGGCAACGGGTGGGCCGCGAGGCTGTCGACGGCGTTCAACCGGACATTGGACAGCGGGCAGACGGTCAGCGGGATCTTTTCATGCACCAGGCGTTCCACCAGCACCGGGTCGTCCAGGCACCGGATGCCGTGGTCGATCCGGTCCACCAGCAATAGGTCCAGCGCCTGCTCGATGTAATGCGAGGGGCCCTCTTCTCCCGCATGGGCCACCGTCCGCAGACCGGCTTCGCGGGCACGGCGGTACAGGTCGATAAAAGCTTCCGGCGGGTTCCCCACCTCTGCGGAGTCCAGGCCGATACCGATGATGGGCGCATCCATGGCGAGGAGCTCCTCGAGGACCTCCAGCGCCTCGGCGGCAGGACGGTCACGGAGGAACGCGGCGATCAGGACGGCGGAGATGCCAAACTCCTCCTCGCTGCCGGCCAGCGCAGCGCATACGCCCCCCACGGAGGTTTCCAGCGGAACACCGCGGACCAGGTGAGCCTGCGGATCCATCATCATCTCCACGTGACGCACCCCCGCGGCGGCCGCCCGGCGCAGATACGCCCGGGTCATGTCCGTGAAGTCGGCCTCGGTGCGCAGCACGTCCATGTTGGCGTAGTAGAGGTCCAGGAAGGACTGCAGGTCCGTGAACCGGTAACGTGCACGCAACTCGTCCAGGGAGGCGTACGGCAGCTCAATGCCGTTGCGGCCGGCCAGTTCAAAAATCAGTTCCGGCTCAAGCGTGCCCTCAATGTGCAGGTGAAGTTCCGCGCAGGGCGGCGTGGGGGAAAGTGCGGAGCTAATAGGCATCCGTTAAGCCTAGGCTCCACCGGAAGCGTCAGCTAAACCCGTCCGGACGAAACATCCCGGGTCCTGGCCAAGCTCGGGGTGTCTTCCCGGGTGCAGGCGGCCATCGCCTACCGCGAACGGCCGCCTGCCCTTCCGGCTGTTATCCCTGAGCCGGGGCAACCGTAACGACGAGGTCCTCGGCCGGCGGCGTCCACAGTTCCGGATCGGCCGGCACCTGCTCGCCCGAGCGTATGTCCTTCACTTCGTGCGTGCCGTCCTCGGCGGTGAACCATACGAAGGGGATGCCGCGGCGGTCCGCATACTTGATCTGCTTGCCGAACTTCTCCGCCTTGGGTGCCACCTCCACGGAGATTCCGCGGCTGCGCAGCTGCGATGCCGTGTCCTGGGCAGCGGACCAGGAATCGTCGGTGGCCAGGGTCATCAGCACGGCGGTGGGCACGCTGCGGGAGGCCTGCGCGAACTCCTGGCTGAGGATGCGCATCACCAGGCGGGTAACGCCAATGGAGAGCCCGACGCCGGGGAAGGTCCGGCTGCCCTTGCTGGCCAATGCGTCGTACCGGCCGCCGGAGCAGATGGATCCCAGCGCTTCGTGGCCCACCAGCACCGTTTCGTAAACGGTGCCGGTGTAGTAGTCCAGTCCGCGGGCAATGCTCAGGTCCGCCAGGACCCGGCCGGGTGCCCGCCGGGAAGCTTCGCTGATGACCTCTGCCAGCTCGCCCAAGCCTTCCTCCAGCAGGTCATTGGTGACGCCCAGGGCGCGGACCTGCTCCACAAAGGAGGTGTCCCCGGACCGGATGGAGGCCAGCTTCAGGGCAGCAGCGGCCTGCTCGGCAGTGGCCCCGAGTTCTTCCTGCAGCAGTTCAGCAACCCGCGCGGCGCCGATCTTCTCCAGCTTGTCGATGCTGCGCAGCACCCCGGCCGTATCTTCCAGCCCGATGCCGCGGTAGAAGCCTTCGGCCAGCTTGCGGTTGTTCACCCGGATCTGGAATTCCGGGATCGGCAGGGCGCCCAGGGCTTCGGCAATCACCAGCGCCAGCTCGACGTCGTACCGGAACGGAAGGGCGCCGTCGCCCACCACGTCGATGTCCGCCTGGGTGAACTCCCGGGCACGGCCTTCCTGCGGCCGTTCTCCGCGCCAGACCTTCTGGATCTGGTAGCGGCGGAACGGGAAGGAAAGGTGGCCGGCGTTTTCCACTACGTAGCGGGCAAACGGCACGGTCAGGTCAAAGTGCAGGGCCAGGGAGTTGGGATCCTCTTTGCCGGCGGCCTCCCCCTCTTCGGCCTGCAGCCGGCTCAGTGCGTAGACTTCCTTGTCGATTTCGCCCTTGCGCAGCAGCTGCCCCACGGTTTCCACCGCACGGGTCTCAATGTTGGAGAAGCCGTGCAGCTCGAAGGTGCGGCGCAGCACGTCCAGGACATGGAGTTCAACCAGGCGCTCCTGCGGTAGCCATTCAGGGAAACCGGACAGTGAGGCCTTGCGTGCCATGGGGGCAAACTCCTTCGGTGGGTGGAAAGAAGACACCGGCGCCCCTTGAGGAAGCAGGAATGCGGGTGCTGACGTGCATAAACTATGTGCGGCACTCATTTTAGCTTTTCCTGGACACCGCCGCGTTCCGCACCCGCGGGCCGGCCGCGTCCGGTAACCCGCGGGCCCGCCCAGGGCCAATACAGCAGCAGAGGAGGCAGCGGTGGCAGCAAACAGCACCAGCCGCGAGAACAGGCGCCGCGTGGCCCGCATGGAGGCCCGGCGTGCCTTTGCCGCCGCCCGTGCCCGCCGGCGGAAGCGGGACAACCTATTTGCCGGAGCAGCTGCACTGGTGGTGCTGGCACTGGCCGTTGCCCTGCAGATCGCCTGGTTCAGCTCCAACCCCACTGCGGATGAGCTGGCCCTGCTCAAGGAGCAGGCGGGCGTTGGCCTGGAGGTCCCGGATCCGTCCCTGGCGGCCGGCAAGACGTTCACCGGCACCCTTTCCCTGGGGCAGGGCGACGTAGGCGTGGAACTGGACGGCAATGCGGCCCCGCAGGCCTCCGCGGTCTTCAAGACCCTGGCCGACAACGGATGGTTGAACGGCAAGAGCTGCCACCGCCTGACCACCCTGCCCGAGATGGGCGTACTGCAGTGCGGTTCACCGAACGGCGACGGCGCAGCGGACCAGGACTTCCTGTGGGGTCCGGTGGAGAACACGCCCGCCGACGGTTTCTACCCCGCCGGAAGCATTGCGGTGGCCCGCGGAGACAGCGTAACCAGCAACGGCACACAGTTCTTCATCGTTTACAAGGATTCGACCATTACCCAGGCCAGCGGCGGTTACACGATAATGGGTAAGGTAACGTCAGGTCTTGACGTACTGGAGTCCATTGCTTCCCGCGGAGTTGCCTCCGGGGCAAGCGATGGCACTCCGAATGACCCGGTGACGATTAACTCGTTCACCCTGAACTAAGTGGCGGCGCGGGCTTCGCACACTGCCATCCATCGAGTGAAAGACTTTTAGCGGTGACAGACAGTCAGAAATCCGACGAAACAGCAGGCCAGGACACCCCGGACACGTCCCGTCCTGCCGCTCCCAGCCCCGCGGCCCTCGCATCGCGCCGGCCCTCCCCCGCAGCCGTAGGCCCCCGTGACGCCGCGGCTGCCCCGGTTGTTGCCGTGCCCGCAGCCCACTCCACCCCGCTGGAGGAGGCGGCCCGCTTTGCCCGGGTGGAGGAGGACGGCCACGTCTTCCTGATTGTGGACGGTGAGGAAACCGCCGTCGGGCAGTTCCCGGACGCGTCCAAGGAAGAGGCGCTGGCGTACTTCGTGCGCAAGTACGACGACGTTGCCAGCCAGCTGCTGCTCCTGGAACAGCGGGTGCAGGTCAAGGCCCCGGCCGCCGACATCCACAAGACCCTCAAGCACCTTGCCGAACAGGTTGCCGAGCGCAAGATGGTGGGCGACGTCAAGGCACTGGACGCCCGCATCGAGTCGCTGGAAGCAGCACTGAAGGACGCCGAGGCTGCCGAGCGCGCCGAAGCCGAAGCAGCCAAGGCCCGTGAGCTGGCCGCCCGCGAGGCCATTGTTGCTGAAGCCGAAGAAATTGCCGCCAAGGACCCGGCCAGCATCCAGTGGAAAACCAGCAGCAACCGGATGAATGAGCTCTTCGACGCGTGGAAGAGCGCCCAGAAGAACGGCCCCCGGCTGGGCCGCAGCACCGAGGACTCGCTGTGGAAGCGGTTCCGGTCCGCCCGGACGGTTTTTGACCGCCACCGCCGCGCCTACTTCTCCCAGCTGGATAATGAGAATTCCTCCGCGAAGGCCGCCAAGGAAGCCCTGATTGCCCGCGCCGAAGAGCTGTCCACGTCCACTGACTGGGGCAACACGGCCGCCGAATACCGGCAGCTGATGGACGAGTGGAAGGCTTCCAAGCGGGCCAGCCGCAAGGATGACGACGCCCTGTGGGCCCGCTTCCGCGCAGCCCAGGACAAGTTCTTCGCCGCACGCCAGGCAGCCAACGAGGTCATTGACGAGGAATTCGCCGCCAACCTGGTGGTCAAGGAAGAGCTCCTCAAGGAAGCCCAGGCCCTTTTGCCCGTGACCAACCTCACCGCTGCCCGGAAGGCGCTGCAGTCCATCCGGGAACGTTGGGAAGAGGCCGGCAAGGTTCCGCGTGCGGACATGGGCCGGATGGAAGCCGGCATCCGCAAGGTCGAGGAAGCCGTCAAGGCGGCCGAAGACGAGCACTGGCAGCGCAGCAATCCGGAAACGAAGGCCCGCACGACTTCGGCCCTGTCCCAGCTCGAAGCGACCATCGCGTCCCTTGAGCAGGACCTGGCCGACGCCGAGAAGGCAGGAAACGCCAAGAAGATCGCCGATGCACGGGAAGCCCTCGAAGCACGCCAGCAGTGGCTGGCCATGCTGCAGAAGTCCGCACAGGACTTCGCCTAGGCACACGGTTCGCCTAGGCACAAATACGCCCGCGCGGGCCTTCCTGCGCAGCTAAAGCCCCGCCGGCACGTTATCCACAACGTGCCGGCGGGGCTTTTGCGTTGCCCCGGCAGCAGCCACGCTGGTGTCCATGCCTGCGCCTGCACCCTTGTTTCCCTATCCGGGAGCCCTCCCCCGGATCACTTCCACCGGCGGAGCCCTGTTCACCGCCGGGGACGCCTTCCGGCACGAAGAGCTGCAGGCCATGGCGATGGACGGGTTGCTCAGGCACGTCTACGCGGGGACCTTCGTGCGCTGGGACGTCCAACCGGACCCGGTGGTCCGCGCCTTGGCTGCATCCCGGGAACTGCCCGCGGGCCTGCGGCAGCGGGTGTCGCTGGGCTGGCTCACTGCGGCCTGGATCTATGGCTGCGCACCGCGCCCGCTGCGGCTGGACATCCTGGCTGACAGGCGACGGCGGACCGGAGCGTTGCCGCCGTTCAGCACGGCGGTCCTCCACGAAGTGCTCCTGGGGCCGGCCGACCGGGTGGACGTGGGAACGGTGTCGGTGACTTCGCCGCTGCGGACCGCCGTCGACGTCGCACTCCATGTCCAGGGACAGGAGGCCGTGCCCGCGCTGCAGCGGCTCGCCGCGCATCCCGGCCTGGGCTGCCGGCTCGATCTGGTGCGCCGCGCCATGGAAGCCGGGTCACGCGTCCCTGGCAAGGCGGCCGCCCTGGAAAAGCTGGCGGCCGCCTCGGCCTAGTGCGTGCCCGGGGGCCGGTGCTATACCCGCCGCTGGGACCCTGTGGTCCGGTACACATCGAAGACGCCGTCGATCTTGCGTACGGCGCTGAGGATGTGGCTGAGGTACTTCGGGTCCCCCATCTCGAAGACGAACTTCGACATGGCCACGCGGTCGCTGGAGGTGTTGACGCTGGCGGAGAGGATGTTCACGTGGTTTTCCGACAGCACCCGGGTGACGTCGGACAGCAGGCTCTTGCGGTCCAGGGCCTCCACCTGGATTTCCACCAGGAAAACGCTGGACTGGGTGGGCGCCCATTCCACCGGCACAATGCGGTCCGGTGTGGCCCGCAGTTCCTGCACGTTGCGGCAGTCGCTGCGGTGCACGGACACCCCGGAGCCGCGGGTGACAAACCCGATGATCGGATCCGGCGGGACGGGGGTGCAGCAGCGCGCCAGCTTGACCCACACGTCGCCGGTGCCGCGCACGGTGACACCGGAGTCGGTGAACTTCGGGCGCCGGGCGGCCGTGGCCACCGGGGTTTCGGCCAGATCCTCCTCGGCACCTTCATGGCCGCCCATCAGGCCGACCAGGTGCTCAATGACGTTCTGCGCCGAGGTGTGCCCGTCGCCCACGGCCGCATAGAGTGCCGAGATGTCCTGGTGGTGCAGCTCCTCGGCCACTGCCACCAGCGCGTCGTGGGTCATCAGCCGCTGCAGCGGAAGGTTCTGCTTGCGCATTCCGCGCGTCAGCAGGTCCTTGCCCTTTTCAATGGCTTCTTCGCGGCGTTCCTTGGTGAACCACTGGCGGATCTTGTTCCGGGCCCGCGGGCTCTTCACGAAGCCCTGCCAGTCCTGGCTGGGACCGGCGCCTTCGGCCTTGGAGGTGAAGATCTCCACCCAGTCACCGTGCTGCAGCTCGCTGTTCAGCGGAACGAGTTTGCCGTTGACGCGGGCACCGATGGTCCGGTGCCCCACCTCGGTGTGCACCGCGTAGGCAAAGTCCACCGGCGTCGACCCGGCCGGCAGGGCCATGACCTCGCCCTTGGGGGTGAAGACAAACACTTCGCGGGCATTGATCTCGAACCGCAGCGAGTCCAGGAACTCATCCGGATCCGAAGTTTCCTGCTGCCAGTCCACCAGACTGCGGAGCCAGCCCATGTCATCGGCGGTTTCGGGCGACTTGCTGCCGTCTTTGTACTTCCAGTGCGCAGCCACGCCGTACTCGGCCCGGCGGTGCATGTCATGGGTGCGGATCTGGATCTCCACCGGTTTGCCGCCCGGACCGATCACCGTGGTGTGCAGCGACTGGTACATGTTGAACTTCGGCATCGCGATGTAGTCCTTGAACCGTCCCGGCA
The DNA here is from genome assembly GCF_020907365.1 of Arthrobacter sp. zg-Y750. Taxonomy (NCBI): domain Bacteria; kingdom Bacillati; phylum Actinomycetota; class Actinomycetes; order Micrococcales; family Micrococcaceae; genus Arthrobacter; species Arthrobacter sp. zg-Y750. The sequence goes on along the minus strand of NZ_JAJJOC010000012.1, from coordinate 47,561 downwards.
AAGGATTCCACCGGGCGTGCAGGGCGCCCAGCGTCGCATAGCAGTCCCGTACGGAGTCGACCAGGACCCGTACACCCATCAGGTCATGGATGTCGTCGAAGTCTTTCCCCCGCACGATCATCTTCTGGTAGATGGAGTAGTAGTGCTTGGGCCGGCCGGTGATGGTCGCCTTGATCTTCACCGCATGGAGGTCATCGGCAATCTGGGAGCGGACGGTACCCAGGTACTTTTCACGCTCGGGCGTCCGGTCCCCCACCATCCGCACAATTTCGTCGTAGACCTTCGGGTGCAGTGCGGCGAAGGAAAGGTCTTCCAGCTCCCACTTGATGGTGTTCATGCCGAGGCGGTGCGCCAGCGGTGCGAAGATCTCCAGGGTTTCGCGGGCTTTCTTGGCGGAGGACTCCGGCGAGACAAACCGCCAGGTCCGCGCGTTGTGCAGCCGATCCGCGAGCTTGATGACCAGCACGCGAATGTCCTTGGCCATGGCGACGACCATTTTGCGGACCGTCTCGGACTGGGCTGCGTCACCGAAGGTGACCTTGTCCAGCTTGGTGACGCCGTCCACGAGCATGGCCACTTCCGGGCCGAACTCACGGCGCAGCTCCTCCAGCGTGTAGCTGGTGTCTTCCACGGTGTCGTGCAGCAGGGCCGCCGCCAGCGTGGTTCCGGTCATCCCGAGCTCGGCGAGGATGGTGGCCACGGCCACAGGGTGCGTGATGTAGGGATCGCCGCTCTTGCGCTTCTGCCCTTCGTGGCTGCGTTCAGCCACCACGTAGGCCCGCTGGATCAGGTCCAGGTCTTCCTTGGGGTTGTTCACCCGGACGGTGCGCAGCAGCGGTTCGAGCATGGGTGAATACCCGGGGTTGCCGCGTCCGGCGAGGCGGGCAAGCCGGGCGCGCGTGGAGCCGCGACGGCCTGTTGGGGGTGTCCGTCCGGCGCCGGGCTTGGCCGCGGCGGCTGCAGGAGCGGGAGCCGCTACGGGAGCCACGGCTGCACGGGCCGGAGCCTGCACGGAGTCAGCCGGGGTGGGGACAGCCGTGTCCGGCGCCGCGGCGTCAGGAGCCGCGGCGGCCTGGGGCCCCGGATCGATCCCGGCGGCGCGGCTGTTCCCTGCCCCATTGGCAGGTGTTGCGCTGTTGCCCACTGCCGACCTTTCTTCGAAAAATTCAGTACAAGTGCCCTGTCAACCAGTCTAAGCCTGCCCGCACCGCTTAAACCGCAGGTTCCGCACTCCCGGCAGGGAGTACGGAACCGTGGGGTTTATCCGTGAGCAGTTCCGGTGCGGGACTGGACTCCCGGAGGTACTGGACTCCCGGAGGTACCGGACTCCCGGAGGTACTAGGCGTCGGCGACGGCCGGCGTCTTGCCGGCGCGGCGTTCTTCGACGCGTTTGGCCTGCTTGCGGATCCCGGCCTCGTTGCGGCGCAGCCATGCGTACATGGGCGCTGCGATGAAGATGGTGGCAATGGTGCCCAGGATGATCCCGACAAACAATGCCAGGGACAGGTCCTTCAGGGTGCCTGCACCCAGCAGCAGGGCACCAATGAACAGGATGGAGGCCACCGGAAGCACTGCCACCACGGAAGTGTTGATGGACCGGACCAGGGTCTGGTTGACGGCCAGGTTCACTTCCTCGGCGAAGGTCCGCTTGGTGCGCTTATCCAGGTCCTTGGTGTTTTCGCGGACCTTGTCGAAGACCACCACGGTGTCATACAACGAATAGCTGAGCACGGTCAGGAACCCGATGATGGCCGACGGCGTCACCTCGAAACCGCTCAGCGCGTACACACCGGCGGTCACCACCATGACTACCAGCAGTCCGGTGACGGCAGCCAGCGACATCTTCCAGGTCCGGAAGTACAGAGCCATCAGCACCGCGGCCAGCGCCACGAACACGATCAGGCCCACCAATGCCTGCCGGCTGACGTCGCTGCCCCACGTAGGACCGATGAACGTGGAGGTGACCTCGTCCTGGCTCACGCCGTAGGTATCGGCCAGTGACTCCTTGACCTGGATGGTCTGGTCGTCGCTGAGCTTCTCCGTCTGGATCCGCATGGTGCCCGGGGCAATGTTGGTGACCTTCGGGTCTGCGGTGCCGGCCACCTCGGCTACGGCTTCCTCACCGCGGCCGACATCGGTGTTGGCCACGTTGGAGACCGTGAACTCGGAACCGCCGCGGAACTCGATACCGAGGTTGAAGCCACCCTTGGCCACCGGGATGAGGATGGAAATGACTACGGCAACCCCCGCGATCAGGAACCACAGCTTCGCTTTGCCAACGAAGTTGTAGGACCGCTTTCCGGTGTAGAGGTCATTGCCGAATGCGGCGAAACTGGGGAGCTTGCTCATTACTCGCCGTCCTTCTCGGAGCTGCGGCCGCTGCCGGCCATGGAGTCGTGCTTTTCGGCAAGCCGGCGCTCGGCAATTGTCATCCGGCGCTCGGCTTCCTTGGCAGCGGCCTTGTTCTTGCCGCGCAGGGCCGGGGCATCGCCGGGCTCGCGCATCCGGCCGGCACCGCGGTACAGCGGCACCGCGCCCAGCCTGCTGGCATCCAGACCGGAGAACCGGTGTCCTTCACCGAAGAACTTGGTGCGGGCCAGCAACACCATGGTCGGGTGCGTGAACATAAAGACCACGATCAGGTCGGCGACGGCGGTCAGTCCGAGGGTGAACGCGAAGCCGCGCACGTTGCCAACGGCAACGAAGTAGAGCACGACGGCGGCCAGGATGTTCACTGCCTTGGAGGCCAGTACGGTGCGCTTGGCCCGCTTCCAGCCGGTGTCCACAGCGGAGACCAGTCCGCGTCCGTCGCGCAGTTCGTCGCGGATGCGTTCAAAGTAGACGATGAACGAGTCCGCTGTCTGGCCGATGGCGACAATTAGGCCCGCCACACCGGCCAGCGACAGCCGGTAGTTCTGGCTCCAGCCCAGGATGGCGATGGCCAGGTAGGTCAGCACACCGGCAACCACCAGGGACGCGATAGTGACGAAGCCCAGTGCGCGGTACTGGAAGAGCGAGTAGACGGCCACCAGGATGAGGCCGATCAGGCCGGCGATAATGCCCATCCGCAGCTGGTCGGCACCGAGGGTGGCGGACACCTGCTGTTCGCTCTGGATGTCGAAGCTGATCGGCAGGGCACCGTACTTCAGCTGCTCGGACAGCGCCTTCGCGCTCTCCTGGGTGAAGGTGCCGGTGATCTGTGCGTTGCCGTCGGTGATCACGTTGTTAACCGTGGGTGCAGAGATGATCTGTCCGTCCAGGACAATCGCGAACTGGTTCCGCGGATCGCCCTTGAAGGTGATCAGCCGCTCGGTGACTCCACGGAACGCGTCAGTGCCCTCATCGTTGAAGTCGATGTTGACGGCCCACTGCCCGGTGGAAACACCGTTGCTGCTCTGTGCTATTCCGAAGCTGGCGGTGGAGATATCCGCACCGGGAACTTCCACCGGACCCAGGATGTACTTTCCGGCCGTGCCGGGTTCGCACGCGACCATGGGCTGGTCCGCCGGCGCCTGCTCCGCGTTGGCGATGGTGTCCGGGTTCAAGCAGTCGGTGGTTTCGAACTCGGTCTGCAGTTCCGGGGTAATCCAGTTGGTGTCCGACTTGTCCGTCGGCTCGGCTGACGGCGTCGGCAGCTGCTCAGCGGGAGTCGGGTCGGTGACCGCTGCTCCCTGTCCCCCGCCGCCGGCCAGGACCGGGCGGAACTCCATCTGGGCTGAGGCCTGGATGAGTTCGCGGGTTTCGGCATCCGGGACACCCGGCAGCGAGACCACGACGTTGCGGTTGGACTGCGTGCTGATCTCCGCTTCGGAGACGCCGCTGCCGTCCACGCGCTGGCGGATGATCTCCACGGCCTGGTCCAGCTGCTCGGCAGTGATTTCATTGTCACCGCCCTGCACCTCGGGTGCCAGGATCATCTGGGTGCCGCCCTCAAGGTCGAGGGCAAGCTTCGGGGTCCAGCTGGCGTTGCTCCACATGGAGCCTCCGCCAAGCAGAAGGGCAAGTGCAGCAAAAATGACGCCCAACCAGATGAGCGTCTTTTTGGCGGCCGAGCCGGGGCCGGTACGGGGCATAGGGAATATTCCTTAAGGGCGAAGATCACCGGAACCGTTCGGGCTCCGGTGAGGCAAGCGGGACCGCAATGCCCCGCTTGGCTCGTGGAGAGTCTAGTTCTCTTTTTTCTCGTCGCGGTTCAGGCGCTTGAGTGTTTCTTCGGGAGTCTCGTCCTGCGGGGCGGCTGCGTCGCGGGCGACAGTGGCGTCCGTGCTGCCGTGGGGGTCCTTGCCGAGGGTCAGCGAAGAAGCGTCGTCGGGAACAACGGTGCCTTCTGTTTCCGCGTCTTCCTCAGCGGCCGGGACAGTGACTACCTTGGTCAGCGCCTGCAGGTGGACGGTAGCCGTGTTGCCCGGGGAAAGCTCCAGGACGGCCTTGTTCTCTTCCTGGTCCACGGAAACGATCCGGCCGAAAAGCCCGAACTGGGTCATGACCTCGGTGCCCGGAACCATCTGGGAGCGCTGCTGGGCCACCGACTGCGTCGTCTTCTTCTGCTTGCGGAACATCATGATCACGAAGACCACCAGGAGCAGGGGAAGAAGGAGATCAGTGGGATTCACGTGGGGAGTTCCATTTCTGTTGGGGAAGGTTCAGGCATTTCCGGGCATCGCGCCGGGACCGTGCCGTAGGGCCAGTCTAAGGGGAAAACGTGGAAGGAACCTGTTAAGTTTCCAGAGGCGTCCAGTCACCGGCTCCGGCCGCGGTGGCCGTGCCGGGTCCGGAGAACATGTTCGCGGGCATGGCCGCGGCCACGTGTTCGGGCATTTGCAGCCCCAGGTGCTCCCAGGCCGCGCGGGTGGCAATCCGGCCCCGCGGGGTCCGGCCCAGCAGCCCCTCGCGGACCAAGTAAGGCTCAGCCACTGTTTCAACCGTTTCCGGTTCCTCACCGACGGCGATGGCCAGGGTGGACAGGCCCACCGGGCCGCCGTTGAATTTGGTGATCAGGGCGGTCAGCACTGCCCGGTCCAGCCGGTCCAGGCCAAGCACATCCACTTCGTACATATCCAGGGCCGCGCCGGCCGAACGGGCGTCAATCTGTTCGATGCCGTGGACCAGGGCCCAGTCGCGGACCCGCCGCAGCAGCCGGTTGGCAATACGGGGCGTGCCGCGGGAGCGGCCGGCCACCTCGGCGAACCCGGCCGAGTTGACCTTCATATCCATCAGCATGGCTGAGCGGCGCAGCACCAGTTCCAGCTCGTCCGTGGAATAGAACTCCAGGTGCCCGGTGAAGCCGAAACGGTCCCGGAGCGGGCCGGGCAGCAGGCCGGCACGGGTAGTGGCACCCACCAGGGTGAAGGGCGGCAGCTCCAGGGGAATGGCCGTGGCGCCGGCTCCCTTTCCCACCACAATGTCTACCCGGAAATCTTCCATGGCCATGTAGAGCATTTCCTCGGCCGGCCGGGACATCCGGTGGATTTCGTCCAGGAACAGCACCTCGCCCTCGGTCAGGGAGGACAGGATGGCGGCCAGGTCGCCGGCGTGCTGGATGGCCGGTCCGGAGCTGATCCGCAGCGGCGCGTTCATTTCCGCGGCGATGATCATCGAAAGGGTGGTCTTGCCAAGGCCGGGCGGACCGGAAAGCAGCACATGGTCCGCGCTGCGGCCGCGCAGCCGGGACGCTTCCAGGACCAGGGACAGCTGTTCGCGGACGCGTTTCTGCCCCACGAAGTCATCCAGGTTCTTGGGCCGCAGGGCGGCTTCTATGGCTTTGTCGTCCGGGTCCGGGCCCGGGGCGACCAGTGATTCAGCGGACATGTCAGCCGGCCTTCCGGCGTGTGGATGCGCGGGCGCCGTCGGTGCCCAGACGTCGCAGGGTCAGCTTCAGGATCTCGCCCACGTTGCAGGTTGCGGCGACGTCGGGGTGTTCGGCAGCGGTGTCCTCGATGGCCGTCGTGGCATCCTTTTCGGACCAGCCCAGCCCGGTCATGGCTGCCAGCACCTGCTCCTGCCAGCGCGGGGCGGCAGGGTTTTCCGTTGTTCCGTGCGGCACCAGCTTGTCCGCCAGTTCCAGGACGATGCGCCGGGCACCCTTGGGGCCTATGCCGGAGACCTTACTGAAGGCCTTGTCGTCTCCGGTGGAGGCGGCCACGCGGATGGCTTCGGGGGTATGCACGGCCAGGACGGCCAGCGCGATCCGCGGCCCGACACCACTGACGCCGAGGAGGATTTCGAACACCTCGCGCTGGTCGGCGTCGGAGAAGCCGTAAAGGGTCATGGAGTCCTCGCGGACAATCATGGCCGTGTGGACGGACGCTTCACTTCCCGTGCGCAGGGTGGCGAGGGTCTGGGGCGTGGCCTGGACGAGCATCCCGAGTCCATGGACATCGATGACTGCCGAATTGAGGCCCACGTGTGAAACGACCCCGCGGAGGGAACTGATCATGAAGGAACTCCAGAGGCTGTATAGAACATATCTACGAATACCCTACTTGCTGGTGCCCGCATTCCCCTGCTGTTCAGTAGCTTCCGCGTTTTGCGCGTGCTTCCGCTTCCGCCCACAGCCGCTGCGCCGCCGTCATGCCGGTGTTCGGTGCGGTGCCCCGGGATGCCGAACCGGCAGTGGGTCCGGGGCCGGCTACGCCGCGCCGCCAGGCGTGCGTGATGGCCAGGGCCAGGGCGTCGGCGGCGTCGGCGGGCTTGGGCATTTCGTCCAGCCGCAGGATCTTGGTGACCATCTTCCCCACCGCGTCCTTGTTGGCCGAGCCGGATCCGGTGACCGCCGCCTTGACCTCGGTGGGTGTGTGCAGGGCCACGGGAATGCCGCGCCGGGCCGCGGCGGCAATGACGACGCCGGAGGCTTGGGCGGTGCCCATCACGGTGCTGACGTTGAGCTGGCTGAAGACCCGCTCCACCGCCAGGACGTCCGGCCGGTGGGTATCCAGCCACAGTTCGATGGCTTCGGAGATCACCAGCAGCCGGGCATCCAGGGCGGTTCCGGCCACGGTGCCTACAACACCGACGGCCACGAGGGTGGCCCGGCGGTTCCCTTCGACCTCAACTACCCCGAGGCCGCAGCGGGTCAGGCCGGGGTCCACCCCCAGGACGCGTAAAGACACTGAATCGGCGCTTAGTCGTCTTCTTCAAGCTCGGCCATGACTGCGGCCGGGATGTCAGCGTTGGAGTACACGTTCTGCACGTCGTCGAGCTCTTCGAGGGCGTCCACGAGCTTGAGGAACTTGCGGGAAGCATCGGCATCCAGTTCCACATGCATGGAGGGTACGAATTCGGCTTCGTCGGTTTCGTACTCGATGCCGGCTTCTTCCAGGGCACCAACAACGGCGCGCAGGTCCTGCGGCTCCGAGATGATCTCGAAGTTCTCGCCGGACTCCTTGACCTCATCTGCGCCGGCATCCAGCACGGCCATCAGCAGGTCATCTTCGGTGAGGCCGTTCTTGGGCAGGTTCACGACGCCCTTGCGGGTGAACATGTAGGCCACCGAGCCCGGATCGCCCATGTTGCCGCCGTTGCGCGTTACCGCCAGGCGCACCTCGGATGCTGCGCGGTTCTTGTTGTCCGTGAGGCACTCGATCAGCAGGGCCGAGCCCTGGGGACCATAGCCTTCATACATGATGGTCTGGTAGTCGACGGCCTCGCCCAGCAGGCCGGCACCGCGCTTGACGGCACGGTTGATGTTGTCGATGGGCACAGAGGTCTTCTTGGCCTTTGAAACGGCCAGTTCAAGGGCCGGATTGCCCGCCATGTCGGCGCCGCCGGCACGTGCTGCAACTTCGATGTTCTTGATCAGCTTGGCGAAGGACTTGGCGCGCTTGGCATCAATTACGGCCTTCTTGTGCTTGGTGGTTGCCCATTTAGAGTGGCCCGACATGCTCTACGCTTCTCCTAAAGATCCTGTGGATAAAAAGTCCGGCCGCCCACCGCCTGCCTTGGGCCGCGGGAATACCCGCCCAGACAGGGACACCGGCTGGCTTCCCGAACGCACTGCCATAATTCTAGCGACCGAATCCCGTTCCGGCGGCGGAAACGCTGCCGCACTTTCCCTTGCGGCCCCTGCTGCCGCTCCGGCCCGGGTCAAAAACACCGGTTCCCGTCCCGCTTTGCGTGCAGCCTCACGCCGCCCCGGCCCGCCTGCGGACAGGGCGGTGCGCTATATTCAGTAACCATGAGTTCTTTCTCCATCCTGGTCGGAAAACTGGTCCGCAGTGCCTCCAAACTGCGTGGCGGCGGCTCCGCCCTGCCGGGCCTGGTGGTGGAGAAAATCGACCCCGACTTCATCCGCCGCACCCTCGCGGACCTGCCGCTCGGCGTCGCCGTCGTCTCCGGCACCAATGGCAAAACCACCACAACCAAGATGGTGGTGGAGCTGCTCGAGAGCCAGGGCCTGAAGGTCTTCACCAACCGCACGGGCAGCAACTTCACCCGCGGTGTAGCCGCGGCCCTGCTGGGCGAGGTGAATATGCGCGGCCGGCTGGATGCCGACATCGCCGTCCTGGAGCTGGACGAGGCGCACGCGGTGCACTTCGTGAAGCTGATCCAGCCGCGCTACAGCCTGCTGCTGAACGTGCTGCGGGACCAACTGGACCGGTTCGGCGAGATCGACAAGACCACTCGGCTGCTGGAGCAGATTGCCCGTGCCACCACTGAGACCGTGGTGTTGAACCGGGAGGACCCCCGGGTCGCCGGCATTGCCGAGTCCCTGACTACCCAACGCGCCGTGTACTTCGGCCTGGATGCCTCGCTGCGCAGCACCTTCCCCAATGACGACGAGATGCGCGGCAGCCTGGCCGAGGCCCTGGCAGCCACGCAGGAAGCCGACGTCGTCCTGACCCGTGTTGGCGAGGCGGATGCCGATTTCCTGGTCGACGGCGCAACCCGCACCTCCGGCCTCAAGCTCCGAGGCGTCTACAACATCTTCAATGCCGCTGCTGCGCTGGCCTTCGCCAGGACCATCACCGGCAAGGACACCGACGCCGAGGCACTGTTCACCGCGCTGTCCAACGTCGAGCCGGCCTTCGGGCGCGGCGAATCACTGACGGTCAACGGGCAGCCGCTGGAACTGGTGCTGGTGAAGAACCCCAGCGGTTTCCGCCTCGGGCTGAAATCTTTTGCGGCTCACGGCTACTCGACCATGATTGCCATCAATGACAATTACGCCGACGGCCGGGACATGTCCTGGCTATGGGACGTGGACTTCGAATCCCTCGCCGACGGCGGCGTGGACGTGGTCAGCGGTGTGCGCGCCTATGACATGGCGCTGCGCCTGAAGTACGACGACGTGCCCGTACGCACCGTAGAACCGGACATCACGGACGGCCTGAAGCGTTTCATCAAGGACTCCCCCGGGGTTCCCATGCGGATCTTCTGCACGTACACCGCCATGTTGGCCGTGCGCCGGGAACTCTCCAAGATCACGAAGGTAGAGGTGGTCTCATGACCGAGGACCGCACCATCAAAATCCTGCAGCTGTACCCGCGGGAAATGAACATTTACGGCGACTGGGGCAACGTCCTGGTGCTGAAGCAGCGCCTGAAATGGTACGGCTATAACCCCGTTGTGGAGGAATACAACGCCGGGGACACCTTCCCCGAGGGCGTGGACATCATTGTGGGCGGCGGCGGCCAGGACAGCGGGCAGGTGGTGATCCAGCAGGACCTCCAGGAACTCGCGCCCACGCTGCGGGCACTGGCCGACGACGGCCTGCCGATGCTGGTGATCTGCGGCCTGTACCAGCTGTTCGGGAAGTTCTTCAAGACGCACGAGGGCACGCTGATCCCGGGGATCGGCATCCTGGACCTGGAAACGCACGGCGGCGATGTGCGGCTGATCGGCAACGTGCTCTCGGTCAGCAGCGAGTTCGGCGAGATCCACGGTTACGAGAACCACAGCGGCCAGACCTTCCTGGGCCCCGGCGTCGAGCCGTTGGCCGAGGTGCGCAAGGGTGAAGGCAACAACACCAAGGACAACACCGAGGGCGCCCGGTATAAGAACGTGGTGGCCAGCTACTTGCACGGCTCCCTGCTGCCCAAGAACCCGGCCATTGCCGACTTCCTGATCCAGCAGGCCGCCATCCGGAAATTCGGCAGCTTTGAGCCGACGCCGCGCTCCGAAGAGGACCTGGCCGAGCTGTCCAAGCTCTCCGAAATGGCCCGGCAGCACGCCGGGCAGCGGCCGAGGTAGTTCGCGCGCGGGGCGCAGGGCCTAGAAGCTGAGTTCCTGGGTCCCGGTGGTTCCGTCGCGGTAGGTGACATTGACGGTTGTGCCACCACCGGATGCGTCCTGGAGTTCGGCGCCGGGCAGCCACAGGGCGAAGTGTCCTTTGAACACGGTCGCAGCCACTTCCTCACCCGCGATACTCGTGTACGTCACTCCCACGACGTCGTCGCCGGCTCGCCCTGAAGCTATCGAGATTGGTTTGTTCCTGATCATCCCGGTTCCCAGCTGGGTGGGCGCGAGGGATCGAGCAGCGGGATCGGTTTCGGCGCCGAGCCTGCCGATGGAGCCGATCATGCCCCCGTCGAACAGGGGCGCGGAACCATCGGTGATGCAGGTCGCTTCGAAACCGTCGGCGCCGGTAAGGACCACGGTCATCCACTCACCGCGGCGCTCCGCGATAGCCACCTCCGCGGCGGCAAGGTCCTGTGCATACATCCCGTCCCCCGTGTTTTTGTTCGATGCCATGCAGTCCGCCGCGGCCTCATCGAGGTCGGCTCCGGAAAGGGTTACCGGGTTCGCTGTCCACGTAGCGAATGCTGCATCACCGCCGGAAAGCGAAGGGAGGACGAGCAGCCCGGCCGTGGCGGCTGCGGCCAACCCGCCGAGGACGACGGCGCGCCGACGTCGGACGGGCGCCCCGTGCTTCTGCCCCCGGAATGGGTCATTCCTTCCAGCCCTGGTCGGCTCCCCAACCCCGACCTTGGCCGGAACCGTCGCGGGCGCCGTCGCCGTCGTCCTCCGTGCAGTGCTGCCAGCGAGGATGTGCTCGAGGTCGGCCTGCGCCCGTTGCGGACGGGCGTCCGGGGCTTCATTCGCTGCGTCCATGCTGCGCAGCATTGTGTCTATGTCCTGAAGGCGTTTCATGGCGTTGCCGTCCTTTCGGGTGCTGCTGCTGACCTGCTGGAAGGGTCCGGAAGATGATCAATGAGCAGGCGCAGGGCGCGGCGTGCGCGGCTTAGCCGGAGCCGGTAGGCCACCGGGGATATGCCGAGCACCACGGCCGCCTGCGGAGCGGAAAGGTCCTCGAAGACTGACAGGCCTAGTGCTTCCTGGTGCACTGCGGACAGGAGATGCCACGCGCGGCTGAGGTCGACCCGGCTCATCACCGCATCCTCGTGCGAGCTGCTGTAAGGCTCACCGCCAATGTCACTGAGCCGGACGCCGAGGGCCTGCCGGCGCTGCTCGCCGCGCTCGGCATTCAACATGACGTTCCGGGCGATTCCGAACGTCCAGGCCCGCGCGTCGTCGTGGTTCCGGGGAACCTCGGCAAAGCGGCGCCATACAACGAGGAACGCATCCGACACCACGTCTTCGGCCAAAGCCGCGCTTGTGCGCCGTTGCACGAACCGGAGCACGTCCGGGTACACCGCTGTGTACATAGCCCGGAAAGAGTCCGCCCGATCAGCGGGCGCTGAAAGATCATCCATACCCATACATGTCCCCCATGGGCCCAAGTGTGTCGCACGGGAGGCAAAGTTGCCCTTCCCGAGTTCCAGCCCAAGGGAAGTGCTTCGTTAATTCCGGTGTTGAAGATTCCATCCAAGTAGTTGCGCTGGGACGGCAAACACCATCCAATAGTCCAATGACGGACGATACCGGCACAGCCACATCAAAACCACAAACCGGACTGAAGCGGGCAATCGGTGCACCGCTGCTGTTCGCGTTTATCGTGGGCGACACCCTCGGCGCCGGTATCTACACCCTCGTGGGTACCATGGCCGCCGACGTCGGTGGCGCGATCTGGATACCCCTGCTGATCGCCCTGGTCGTCGCGCTGCTCACTGCCACGACCTACGCGGAACTGATCACCAAGTACCCGCATGCCGGCGGAGCCGCCCGCTACGCCGACCGGGCTTTCGGCATCCCCTACGTGTCATTCCTCGTCGGTTTCCTCATGATGGCCTCAGGAATCACCACAGCCGCTGCCCTCGCGAACGCCTTCGCAGGCGATTACCTCACGGCGCTCATCGACGTGCCGGAAGCGCCCGCAGCGGTGGTGTTCATCATCCTGCTGACTTTGATCAATCTTCGCGGCGTCAAAGAGTCCCTCACCGCGAACCTCGTAGCTTCCGTCATCGAGGTATCCGGCCTCGTCATCGTCATCGTCGTCTGCGCCATCGTTTTCGGCTCCGGCAACGGGGAACCATCCCGGCTACTGGAATTCGCGCCGGACGTCCCTCCCCTCCAGGGCGCCTTCGCCGCATCCATCGTCGCCTTTTTCTCCTTCCTCGGCTTTGAGGCGGCGGCAAACATGGCCGAGGAAGTACGTAACCCCTCCAAGGCCTACCCCCGCGCATTGTTCGGCGCCATCTGCACCGCCGGGGTGGTGTATCTCCTGATCGCTCTCGGCGCCGTCATTGTTATGGACCCGACGGAGCTGGCCGATTCCACCGGACCCCTTCTCGCCGTCGTCGCCGCCAGCGGCGTCGCAATCCCGCCCGGACTCTTCAGCATCATCGCGCTGATCGCCATCGCCAATGGCGCACTGCTGTTTATGGTTATGGCCAGCCGCGTCGGCTACGGATTGGCCGAAGCAGAACTGCTCCCTCGTGCCTTCAGCCGCGTGCTGCCGGGCCGCCGCACCCCGTGGGTCTCCATTGTGGTCGTGGCCGGACTAACGATTGTCCTGACCCTCACCGGAAATGTCGCCTCGTTGGCCGAAACCACCGTGCTGCTGCTGCTCCTGGTGTTCCTGTCTGCCAACGTCAGCGTCCTCATCCTCAAAAAGGACAAAGTGGACCATGACCACTTCAGCGCCCCCCGGTTCATGCCGGTCCTCGCGATCATTGCGAGCATCGCACTCCTCACCCAACAAAGCGGGACCATCTGGCTCAGTGCCGCCGTCTACGTAGCGATCGGGTCCTTGTTGTTCCTCGCGGCCCGGGCCCGACGCAAGCACGAGGAGCGATTGAGCGCTTAGCTGACCTGGGCCCCCGGCAAAGACCTAGCCGTATCCCGCACGAGTTCCAGGCGCGTGCTGAATCCTTCCGGCACTTGGGACGGTAATTCGTTGACCGGGAACCAGCGGACGGCCTCGCTCTCCTCACTCACTGAAGTCACCGCCTCCGGGCTCACGACCGCGGCAAACCCCACATCCCAATGAGCCGAACAAGAGAAACCCGCCTGCAGATCGTGGCGGTCAAGATCCATGATCTCCCGGGCAAGCAGTAGAAGACCGCTGATTCCAGACTCCTCGCGGGCCTCCCGTTGCGCCGCGTCCGCAACCGATGCATCCTCCGGTTCGATGTGACCGCCGAACTGCACCCAGAACTGCCCCTTGCGATGGAAACACAGGAGAACGTGATCGAATGCGGGAGAAAACACGAAACACGACCCCGTGACATGTTCCGGGCCACCGTCCCTGCGCAGTGAGGCGTCCCCTGCCGTGTTCAGGAACCCGAGATACTTATCTCGCAGTTTTGATTCGGGAAGAGTCCGGAGGCTGGTACGCAGATCATCAAGGGGCATACCCACATTTTGCCGGATTCCTCACGGCTACCTGTTCCATGTAGGTGGGTCTCCGTCCGGCGCGGCATTGATACCGCCGCAGCCTGCGCCCATACTCAGTCCCAAACATGTGGGAAAACCGTCCAACCAAGGAGTGAGATGTCGGGTACAGCACTGGCCAGGTCAACGATGAGGTTTGGAACCAGGTTCGGTATCGCTGCCGTCGTCCTGATAGTTCTTGGTCCATTCATCAACAGGAACTTCGGCGTCGGAGACGCCGCGAACCTCTTGCTTCCCTCCATCGTGGAATCAGCGCCCGCTGCAGTGCTGGTATCGCTGATGTACCTAGTCTTGCTGGGGCTGTGCGTGCTGTTCGGGGCCGCGCTGATCACCGCGTCCCTGGTTATCCGCCATGCGGAAATGAGCGATGAATCTGCACCAATCGAGGAATCCGAATCCCACGCGTTCTGACTCCCGCGTTTCCCGTCTCCCGTCCTATCTGTCGGCCCGCGCCTGAATGCTCAATGTCGTCCAGGTCCGACGGCCGTGAGTATTACTGTGGACTGATGTTTAGGACGCATCAGCTTAGTGAAGATGTCAGCATGCGCGTTTTACGCCTGACGGATGCGAAAGCACTTACCGCAGCGTACGTGCGCAACCGGGACTACCTTTCACACTGGGAACCGGTTCGCCCCGAGGACTACTACACCGAGGTTTGGCAGGCCGATGACATATCCGGTCGCCTGGCTGCGAATGAAGCCGGCGCGCAGTATCCCTTTGGCCTGTTTGCCGGCGACACCGTCGTGGGCAGATTCAACCTCGCAGGAATCGTGCGTGGACCCTTCCAGAGTGCCGGTCTTGGCTACTGGGTGGACGGCACATACGCCGGCCGAGGACTGGCATCGGCTGCCGTCCAGGTGATCGTCGAAACGGCCCGCGACGAACTCGGGCTGCACCGCATCGAAGCGAGCACTCTTCTGCACAACACGGGCTCGCAGCGGGTGCTGCTGAAAGCGGGATTCCAGCAAATCGGAATGGCGCCGCGATACCTGCAGATTGCCGGAAAATGGCAAGACCACAATCTCTACCAGGTACTCCTGCATTAGGCCCCTTGCCCGCTCACCGGTGTCTCATTAGGTACTCCTCAACAATCGGCCACCAATGCTGGTGCGCCAGCTCGATCCGCGCTCGGCCAACCCCAAACCATTCGCCGTCTACGACGGGCTGAGCGGTATCAGTGACCAGAAACACCGGGACATGAGCCCATGGGGCCGGGTATCCATACGTTTCGTCAGGTGCGGGGACGACATTCCGGATAAAACCGATACAACGAGTGGCAATTTCCGTCGTCCCGAAAATGTCCCGCAAGAGTCGGTTAAGCCCCTGGGACACGGGCTCATGATCAAGACCGGAATACAAATAACGGGTCGGGATATTCGGTCCCTTGGATGTTGAGACGCAAAAAAATTCAGCTGCGCCGTCTTGGTCGCGTCGTACTAGCAGCAACCGGGTGACGATCACCGAATCATCGATCCGGCAGCCGTCACCTACCCAAACCTCCGCAGAACTGCCAGGCGGCAACCACGCAGCCTCTCGCGTGCTCCCGATTAACCGTGCGCCAGTCATGCCGTTCATGGTACGAGGAATGGTTGCCGGGGCGGACCTACCCGGCGCTGGCGTGGCGGGGTGCGTGGCATGCAGCCGGAGGCTCGGCCGGGAGTCAGACAGCGGCGACGGTCACGTCTTGACCAATGATCATGGTGATGAGGTCGTCTAGGGTTCCGTGGCTCTTCTCCAACTCGGGCAGGTGGTAGAACGTGCTGGTGGTCTCAAGGTTGTTCATGACGTCGGTCGGCGAATGCAGGATTGTCCGTTTGCCTTGAGCGATCGCCATGCCAAGCTCAACATGCGTGCCCTTCCCGCCTGGAAGCAGGATTACAACCACGTCGGCACCTATCACCGCATCCCGCTCACGCTGCCCGATGGAGCGCAGATCGGCGAGGGTGACTGTACCCGCGTCGCGCGCCGAGGCGTTCCGGGTCCAGTCGTACGTATTGATGTAGCCCCTGCTTTCCAAGGCGTGCGCGACGTAACGGACATTGACGATGTTCATAAAGCCGGACGCAACATAGAACCTTTTCACAACCACACCCCCTAGAGTTCGTTCGGCACTTAGTCGGATCAGCAACTCCAAGAGTCCCTGTTCGGCTGCGGTGCGATTCGTTCGAAGACTGAAAGTACCAGTTCAATCGTGGATGAAGCTGCAGGTGCTGCAGCGTAAACCGCCGTCCCCGCCCGCAGCGTTAGCCATGACGGCAGCCCTGGCAGCTTTCCTCATTCCGTCTCACCGGGCAGCGGAGGCGCTGTGGAACGGTAACGGCGCCGGGTGGGAGTGGTGATCTCGACGGTGTGCCGTGGCGGGGAAGCCGTAGCCGGCAGACCGGCGCCGTGCTTTATCACCACCGACTTCCATCCCGGTGCCTCCTTCGCCTGGTTGCAGGACTCGCACAGACCCTGCAGGTTGCCGGCATCGGTGCTTCCTCCGGCACGATGAGGCTGAATATGGTCGCGGTGGCGGATGGGTGCGCCGCACCACGGGGTGCGGCAGAACTGGTCCCGGGCTTCGATGAACCGGGCCAGGGACTCCGGGGCATAGCGCGCTTTGGAATCCATCCCGATCAAGTCACCTGTTGCCGGAGCCGTATACAGCCGCCGGAGCCAAAGCCCCGGTGATTGTTCCCCGCCGTCGGAGCGGCCCCGGGCAGACAATTCGCCGCCCTGCCGGGCCTGGCCGGTTGCTGCTGCAGCGGCCGTGCCAACGGCATCGCGCGCCCACATGGCAGGAACGATCCCGTATCCGTCCAGGTGCGCCGGCTCAGCGGATCCGCTCAGCAGCGTGCGGTCGGTCATCACCAGTTGGACCTCCAGCGGCACGCGATCAGCCCGTGAGAGGCCGGTAATGCGTTCCACCATGGTGTCCGCCATGATCTGTCCCCGGCCCCTCGTGTCGCCGTGTGCCCGCAGCGAGTCCGCTTCCCGGCTCAGTGCTGCATACACGGCTACCCCTTGGGCGACCGGCAGCAGGCCGGTCACATACGTCATGGTGTCCGGCGCCGGGCGGCAGGAAACGTACCGGTCGGCCGCTGCCTTCGCTGCCCGGCGGACGATGGCCTGCTGGTCGATGCGGTAGGTCAGTTTCCGGATCCGGGCGATCAGGCGGCGGTCGCCCAGACCCTCCAACTCGGCAGGATCCCCCGCAATGTCCTTATCCACCAGCCGCCGGTCCTCCACGGACAGGCAGGCGGTCTCCCGCACCAGCAGGGTGGCCCGCCACTCGCTGATCCGCCCTTCGGACAGAGCCTGCAGGGTGCAGGGCATTTCCTCAATCAAAGCGTTGGCGAAGCCCAGAATCCGCCCGCCCCGGGCCGGTGATTCCCTGCGGGCCAGCGCGATCTGGGCACCCACTCCCCTGCCCTGCTGCTCGCGGGGCATCCCGGCCCGCGCATGCGCCCGGCGGATTGATCCGTCAAGCGCGACGGCGACCCTCGCCTGGGCAGCGCTGGCGGCCGCTTTTAGTTCCTCCAGAACGCGAAGCTGATCCACCAGGCCGGCATCTGCCTCACCGCCTACCGCAGACAAAGAGGCGGGGCTAGACAACCTGCGGATCCAACCGGAAACGGTCTCTACGGCTCCCACCCCGGATACCGCCCCGGAAACCGGGATGGGAGCCGCATTGGGCTGGTCCACCGTGGCCGGTACCTCAGCAGCCGCCCCTCGAGAGATTGATGATTCGAACATGTGTTCGAGTTTATGGAGTGGGCGAGGCGTTCCAAACCGGATACTTTTTCTTGTTCACAACGCCGCAGACGCACTGTCCTGTGGAGGCATGGGCCCTCCGACCCTCCCGCGCTCCCCCGCTCCAGCCTCCCCGCGTACCTCCCAGCCTTCCCGCGTACCTCCCGTCCGCCCCGTCCGCCCCGCCCCCCGCTTCCCCCGCTACTTCCCCGCCCCCTCCCGCGACACCAACCACTCGTGCGCCCCGGCGCCGGCCGCCCCCAGGGACTCAACCACCGAAACAGTCCGAGCCCGGACGGCTTCGCGCTGCCCGGCCGGAGCACACTCCCCCTGCGGCAGGTCCGCAGCCACTGAGCACCAGCGATACGGGTCCCGGACAATGACCGACGGCGCCCAGGCCAGATCACTCACGGACCACGCGCCGTCGTCGTCGCGGGCGAACTGGGCCCGCACTATCAGGCCCTCGTTGTTCACGTCATACCATGGCGAAAGTTCCGTGACGGCGTTGCCCAGGCCGTAGGCAATCCAGGTGCCGTTGTAGTTTTCGATGGGCAGCACGGAGTGGGTGTGGTGGCCGTAAACGAAGTCGAACTCCCCGCTGTCCGCGAGGGCATGGGCGGTTTCCACCTGCTGGCTGTTGGGCAAGGACGCGTATTCCTCACCGGCATGGATGGCGCCCACGACGACGTCGGCCCCCTGGGCGCGTGCCTGCCGCGCCTTGGCGATCATCGCCTCGGCATCGAGCAGATCCACCTGCCACGGATACTCAGCTGCCAGCCCGTTCAACCCGTACGTCGCCTCGATGACCGCCACCTTGCCGGCCGGAGCGGACAGGATCATCGGCCGGCCCGCCTCTTCCTGCGAAGCGTAGGACCCGGTGTGCGCCAAGCCGAGCGAATCCAGCACCCCCAGCGTGCGGTTCAGCCCCGCCGTGCCCGCATCAACTGTGTGGTTGCTGGCCGTCGTGCAGGCCCGATAGCCGACAGCGGCCGCTGCAGTGAGGATCTGCGGGGGCACGTTGAACATCGGATAACCGGAATACGGGCCGCCGGGTTCGGCCACGGGCGTCTCCATGTGGCAGACGGCCAGGTCCGCTGCGGCAATGTAGTCCACCTGCCCCGCCAGCAGCGGTTCGAAGTCCAGCGGGCCCTTCCCGGTGGCGGCGGCATCGGCCGCGGCCTGGTCCCACAGCTGCGGATGGACCAGCAGGTCCCCGGCCAGCATCAGCGAGAAGCAGTCCGCGGCCGGGCACGCGGGCCCTTTGCCGGGGATGGCGGGAGCAGCGGTTGCCGCGGGCGACGACGACGCCGGCACCACACGCTCCCCCTCGCCATCATCCCCGTCCTCCGCGGCCATGCAACCGCCCAGCACCAGGGCAACCAGCAGCATTCCCGCCGTCGCTGCCGCAACCCGGCTCGAACCAAGGCCCGGACGCCCCACACGTGCGTTGCGTTTCACGAATCCCCCAGGGAATATGCCCCCAAGCCTGCGACTGCGGGCAGCGGGGAATCGGCCCGATCTTACGGGAGGGTCACATTGGTTTGGAATAGGCCGGTGTGCCAGTCTTGGGCCTTATGGACACCCCTTTCCTCACTCCCAGCACCCTCCCGTATCAGCTGCCCCCGTTCGCGCAGATCACCGAGGACACCTTCCTGCCCGCCTTTGAGGCCGGCATCGCCGAACATGCCGCGCAGATCGAGGCCATTGCGGACAACCCGGCGGCCTCCGATTTCGCCAACACCATCGCCGCGCTGGAAGCTTCCGGGCAGCAGCTCGGGCGCACCGCCGTCGTCTTCTTCACCCTGTGCGCCGCCCACGCCACCGAGGGCGTGCAGCGGATCCAGCAGGAAATCGGACCCCGGCTGGCCGCCCACGAGGATGCCATCTACCTGAACCGGCAGCTTTTTGAACGGGTAGAGGCCGTCGCCGGACAGGTCGACGGGCTGCACGCCGAACAGTCGCGGCTGGTCTCCGAATACCGTCGCCACTTCATCCGTGCCGGGGCGCAGCTCGACGACGCCGGGCAGGCGCGCATGCGGGAACTGAATGCGCGGCTTTCCGAACTGGGGACGGAGTTTTCCCAGCGGCTGCTGAAGGACACCAACGATTCTGCCCTGGTAGTGGACACCGCTGCCGAGCTGGCCGGGCTCTCCGACGACGACATAGCTGCAGCGGCCTCGGCAGCCAACGAGGCAGGGCATGAGGGCAAGTACCTGCTCTCCCTGGTGCTGCCCACGCCGCAGCCCGCCCTGTCCTCGCTGACCAACCGGGAGACCCGCCGCCGCCTGCACGAAGCCTCCCTGCGGCGCGGCTTCCGCGACAATGACCGCAACACCCTGTCCGTCGCGGCCGAAATGGCTGCGCTCCGGGCGGAGAAGGCAGCCCTGCTCGGTTTCGCGAACCACGCGGAGTACGCCACCGACAACCAGACGGCCCCGTCCCTGGACGCCATCCACGAGATGCTGGACAAGCTGGCGCCGGCCGCGGTGCGCAATGCCCGTGCCGAAGCCGAACTGCTGCGCGAAGCGGCACGCCGCGACGGCCATGAGCTGGCAGCCTGGGACTGGGCCTTCTACTCGGAGCAGGTCCGCAGGGAGAAGTTCGACGTCGACCTTGCCGCCCTGCGCCCGTATTTCGAACTTGAGCGTGTGCTGCACGACGGCGTTTTTTATGCCGCCAACCGCCTGTACGGACTGACCTTCACGGAACGCAAGGATCTGGCCGGCTACCACCCCGATGTCCGGGTATGGGAAGTCCATAACGCCGACGGCACCGGGCTGGGCCTGTTCCTGGGCGACTACTACACCCGCGATACCAAAAACGGCGGGGCCTGGATGAATTCCCTGGTACACCAGTCGCGACTGCTTGAGGAACCGCCGGTGGTCATCAACAACCTGAACATCTCCAAGCCGGCCGCGGGCGAACCCACCCTGCTGACCTTCGACCAGGTGGTGACCGCGTTCCACGAATTCGGCCACGCACTGCACGGACTGTTCTCTGACGTGACCTATCCGCAGTTCTCCGGCACGGCGGTGCCGCGGGACTTTGTTGAGTACCCCTCCCAGGTGAACGAGATGTGGATGCTGTGGCCGGAAGTGGTGGCCAACTTCGCCCGGCACCACGTCACCGGTGAGCCGCTGCCGCAGGACGTCATCGACAAGGTCCTTGCCGCCTCGACCTGGGGCGAGGGCTTCTCCACCACCGAATACCTCGGTGCCACGCTGCTGGACCTGGCCTGGCATGAACTGGCGCCCGGCGAAACCGTGGAAGACCCCGAAGCCTTCGAGGCACGTGCCCTGGCCGCCGCGGGAGTGGACCTGGATCTGGTGCCCCCGCGCTACCGCACCGGCTACTTCAAGCACATCTTCGCCGGCGGCTACGCGGCTGCGTATTACGCCTACATTTGGAGTGAAGTGCTCGACGCCGACACGGTGGAGTGGTTCAAGGAGAACGGCGGCCTGACCCGGGAAAACGGGGACCGGTTCCGGACCGAGCTGCTCTCGCGCGGCAACAGCATCGATCCGCTGCAGGCTTTCCGGAACTTCCGCGGCCGTGACGCGGAAATCCAGCCGCTGCTGGACCGCCGCGGACTGGCCTAGGAGTTCCAAGGGCCGGCAGACGCAAAGGGCGGAACCGGTTCACCGGTTCCGCCCTTTGAACGTCTGCAGCCCGGTTAGGCCGCCGGGTTGCTCGTCCGTGCCTGCTTGGCGACGGCGTGCATCCGCTGGCCGATGGTCACGCAGCTGGCCAGGGTCAGCAGGACCAGCACCACCAGCAGCAGCACCTCGGGGACGCCCAGGCCCACGAGCCCGGTGGCCACCAGCAGGGAGACCAGCCGTTCGGCCCGCTCGGCAATACCCACGTTGGCGTTGAAGCCCAGGGACTCTGCCTTGGCCCGGATGTAGGAGACAAGCATTCCCGCGACCAGGCACAGGACGGCCATGATGCCGATGGCATCGTTGCCGCCGCCGGTGAAGAACCAGATGGCCACGCCGGCAAACAACGCACCGTCAGCGAAGCGGTCCAGTGTGGAGTCCAAGAACCCGCCCCAGCTGCCCTTGCGGTCCAGCTGCCGGGCCATGATGCCGTCGATGACGTCGGAGAAGATGAACGCCGTAATGAAGATGGTGCCCCAGAAGAGTTCACCGAGCGGGTAGAAGACCAGGCCGCCGATCATCACTCCGAGCGTCCCGGCAATGGTGACCATGTCCGGGGTGACCCGGTGGCGGAGCAGCCAGGTGGCCATCGGGGTGAAAACAGCAGTGAAGAATCCCCGTGCGTATTTGTTGAGCACGCGTCAGTCCTCGCTGTCCCGGCCGGAGCCGTCTGCGGGCCATGCGTCGGCTACCTGCCGGCGCACCTCGCCCAGGGTCTGGGTGATGGCCTTGGTTTGCGCGATGATCGGCAGGAAGTTTCCGTCCCCGCCCCACCGCGGCACAATGTGCTGGTGCAGGTGCGCGGCAATGCCGGCGCCGCCGGTCTCGCCCTGGTTCATGCCCAGGTTGAAGCCGGAGGGGCCGGACACCTTCCGCAGCACGCGCATGGCGGTCTGCGTCAGGGCCGCAATTTCCGCGGTCTCCTCCGGGTCAATGTCCGTGTAGTCCGGCACATGCCGGTACGGGCAGACCAGCAGGTGGCCGGCGTTGTACGGGAAGAGGTTCAGGATGACGAAGGCATGCTTCCCGCGGTGCACAATCAGCGATTCTTCATCCGTCCGCCCCGGTGCGGCGCAGAAGGGGCAGGACTCTTCTGAGGAGACCTGCTTCTGTCCGCCCTTGATGTAGGCGAGGCGGTGCGGGGTCCAGAGCCGCTGGAACGCGTCGGGAACGCCGGCGAGTTCAAACGTGTCCGTTATTTCCGTGTCGTCTGTGTCTGCCATGGTGTTCCCGCCGCCCTACTTGTCGTGGTTCCGGACGGCTTCGACAATGCGCTTGACGGCCTCTTCAACGGGCACGCCGTTGTCCTGGCTGCCGTCGCGGAAGCGGAAGGACACGGCGCCGGCCTCGGCATCGTCGCCGCCGGCAATCAGGACAAACGGGATCTTGTCCTTGGAGGCCGTGCGGATCTTCTTCGGGAAGCGGTCGGTGCCGGTGTCCACCTGGGCACGGATGCCGTGGGCCTTGAGCTTGTCGACGACGTCGAACATGTAGTCGTTGAACGCTTCGGCAACGGGGATGCCGACCACCTGGACCGGAGACAGCCAGGCCGGGAACGCACCGGCATAGTGCTCGGTCAGCAGGCCCATAAAGCGTTCCACGGAGCCGAACAGGGCACGGTGGATCATGACCGGGCGCTGGCGGCTGCCGTCGGCGGCCTGGTATTCGAGCTCGAAACGCTCGGGCAGGTTGAAGTCCAGCTGGATGGTGGACATCTGCCAGGTGCGGCCAATGGCGTCGCGGGCCTGCACGGAAATCTTCGGGCCGTAGAACGCGGCTCCGCCCGGATCCGGGACCAGGTCCAGGCCGGAGGCTTCGGCTACCTCGGCGAGGGTGCGGGTGGCTTCTTCCCACACCTCATCTGAACCGACGTACTTCTCGGGGTCCTTGGTGGAGAGCTCAAGGTAGAAGTCGTCCAGGCCGTAGTCCCGAAGCAGGTCCAGGACGAACTTCAGCGTGCTGGTCAGTTCGTCCTTCATCTGCTCGCGGGTGCAGTAGATGTGTGCGTCGTCCTGGGTCATGCCGCGCACGCGCGTCAGGCCGTGAATGACGCCGGACTTCTCGTAGCGGTACACGGAGCCGAATTCGAACAGCCGCAGCGGCAGTTCACGGTAGGACCGTCCGCGGGAGCGGAAGATCAGGTTGTGCATGGGGCAGTTCATCGGCTTCAGGTAGTAGTCCTGGCCGGGCTTGGTGACCTCGCCGGTCTCCGGGTCGGTGACCTCGTCCACGTGCATGGGAGGGAACATTCCGTCCCGGTACCAGTCCAGGTGGCCGGAGACCTCATAGAGGTGGCCCTTGGTGATGTGCGGGGTGTAGACGAACTCGTAGCCGGCCTCGGTGTGGCGCTGGCGGGAGTAGTCCTCCATGGCCTTGCGGATGATGCCGCCCTTGGGATGGAACACCGGCAGGCCGGAGCCCAGCTCATCCGGGAAGGAGAACAGGTCCAGTTCGGTGCCCAGCTTGCGGTGGTCGCGGCGCTCGGCCTCGGCCAGGCGTTCCTGGTAGGCCTTCAGGGCGTCCTTGGTGGGCCAGGCGGTGCCGTAGATGCGCTGCAGCTGCTGGTTCTTCTGGTTGCCCAGCCAGTAGGCGGCGGCGGAGCGGGTCAGCGCAAAGGCGTTGGAGATGAGCTTCGTGTTGGGCAGGTGCGGGCCGCGGCACAGATCACACCAGACGGTCTCGCCGGACTTGCGGTCCACGTTGTCGTAAATGGTGATCTCGCCGGCGCCCACCTCAATGTTCGCGCCCTCGCCTGCTTCCTCGGCGCCGTCCTTCTTGCCGAGCAGCTCCAGCTTGTACGGCTCGTTGGCCATCGCTTCGCGGGCTTCGTCTTCGCTGACCACGCGGCGCACGAATTTTTGGTTCGAGTTGATGATCTTCTGCATCATCTTCTCGAGCGTCTTCAGGTCTTCGGGGGTGAACGGCTCGGCGACGTCGAAGTCGAAGTAGAAGCCGTCCTTGATGTACGGGCCAATGCCCAGCTTGGCGTCCGGGCGCAGCTGCTGCACGGCCTGGGCCATCACGTGGGCGGTGGAGTGGCGCAGGACGTTCAGTCCGTCTTCGGACTCGATGGTGGCTGATTCCACCACGTCACCCTGTTCCAGCGGGGTGTCCAGGTCCTTGAGGACCGAGTTCACGCGCATAACGACGACGTCGCGGCGTTCGAAGAAGAGCTGCGCACCGGTGGTGCCAGTATCCACCGTGGTCTCTTCGCCGTCGACGATGAGGGTGAACTTCTCTGGCACTGACACGTTGTCTCCTAGATTTGTTTGTACGGGGTCTGCGGCACGGCCTGGACTCGGCCGGCTCCTTCTACGCCCGTACCGATGTTATCCGCTGCGCTTGTGCCCCACCAACATGCCGCGCTGGGGAACCGGCAGCGGAAGCGAGCCTGTGTCCGCCAGATTCCATGCTTCCAGCGCCTGCAGGCTGATGCCGCGGGCACCCGTGCGGCGGGTCAGGCCACGGATCAGCAGCAGTTCCGTGCCGAACAGCAGCGGGCCGGCTTTCTCCTGGGCTTCATGGAAGAACGTGCAGTCAACGCAACCGGTGCCGTCGTCAATGCTGATGAAGACCACACGGCGGCCGCCGCGCATGGGCGGGGTTTGTGTGGCCACCCGGATCCCGGCCACCAGCACCTCGGTGCCGTTGCGCAGGTCCATCAGAGCCTCCGCCTGTGTGACTCCCAGCCGCTTCAGCAGCGGGCCGTAGCTTTCCATCAGGTGCGCACTGACGTCCACGGACAGCAGGTCCAGTTCGGTGCGGACCTTCTCACGCAGCCCCGGTTCGGGCAGCTGGTGGCGCAGGTTCTTCAGCTCGGTGTCCCCCAGCGGCAGGGCCAGCTGCCCGGGAATCGGATCATGCTTGCGGGAGGCGGACTTGGCCGGGGCGGCGTCCAGGTACTGGATCAGGTCCGCCCGGCTGCCGGCCGAGCCGGTCTGCCTGCTGAGCGAATCAAAGGCGCCGAGCTGGGCCAGCCGGCGCAGCGTGGGCCGGGAGACCCGCGCCCGGGCCCGCAGGTCCGCCAGGGAATCATAGGGCTGCCCGGCGGCAATGCGCCGAAGCTCAACGGCGGAGAGCCCGTAGATCCCGGCCAGGGACAGCCGGATGCCCAGCTTTCCCTCTTCGGTCCGCTCCACCCGGTACTGCTCCCCGCTCCGGTTGATGTCCAGGGGCAGGATGGGGATGCCCATCCGCCGGGCTTCAGCCACCAGCAGCCGGCGGGGATACATACCGGGATCATGCTCGAAGATCCCGGCCAGGAAGGCCGCCGGATGGTGCGCCTTCAGCCAGGCCGACTGGTAGGTGGGCACGGCGAAGGCCGCCCCGTGGGCCTTGCAGAAACCGAAGCTGCCAAAAGCCTTGAGCGTGTCCCAGACCTTGTCGATGGTCTCCTGCGTGTAGCCGCGTGCCGCGGACTTGCTGCGGAAGTACTCTTCCACCCCCGGTTCTGCCGCTTCATTGCCCAGCAGCCGGCGCAGCTCATCTGCCTTGGCCAGGCCGCAGCCGGTAAAGACGTTCAGGGTGCGCAGCACCTGTTCGTGGAAAACGGTGACCCCGTGGGTTTCCGCCAGTACCGGGCGCAGCGCCTCGTGCGGGTACACCTCCGGGGAAAAGCCGTGCCGGTGTTCCAGGAACGGGCGGACCATGTCGGATTTCATGGGACCGGGGCGGAACAGGGAGATATCGATAATCAGGTCATTGAACTCCCGCGGAGCGAGTTTGCCCACCAGTTCGCGCTGGCCCGGGGATTCAATCTGGAAGCAGCCCAGGGTGTGGGTGCTGCGGATCAGCTCGTAGGTTGGTTCGTCGTCGAACGGCACGGCATCCAGGTTGATTCGGCCGCTGGGTTCGATGAACTCCGGATCCGGGGCATCCGGTGCCTCCCGGTGACCGCCGGCGGCAATCACTTCCTCACGCGAGGAATGCACGCGCACCACCTCGCGCACGGCAAAGGCCATGGCGCTTTGCATCCGCACACCCAGCACGTCCAGCTTGAGCATGCCCATGGGGTCCATGTCGTGCTTGTCGAACTGGGACATGGGCAAGCCCAGTCCGCTGGGCTGCACCGGGGTGCGGTCCAGCAGGGACTTGTCCCCCAGGATCACCCCGCACGGATGCATGGAGATGTGCCGGGGCAGGCGGTCCAGCCGTTCGGTGAGATCTACCAGCAGGTCCAACTGCTTGTTGTTTTCCACCTGGCCGGAGATTTCGCGCAGTTCCGGTTTTTCGGCGAGCGCCTCACGGAAGTTGCGCGCCGAGAAGCGCCACAGCTGCTTGGCCACGGCTCCGATGTCGGCTTCATCCATACCCAGGGCCAGTCCGGCGTCTCGCACCGCTCCGCGGGCCCGGTAACCGTTTTGCATGCTCATCAGCGTGACCCGTTCGGAGCCGAAGCGTTCGAAGATGCGGTGGTACACATTGTGCCGCTCGGCGCTTTCGACGTCGATGTCGATGTCCGGCAGCGTGGAGCGGTCCCGGGAGAGGAAGCGTTCAAAGATCAGGTCGTGGTCCAGCGGGTTGACGTGGCTGACTCCCAGCAGATAGTTCACCAGCGAGGAGGCGCCCGAGCCGCGGGCCGCGGCGCGTACCCCCATTCCCGTGATCATGGCCGAAACTTCGGCGACCGTGAGGAAGTAGGAGGCGAAGCCGAGCCGTTCAATAATGCCCAGTTCGTGTTCGAGCCGGTTGCGCATCTGGACCTCGGCGATGGAGTCCTGCACGCGCAGCCGGCGGGTAATCCCCGCTTCGCAGCGTTGGCGCAGTTCCGTCATGGGTTCGGCGGTGATGCCGATCACCGATGCTTCCGGCACCACTGGCTGTTTCCAGCCCATGTCCGCCACCGGGTCAATTCGGCAGTCATCGGCGAGCGCCGCAGTGTCAGCCAGCATCCGTGCCGCTCCCCCGGAGCCGTAGCCCGCTTCCGAGCTGATCTCCCGGGCAAGTGCCGTCATCTGGCGTGTGCCCTTGAGCCAGCCCTGCCCGTTGGGCTGGAGGTCAGGGAGCCGGGACAGCGAGGTCAGCGAGCGCGCGGCGTCGAGCACGTCAGCGGTGGCGGCGCCGTCCTCATCCACGTACCGCGCGGCGTTGGTGAGGATGGCGGGTACGCGCATCTCATCGGCCAGCCGGAACATCCGCACCGCGTGGGCGAGGCTGAGGTTCTCCCCCGGCGGGGCCAGGTGCGTCACCACCTCGACGGCGAGCGCCCCCGCAGGGATCAGCGAGCGCCAGCGGGCGAAGAGGGTACGCGCCACGGCATAGCTGCGGCTGCGCATGGCAACGCCGACGTCGGACTGCGGGCCTACCAGCACCGTCAGCACCGGCTGCCCGGCCTCCCCTATGGGAGTTCCGTCTTCTGCCAGTGTTCCCCGGGCATGGGCGGCCAGCTGCTCCATGCTGACGCCTACGGGTTTGCCGGTGCGTGCCCGGGAAGCCGAGGTGCCGGCGTGGGCTGCGGAGATCAGCCGGCACAGGGCACGGTAGCCGGCGCCGCCGTTGGATCCGCGGGCCAGGAGAACCACCCGGCCCGTGACGGTGTTGTGTTCGTCCAGGACGGCGAGGTCCACTCCCACAATGGGGTCGATTCCTGCCTCCATGCAGGCGCGCAGATGCTTGACGGTGCCGTACAACCCGTCCCTGTCGGTGCAGGCGAGGGCATCGGCGCCGTCGGCAGCAGCGGCAGCGGCCATCTCCTCGGGCCAGGACACTCCGTAGTGGGCGCTGAAGGCAGTGGCTGCGTGCAGGTGGATAAAGCTCATGGGGTTGGTGCTGTCCCCTCAGGCACTGGGTCTCAGTGCGTCATGGATCCGTATCAGGCGCCAGCGGTCGGTGTTCACGTGGTGCGAGAGGTCCAGGGTGCGCAGCTCGGAGTGTTCACTGACACGGGCCTGAACCCGCCAGATCTCGGTATCCACCAGTCCGGCGCCGTGGCCGCGTTCGGCCCGGGTTTCCTCTTCCCACCAGTTGCGGCGTTCATACCAGCGCACCGGATCAGCGCCCACCTTGTAGGTGTGCCCGCCCCACACCAGCCGCAGGGGCTTGCCCGCGGGCGAGCACACCACCTCTATTGCTTCGCTGAAGACACCCATTCAGCTTCCCTCCCCGCCCGGCACGTGCACACCGCACGCCGCCATCCCCGCTGGTTTTTACTGGCTGCACTGGTTGCCGGTGGTAGTTTCCCTGTTGGTTTCCTTGGTGGTTTCCCTGTTGGTTAACAACCGGCAACTAATTCGAACATATATTCGAACAGCGTCATCTTCAGTGTACGACCAGCGGCGGACAATAGGCACCACGAGGTGCCGGATCCGGTATTTTGGTCCCCGCTGACGGACCGTTCATCCACACCCGGGCAAGGGGTTACGGGCTAAACACGCCCGCCTGGTGCACACTGGTTCCAGATTCCCGTCCCCAACCGATGGAGCCAACCATGGACCCTGCCATGCACACCGGCATGCCGCCCGCCGGACAGCCTCCCCTCCAGGACCCGCAGGCCTCCCAGCAACAGACGCAGCAGCAACCCGGTCCGCCGCCGGGGTACGCCGGGGCCTACCAGAACCCGTATAACGGTGCCCCAATGCAGGGAAACCCGTACCCCGGGGCGTCCATGGCTGGAAACCCGTACCCGGGGGCACCAACGGCTGGAAACCCGTACCAGCAACTCCCCCAAACGGCCCGGGAACGCTTCGGAGGCGGGTCAATCGCCGGAATCGTCATCGTTACCATCGGCTGGGCCCTGGCCTCGATGCCCCTCATTGTCTGGGCCGGCAGTATGGGCGACTACGCCTATGGTTCCGGCTGGGGCGGCCTTGTTGACCTCATTGCCATCCTCGGCATCCTCACCCTGGTCGCATCCGTAGGCGGTTTTATTGCAGCGCTCCAGAACGGCAGAAAGAAGCTCGCGGCACGGCTGTACATCATTCCCTCCCTGGTGTGGCAGGGCGCCGTGCTGGCACTGATCCTGTGGCTCTTGTACATGCTGTTCACTTACGGCATTTCCTAGGCCTCTTCCTTCGCCTCCACCCGCACTGTTGTGGACAGCGGAATCTCCTTGATGAACAGGCACAGCACCAGGGCTGCCGCCACAATGGGCACGCTCAGCAGGAAGATGGGCGGCAGCGCGTGCCCAAACGCGGCGGCGATAAAGTCCTGCGCCGGTGCGGGCAGGCTGCGCAGCATGGCCGGGCTGAGGGAGTTGATGTCACCGCCCGCGGCGGCCCCTGCCCCGGGCGGTGCCGCGGCCATTTCGTTGCCCAGCCGGTGGATGAAGATGGAGCCAAACAGCGCAATGCCGAACGAGGCACCGATCTGCCGGAAATAGTTCGCCCCGGAGATCGCTGCCCCCATGTCCCGCCCCGGCACGCTGTTCTGCACAATCAGCACCAGGTTCTGCATCAGCATCCCTATCCCCATACCCATCACCAGCATCCCCAGGGCAGTGAACCCGTACGGCGTCGTATCCGAAATCCGGGACAGCAGCACCAGTCCGGCAATGATCACGGCACAGCCGGCCACCGGATAGACCTTGTACCGTCCCGTGCGTGAGATCAGCTGGCCGGTGCCGATGGAGGTGAGCAGCAGCCCGCCCATCATGGGCAGCATCATCAGGCCCGACTGGGTGGCGGTGGCGCGGTTGACCATCTGCAGGAAGGTCGGGAGGTAGGAAATGGTGGAAAACATCGCGATCCCGACGGAGATGCCCACCAGCACGGGGAGCAGGAAATTCCGGTTGCGGAACAGCCCAAGCGGAAGGATGGGTTCGGGGGCGCGGCGCTCCACCGGGATGAACGCCCCGGCCGCGGCCAGGGTCACGGCTGCCAGGGCAAGGATCTGCGGGCTGGACCAGGCATATGTGGTCCCGGCCCAGGTCGTCAGCATGATCAGGGCAGCGCTGGCCAGTGCCAGCAGTCCCGCGCCGGCATAGTCCAGCTTCGGACGCCTGCCCTCGGGTTTGGGCAGGTGCAGTGAGGCGATCACGACGGCGAGCGCCAGCGCCCCGATGGGCAGGTTGATGTAGAACACCCACCGCCAGGACCAGGCATCGGTGATCCAGCCGCCCAGCAGCGGGCCCCCCACGGAGGCCAGCCCGAACGCCGCCCCAATCAAGCCCATGTACTTGCCGCGTTCCCGGGGCGAGACCAGATCCCCCAGGATGGCCTGCGCCCCGATCATCAGCCCGCCGCCGCCGATACCCTGCAGGGCACGGAAAGCGATCAGCTGGCCCATGTTCTGGGACAGCCCGGACAAGACCGAACCGGCCAGGAAAACCGCTATGGCGAAAATGAAGATGCTTTTGCGCCCGAACAGGTCTCCGAGCTTCCCGTAGATCGGCAGGCCGATGGTGGCGGCAAGGATGTACGCGGTCACCACCCAGGACAGATGTTCCAGCCCGTTGAGGTCGCCCACAATGGTTGGCAGCGCAGTAGCCACAATGGTCTGGTCCAGCGCGGCCAGCAGCACCGAGAGCAGCAGGCCCGTGAGGACCAGGCCGAGGTTCCGTCCGGACTCCCCCTCCTTCTGGACGGCCTGCCCGCGGTGCCTGGGCACTGCGGGCAGAGGACGGGGCGGTACTGCCGCGATCCGCGGCGTGAGGGCTCTGTGGGACATAGGGGGCAACTCCTGGTTGGCTTCTTATTCCACGTCCGCTTCCACACGGGCGGTTTTGGACAGCGGCTGCTGCACAATGAAGAGCGTTAAGATGAATGCCGCGGCCAGGAAGGGCACTCCCAGCAGGAAGATGGGCGGCAGCGCTTCACCGAAGGCGGACTTGATGAAGTCCTGGGCGGCGGCAGGAAGGGCTTTGATGGTTTCCGGGCTGATCGAGTTCGCTCCGCCGGACGCCGGATCCCCGGCTCCGCGAGGCGCCGAGGCCAGCTGGTCATTGAGCCGCTGGATAAACAGCGACCCAAACACCGCAATACCCAGTGACGCGCCCAGCTGCCGGAAATAGTTGGCCGTGGACACCCCGGTGCCCATGTCCGTGGGCGGGACGCTGTTCTGCACAATCAGCACTGTGTTCTGCATCAGCGCTCCGATGCCCAGCCCCAGCACGAACATGCCCAAGGCAGTGAACCCGTACGGCGTCGTACTGGAAATCCGGGAGAGCAGCAGCAGTCCGAGAACCATGACAGCCGATCCGAGGATCGGGTAGATCTTGTACTTGCCGGTGCGGGAAATCAGCTGTCCGGTGCCGACGGAGGTGATCAGCAGGCCCGCCGTCATGGGCAGCATCATCAGCCCGGACATGGTCGGGGACGCGCCGTTGACAATCTGGAGGAAGGTGGGCAGGTAGGCGATGGACCCGAACATCGCCAGGCCCACGGCCAGCCCCACCAGCGTGCAGATCAGGAAGTTGCGGATGGAGAAGAGCCGCAGTGGCAGCATCGGCTCCTTCGCCCGCAGTTCCACAGGGATGAACACCGCGACGGCAGCCAGGAAAACCGCGCCCAGTGTCAGGATGGTTGGAGAAGTCCACGCGTAGTTGTTGCCGCCCCAGCTGGTCAACAGCACCAGGGCGGCGCTGCCGATGGCCAGCAGTCCCGCGCCGGCGTAGTCCAGGGCAATACCCTTGGCGCTGTTCCGCGGCAGGTGCAGCGCGCCGATGATGACGGCGAGCGCAATGACCCCGATGGGCAGGTTGATGTAGAACACCCACCGCCAGGACCAGGAGTCCGTCAGGTATCCGCCCAGCAGCGGTCCGCTGACCGATGCGATGCCGAAGGCAGCCCCAATCAGGCCCATGTACTTGCCGCGCTCGCGGGCGGGCACAATGTCGCCGATGATGGCCTGCGCACCGATGATCAGCCCGCCGCCGCCCACACCCTGGATGGCCCGGTAGGTGATCAGTTCGGCCATGCTGTGCGACTGCCCGGACAGCGCTGAGCCCGCCAGGAAAACCACAATGGCGAAAATGAAAATGTTCTTGCGTCCCAGCAGGTCACCGAGCTTGCCGTAGATGGGCAGCCCGATGGTGGAGGTCAGCAGGTAAGCGGTGATCACCCAGGACAGGTGGTCCAGCCCGTGCAGGTCCCCCACAATGGTGGGCAGTGCCGTGGAAACGATGGTCTGGTCCAGGGCAGCGAGCAGCACCGCGAGCATCAGGCCCGTGAAAATGACGGCAATGCGGCGCCCGGAATGTTCAGGGGACGGCTGCCGGCCGGAGTGCGGGTCCGGGGCGCCCGCGCCTGCGGCCGTTGCGCCGCCCGGGTCTGCCGGGGCTGCACCCGCCGGAGCCGTTCCCGGAGGGGCGGCGTCCGGAGCCGTTCCCGGAGCGGCGGCGTCCGGAGCCGTTCCCGGAGCGGCCAGCGTCGCACTGGAGTGGGCCGCCAGCGACACGGTACTGACGGGGGCACCCATGGCGCCGGTCATCCCGGCGGCGGGACGGGCTGCTCTTGTTCCGCGGGCGGTGAATTGCTCTGCCATGCGCATCTCCTTGGAAGTTTCCGCCGAGTGATGGCAGTCCAGGTGCACTTCCCATTCGACGCCCGCCCTGCCCGCCAAGTCAACGGTCGGCGGCGGCCTCCTATGCCCCCTGTACCGCTGTCCCGGCGACTGCACCTGTCCAGGCGCGGGCGGGGCTGTCAGGCAAATTCCATTCCTTCCGCCGGGCGGGGCCGGGTGAGCCAGTACTGGGTACCGGCCGGATCCCGGGCAACTATGCCCTCGTCGATGAGGTAGCGGCGGATAGCGGCGGGGTCGGAGGTGTAGGCGGCCAGGCGGTGTGTCAGGTCCTTCTCGGTAAGGACCGGCTGGAGCCCCGGCTCCGGCGGCACCGCGTGTTCGAAGACTTCGCCGGCAATCAACTGCAGCAGCTCGAGCCGGTCTGCCCGTTTGCGCGGGAAGGCCTCGATCCGGCCCCGGACCAGGAACCGGCGGGCCGAGGACTCCGGCGGCCGCACACCGGCTGCCAGCAGGTCCCGGAACACTGACGGTGCGGGTTTGGTCCGGTTTCCGTCCACCTGCAGCAGGCCTGCCTGCTGCAGCACCGCCAGCGACTTGGCTTCGTCCGCAGCGAGGTCCGCGGGGTCCAGCGGGGCGCCGTCGTCGGCTGCGAGGACGGCGCGCGCATACAGGCGCAGGCGGCGCGGGTCAGCGAGCGCGGCGGCCACGGGACGCCAGCGGTTGTCGCCGGGTGCCGGAGTTGGCCGGCTCACGCGTTTGCCACGGTCGAGGTCATGCGGCCCAACCTACCGGATGTGTGCCGCGGACGGCGGCACCTAGCTGTTGCTGAAGGCGTCCAGCTTGCGCTGGGTTTCCGTTTGGTGCCGGACCTTGAGTTCGTAGTCGATGAAGGCTTCGATCATTGCCTTGTAGGTCCGTTCCACCACGTTGCAGTCGCTGTCCTGCTCCTCGGCGGCGTGCCGGACGTGGGCAATTACTTCTTCCATGCGCTTGGGTGAGCGGACGGCGGCGTCGCTGTCCTTCAGTCCCCCGGCGAGGCGTACCAGCCGCTCCCGGCGCCAGATCAGCGCAACGATTTCCTCGTCGATCTCGTCGATTGCTGCCCGGACATCGTCAAGCTGTCCCGAAACGGATTTCTGCTCAGCTGCTTCCATGCTTAAAGAATATCCAGCACCGGGACAACCGGTGTGCAATTGCCGCTGCGCGGCGGGCCCGGCACTGATTCGCGCCATAATCGGCATTCTTGACCTCTGGATGGGAGGATCAAGACGTGAACCCCCATGTATCCGTGGTGACCGTAGGCGTACGGGACCTCGAAGTGACTTACGCGTTCTATGTGTCCCGGCTGGGCTGGACTCCGCTGCAGTATGTTCCGGAAGAGGTGCTGTTTTTCCAGGTCAACCACGGCCTGGTGCTCTCCTTCTTCCGTGCCGACCACCTCGCGGCCGAAGCCGGGCCAATGGGTGACATCCGTGAGGCGCCCTTCACCCTGGGCCATAACCTGGACTCTCCCGCGGAAGTGGACGCGGTGCTTCACCAGGCCGCAGCTGCCGGCGGGACTATCACCGCCCCGGGTACGCAGATGAGCTGGGGCGGGTATTCCGGTTACTTCACCGACCCCGACGGCGTGCGCTGGGAGGCCTGCCACAACCCCGGGCTATCCGTGGACGACGATGGCCGGGTCACCTTGGTGACCCAGAATCCTGCGGTCCTGGACCGGGAAACCCTCGATCCCGCCGGACCGGACCCGGACCCGGAGGCGGCGGTCGAGGCTGCCTTGGAGGCGTCCGCAGCGAACGGGCCGCGGGGCTAGAAGAGTACGTCCTCGCGTGCCGCGGCCGGGTCCGGCTGCAGTAGGTACGCGCCGTCGTTGCGGACATTCCCCACACCGTGGTGTGCCTTGCGCAGGTGCCAGTCCGACGCCGCCGCATACGCCTGCCCGGTTGCCGCAGCCAGCAGCGCGGCGGTGTCCGTCCCGGCGAGCGCTGCAGAGTCGAGCCAGGCGGTCATTGCCTCCGGAGACAGGGGCAGCGGCAGCCGGTCATGCAGGCCCGCGAGTTCCCGCAGCACCGGTTCGGCACTGTCCGCCGGCGGTGAGGCGACGGTCAGGATGGAGGTCGAGAGCAGCCACCTGTCCGGGTCCCCCGGGTCCTTCGCCGGATCCCGCCACCATTCATAGAGCCCGGCGAAATAAATGGGCCGGCCGTCGGTCCGGGAAACGTAAAACGGCTGCCGGACCTTGCCGGGACCGGCCATCCACTCGTAGTAGCCGTCCACGGGAACGGCGCAGCGCCGGGCGGCGACGGCGTCACGGAACGTCGGCTTCTCCAGCACCGTTTCGCTGCGCGCGTTGAACGCCCGCACCCCCACCGAGGCATCCTTCGCCCAGCCCGGCACCAGGCCCCACCGGGCCACGTGCACCTGCCGGGCCCGCCGCCCGTCCACCAGGCGTTCGAGCACTACCGGGACGTCCGACGTCGGCGCCACGTTCCAGGAGGCGCGCAGCTCAAGGTTGGCATCCGCCTCTGCTTCTGCTTCGGCCACCAGGTCCGCAGCGGCCCGGGCCATCACGTATCGTCCGCACATGCTTCCAGTGTGCCAGCGGGAATGCCGCCGGCCGGAATAGTGTTGACGCCCCTGACTACTGTTAAAGACAGGCAACCAGTTAAATCGATCGACAAAAGGAGCACCGCCGTGGCCGCCACAGCCGAAGCCTTCACCCCGGAAACCGGGACCATCACCATGTTCTCCACCAGCTGGTGCGGCTACTGCCGCCGGCTGAAGTCGCAGCTGGACCGCGAGGGCATCGGCTACACCGAGGTCAACATTGAAGACGTGGAAGGCACCGCGGACCTGGTTGAGGCGCTGAACGGCGGCAACCAGACGGTTCCCACCGTGATCTTCCCGGACGGCTCCTCCGCCACCAACCCCTCCGCTTCCGAGGTCAAGTCCCGGCTCGGACTCTAGCGCCGCGCCTCCGCGGCTGGCCCGGATCTCCGGGCCAGCCGCGAGGGCCACCAGATCCGGTCTCCGATGTCGTAGGACAGCGCCGGGACCAGCAGCGAGCGCACTACCAAGGTGTCCAGCAGCACGCCAAAGGCGACGATGAAGGCCAGCTGCGCCAGGAAGAGCACCGGGATAACGCCCAGGGCGGCGAAGGTTGCCGCCAGCACAATGCCCGCACTGGTAATGACGCTGCCGGTGATCATGAGCCCGCGGACCACTCCCTCCCGCGTGCCGTGCCCAATGCTTTCCTCACGCACCCGGGTCATCAGGAAGATGTTGTAGTCCACACCCAGGGCCACCAGGAAAATAAAGCCGAACAGCGGGACGGCCGGATCCGCGCCCGGGAAGCGGAACACATGGTTGAAGACCAGGGCGGAAACGCCCATGGTGGCCCCGAAGGACAGCAGCACCGTCAGGATCAGCAGGAACGGGGCCAGCAGAGCCCGCAGCAGCAGCATCAGCAGGAACAGGATCACCACCAGCACTACCGGAATGATGAGGTCCCGGTCATGGGCGGCTGCAGCATTGGTGTCGATGGTCGTAGCCGTTACCCCGCCGATCAGCACGTCCCCGATCCCGGCCACATTCCCGCGCATGGCGCTGACCGTCTGTTCGGCGGCGTCCGATTCGGCTGCCTCCTTGAGCGTGGCCTCCAGCAGCACTTTTCCCTCCACCACCTTCGGCGTACCCGAAGTTCCCGGTATGGGTGAGGCCTGCACGCCGTCGGCCGTCACCGGCAGCGTTCCCTCCGGTGTGCCGGTTGCATCCACCACCAGCGCGTCAACACCGGGAGTGGACAGGACCGCCCGGGCAACGGTGTCCAGTTCACTTTCCGGGGCCACAATCAGCGCCGGACTGCCCGAGCCGGAGGGGAAATGCTCCCCCAAAACCTGCTGCCCCTCCTTGGCGGAAGTCTCCCCCAGCACAAAGTCGCTTTGCGGCACTCCGGAGGCGCGCAGCTGCAGCAGGCCCGCGCACGCCACCAGCAGCACGACGGCGGGAATCACCCACAGCCGGCGCGGGTGCGCCTTGATACTCCTTGCCACCCGGGGCCAGAACCCCTTGCCTGCGTTGCCGTCCCGGTCCGGATGCGGGGAGCCGAAGGCGGGCCGGCGCGGCCAGAACGCCGCCCGGCCGGTCAGCATCAACAGCGCCGGCAGCAGCGTCATCGCGGCCAGGAAAGAGAATCCGATGCCAATGGCTGCCACCGGGCCCAGCGCCTTGTTGGAATTGAGGTCGCTGAGCAACAGGCACAGCAGCCCGGCCACCACGGTGGCGGCGGAGGCAAGCACCGGCTCGATCGTTCCCTTGAGGGCTGCCTTGGTGGCATCCCAGCGCCCCTCGTGGTCCCGCAGGGATTCCCGGTACCGGGAAACATAGAGCAGCGAATAATCGGTTGCTGCACCGATGCCCAGGATGAACAGGATCCCCTGCACCTGGCCGTTCAGTGTCAGCGCTCCGGCCTTGGCCAGGTAAAAGACCACCAGGATGGCCGCCGACAGGGCGAGGATGGACGTCAGGAGCACCAGGAACGGCAGCAGCGGTGACCGGTAGACCACCACCAGGATCACCAGCACGGCCAGTGCCGCCACCAGCACCAGCGAGGTATCGATGCCGCCGAAGGCCTCGGTGATGTCCGCCAGCTGTCCGGCCGGGCCGGTGACGTAGCTGTCCAGGCCCGAGGGGATGCCGTCGCCGGCAACCCCGCCCAAATCCTCCACGGTGGTCGCGGCGGCATCATTGTCCTGCACCGGCACAAAGATTTCCGCCGCCTTGCCGTCAGTGGAGAACTGCGGCGGGGATACCTGTCCCGCCACGCCGCTGACCCCCGAAAGCGCGGAGGCCCGGCCGGTGACGAAGGTCCGGTCCGCCTCGGTCAGGCCGTCATTGTTCACATAAACGACGACGGCGGGAATGGCATCGCTGTCCGTGAACTTCTCCTGCAGCGCGGCCACCTGCGTGGATGCCGAGCTGGCGGGCAGATACGAGGTCTGGTTGTTGTCCGCCACTTCGCTGATTTTGCCGAAGTACGGGCCGCCAATCCCGCCCACCGCCAGCCAGGCCAGCACCAGCAGCACCGGCAGCAGGAAGATGAGCCGGCCGGTCCGGCGCCCCGTCCCGGAACGCTTCTTCGGACCTTCGGGGGACGTGGGTACGCTGCTGCCGGACGCTGAGGCGTTCATGGGCCGTCCTTGGGGGGGGGGCTAGGCGGTTCCGCCGGCGCGATGCCGCGCTCGCTGCGGACCTTTTCCGCCTCCCATCGTAGGGCGGGATCGGCGCCGGCGGCAGGCCCAGGCACGGTTGCGCCGGAAGCGGAAGGGTAATTCCCGGCTTCGCTCCCGGCCGAAACGCTTCATAGGATGGAAGGCGGGACGCCGGACATCGGCGCCCCGCCCGAACATCGCAGGAGGCAGCACCCCATGGTCCATAAGGTTCAGGCCGTAGTCGTCAAGGAAAAGAACGCACCCGTTTCTCTGGAAACCATCCTGGTTCCGGATCCGGGGCCCGGAGAGGCCCTGGTGGACATCCTCACGTGCGGCGTCTGCCACACCGACCTGCATTACAAGCAGGGCGCCATCAATGATGACTATCCGTTCCTGCTCGGCCACGAAGCCACCGGCGTGGTCTCCGCCGTCGGCCCCGGCGTCACCGAAGTGGCTCCCGGCGACCGCGTGGTGCTGAACTGGCGCGCGGTGTGCGGCGAATGCCGCGCCTGCCGCAAGGGCGAGCCGCAGTACTGCTTCAACACCGCCAACGCCACCCAGAAGATGACCCTTGAGGACGGCACCGAGCTGACGCCCGCCCTGGGTATCGGCGCATTCGCCGAAAAGACGCTCGTGGCTGCCGGCCAGTGCACCAAGGTGGACGACGACGTCGATCCCGCCGCGGTGGGCCTGCTCGGCTGCGGCGTGATGGCCGGCATCGGTGCAGCCATTAACACCGGCGCCGTACAGCGGGGCGAATCCGTCGCCGTGATCGGCTGCGGCGGCGTGGGCATTGCCGCTGTTGCCGGCGCCAAGCTGGCCGGCGCCACCACCATCATCGCGGTGGACATCGACTCCGCCAAGATCGAGCTGGCCAAGGCCCAGGGTGCCACCCACGGGATCAACTCCAAGGAGCAGGACCCGGTCGAGGCTATCCGCGCCCTCACCGGCGGCTTCGGTGCCGACGTCGTGATTGACGCCGTGGGCCGCCCGGAAACCTATCGGCAGGCCTTCTACTCCCGCGACCTCGCCGGCCGGGTAGTGCTGGTGGGCGTACCGAACCCGGATATGAAGATCGAACTGCCGCTGGCTGACGTCTTCGGCCACGGCGGGTCCCTGAAGTCCTCCTGGTACGGCGACTGCCTGCCGTCCCGGGACTTCCCCATGCTGGTGGAGCAGTACAAGCTCGGCCGGCTGGACCTGGATGCGTTCGTCACCGAGCGCATCGGCCTGGGCGACATCGAAGAAGCCTTCACCAAGATGCACGACGGCAAGGTCCTGCGCTCGGTGGTGGAACTGTGACGTTCCGCATCGACAACGTCGTCACCTCGGGGACCTTCTCGCTGGACGGCGGCACCTGGGACGTGGATAACAACGTCTGGATTATCGGGGACGACGCCGAAGTGATCGTGATCGACCCCGCGCACAGCATCGACGCCGTTGCCGAGGCCGTCGGGGACCGCGAAGTCATGGCCATCCTGCTCACGCACGGCCACGATGACCACATCCGCGCCGTCGAGCAGGCCCGGGACCGTTTCAGCGCCCCCGTGTTCCTGCACGCGGCAGACCGGATGCTCTGGGACGCAGTGTTCCCGGACGAGGGACCGGACGACGAGATTGAGGACGGGGACACCTTCGAGGTGGCAGGCCACACCCTGCGCGCCCTGCACACACCGGGGCACTCCCCCGGGTCGGTGTGCTTCTCGCTGGCTGCCGGTGAAGATGTTCCCGAACCGGTGGTGTTCAGCGGGGACACGCTCTTCAACGGAGGGCCCGGTGCCACCGGCCGCTCCTACAGCGATTTCCCCACCATCATCGAGTCCATCAAGGAACGCCTGCTGACCCTGCCGGCCGAAACCAAGGTGCTGACCGGACACGGAGACGCAACGTCCATCGCCGCCGAAGGCCCGCACCTGGACGAGTGGATCGCCCGGGGGCACTAAGCCCCTCAGCAGACCCTGCACCAAGGAAAGGGCATGCCCCGGCTGGAAGGCCGGGCATGCCCCGGAATTATTCGGCGGCCTAACGGGTTCCCTCCACCATGACTGCACGGCGGCAGGGACACCTTCCGCTGGAACCCATATCCACGACACTTAGCAGGGAGCACAGCATGAGCAAGGTCTGGTTCATCACGGGAACATCGCGCGGCTTCGGACGCGAATGGGCGGAAGCGGCCCTGGAACGCGGAGATTCCGTTGCCGCCACCGCCCGCAGCACGGACAGCCTCACCGCACTGGTGGACACCTACGGTGACCGGGTGCTGCCCCTCTCGCTCGACGTCACGGACCGCGCCGCGGTCTTCGCCGCCGTCCAGCGTGCACAGGAGCACTTCGGCCGGCTCGACGTCGTCATCAACAATGCCGGGTACGGGCAGTTCGGCATGGTCGAGGAACTTTCCGAGGCCGAAGCACGCGATCAGATTGAGACCAATCTGTTCGGAGCGCTTTGGGTGACCCAGGCCGCCCTGCCGTACCTGCGTGAGCAGGGCAGCGGCCACATCATCCAGGTCTCCTCCATCGGCGGCATTTCCGCCTTCCCGTCCGTGGGCATTTACCACGCCTCGAAGTGGGCCCTGGAAGGACTGAGCCAGGCGCTGGCGCAGGAGGTTGCCGGCTTCGGCATCAAGGTCACCATGATCGAGCCCGGCGGGTTCTCCACCGACTGGGGTGGCAGCTCCGCGAAGCATGCGCAGCCCATTGCCGCGTATGACGTCGTCCGGGAGCAGGCAGCGAACCGCCCCAGCCGCCGCGGTACGCCCGGTGACCCGCGTGCCACCCGCGGGCCGATCCTCAAGATCGTCGACGCCGAGAACCCGCCCCTGCGGGCGTTCTTCGGCGAGGGCCCGCTGGCCATTGCCAAGGCCGACTATGAGTCCCGACTGGCGTCCTGGGAAGAGTGGCAGCCGGTGGCACTCGAAGCCCACGGAGGCAGCAACTAGCGGGATCCCGCTGCGGGAAGGCCGGTCCCTCGGGGCCGGCCTTCCGGCGTGGGCGACTGCTGGGCGGATCCTCGGTTGAGTCGCGAAGTTTTAGGTGTAGCTCAGCGGAAGCCGCCAACCTGTCTCTCGACCGGAACGGTGCCCTCCACGACGACGTCGCCGGTGTGCGCGGTAGTGACGGTTTCGATCAGCACGATCTCGACCTCCTCGTCCGCGATCGGATTGTGCTGCACCCCGCGGGGAACGACGTAGAACTGACCGGGCGTGAGTACGACCTCCTCAGCATCGGAAGTCACCCCGTATTAGGGTCAGGGCATGGGAGATCACTGGGAACAGCTGCTGGATCTGTCGGTGGATGGGGCCGGCGCGGAAGATCGCCTGCAGGAAGTCCGAAACTGGCTCAGCCAACGGCTGGACCAAGGCGGACCCGGACGCCTGCTGATGTCAGTCTTCTCCCGGATAAGTGACTGGGACCAGGGCGGGACCGAACCGCTCCTCACCTGCACGGGATGCTCCTGGACTGCTCTGCTCGGAGACTGGAAGATTTCCCCATGAATGGCCGTGGCACACCTCGCAGTCATCATTGACCACACCTGGTCGAATCTCACCGACCCGCTGATGGAGGCACTGCGGACGGATCTCGGCGGTCGCTGGGCCTATGTCCACCGCCACCTTTAGCACCACCGGGTCGACGCCGCGGACTCTTCGCGGGCGGTACGGGCACACCCGCTTCACTTAGCCCCTATGGCGAGGTTTTGATGGGCGAGGCGGCGGATCGCCGCGAGAACAGGTTCATACAGCGCGGTACCCAGGACGGCGTACTGAACAGCTGCATCCGGGTCGGCTGTCGGCATCGCTTCTATTTCAGCGCGCGCGATCGCCATGAGATGGTCGCCGTAAAGCCGCAACCTCTCCGTGTCGGCCGGCATTCCGACCTCCTCGACAGCACGGAGCGCGCTTTCGAGCTGCGCGAAGGCAGCCATCCGATCATCCGAGGCGTTGTAGGCACTCCCCAGCGAAGCGAGGGCTGCTTCAGCGCGCGGGCAACTGCGGTCGGGGCCGTCTTCGCCCGGCAGGTAGCCCGCGAGAGCGTCGATGGCCGTCCCCAGCATCTCGTAGACACTGCCTTCAGGGTGATCGATCACGTCGAGAATCTTCTTCACCCGGTTCAGGGGCAAGCCGGCCACGACCGTGAGTGAGCGGATCAGCCGCAACCGCTCCAGGTGATTCTCATCGTAGTCGGCACGGGTTGCACTGGTTGCACGTCCGGCAGGGAGCAGGCCCTCCCGAATGTAGTACTTGACCGTCGCCAACGGTACGTCGGCCTGCTGGACCAGTTGGGATATCTGCATCTTGCCTCCATTGGATAGTTGGACTATCGTACACATTAGATAGTCAACTATCCAATTCCGACGTTCCTCCGGCGACATGGTCCTCCACCGTCCGGCGCAGCATGAACCACCTCGAACATCCCATCACAACGGAAGGCAACACCATGTCGACACCGAATGAATCGTACGAGCTTGCCCGGCGGCACGTCATCGCGAAGACGGTCTACAAGGGAGTGGTCGGCCTCTGGCTGCTGCTCGCAGTATTTCAGGTCGCGATCTGGTACTTCACGACGCCGGGTGGCTACTTCTGGCCGATCTGGCCCATCTTGGGGACTCTCATCGCCGCGGTCGTCGCGGGGATCCCCACCTACTCACGCCGTCCGGCCATATCGGATAGCCGTATCGAGGCCGAATTGGCCCGGATGCGGCGAAACAACTAACCCACACGCCGCCTTTTGTCGTCTTGCTCCCGGCGCTGTCCCCCAACCTCGCACTTCTCCTCACCGCCGCCGGCGGTGCTCCGCACCGGCACGCGGAGAACCACCCCTGCGGGCGTTCTTCGGCGAGGGACCGCTGGCCATAGCAACTAGCGGGATCCCGCTGCCGGAAGGCCGGTCCCTCGGGGCCGGCCTTCCGGCGTCTGCGGGACATCCGATCCCCAGCCCCTTGAATCGGGTTTCCTCCCGCAAGACACTGGGCACATGGCACTGCAAATCAGCCCCTCCCTGTGGAAGCTCCTGCCCGAGCTGCGGTACGAGCCCACTCCGCGGCGTATCCGGGCACAGCTCGGGGACAACACGGTTGTGGATTCCACCAGTGCGGTGCTGGCGTACGAGCCGCGGCGGGTCACGCCGCTGTACGCCGTCCCGGCGCGGGACATTGCCGCGGAGCTGGTTGCCGCTGATCCCCCGGGCCGGGATCCGCTCGCTGATGTGCCGCCGGAGGCGCTAATGGACCCCCGCTACCCCTTCGCCGCGCACACGGCACCGGGGCAGAGACTGGACCTGCATGCCGGATCCCATGTCCTGCCGGGCGCGGGTTTCCGTCCGGCTGATCCGGATCTTGCCGGCTACGTTCTGCTGGACTTCGACGCGTTCGACCGCTGGCTGGAAGAGGACCAGGAGATCAAAGGCCACCCGCGCGATCCCTTCCACCGGGTGGATGCCCGGCAGTCCTCACGGAACGTGCGGGTGCACTTGGGCGGGCAACTCCTGGCCGAAACCCGCGAACCGG
This sequence comes from Arthrobacter sp. zg-Y750, assembly GCF_020907365.1. Taxonomy (NCBI): domain Bacteria; kingdom Bacillati; phylum Actinomycetota; class Actinomycetes; order Micrococcales; family Micrococcaceae; genus Arthrobacter; species Arthrobacter sp. zg-Y750. The sequence continues at coordinate 4,330 of NZ_JAJJOC010000012.1, read as the reverse complement.
TTTTCGTGTACGAGACCATGCTGCCGGTCCGCACCTATTTCCCGCGCGGCGACGTCGACTGGGACGCCCTGCATCCGTCCCTCAAGCAGTCGGTCTGCCCTTACAAAGGCACCGCTTCCTACTGGTCCGTCACCGACCGGCCCGAAGGCACTGCCCTGGCCTGGTCCTATGAGGCTGTACTGCCCGATTCGGCCCAACTGAAGGACCTGGTTAGCTTCTTTGATGAACGCACCGACGTGTACGTGGATGACGCCAAACAGGACATCAACTCACTGTTCCGGTTCTGAGATGCGCGCTCCTGCCCCTATTGCGGTCTGTGCAGCGCTGACTCTAATCGCGCAATGTCTAGGATGTCCTTGTCGCGTCGTCGGAACCCGGGGACCCATACCGGCATCATGCGCTTGATTTCGATCTGTGACTCTGGGCTGATGATGGGGCAGCGGATACCTTCCAGCTCTCCAAAGAGGCTATTGACGATCATGTTTTTAGGCCATGGTTCACCCATGAACGGGCCCCCACCCACGACCACATCACCGCAATCAGTCCGAGCCAGTGGCGCAAAGCCGAGTTCAACCCCATCGCGAAAAAGATCGCGTTGCTGATCGAGTGGGTGCCTGGCGAGATCAACCCAGTCTCGGGAGATAAGCAGCCCGGAAATCCCGGGCAAGTCCTTCTGCCAGACGAACCAATCTATGTCTTCGTGGTCACGAGTCACCTGGCCGAGGTAAAAGTCCATCGCCCAACCTCCACGCAACCAGATCTCGATCCCCAATGTTTTTGCTGCGTGTAGAACCTCCGTGATGGCAGAAAGCTGCGCTTGAACAAGTTCATTCATGCCGAGCACTCTAGCCAGTCAGGGCAGCACGTCCAGATGGAAGGCGAGGGGCGGGCCGTATGCAATGGGCATCGACCCCGCGGGCTCCGCATCCATGGTTGTGATGGCTCAATGGCGGTGAGGAACTCCTACTGCGTTCGGTAACGGGGCCCGAGACCTCATCGTCCGTGGTCTAGTCGAGGGTTGTAGCGCATTCCCTGTCGTCCGGGTCGGCGCTGATGTCAAGGAGGACGCCAAGCCGGCGGTGAGCTGCCTGAAGCTCGGAAATATTAGCGGCGAGGCGCGCGCGCTCGGCCTCCAGACGGGCTACCAGGTCGAGTTCAAGGTATTTGGCATCGATCGCGGGCAGAAGCCGGACGAGGAGGCGGCTGCTCAGGCCGGCTGTGAAAAGCAGTTGGATGAGCTGGACCCGCGCTAGCGAGGCTTCAGTGTAGATCCGGTGCCCGGCCGTGGTCCTGGCCGGTGTGAGAAGACCCTGTTCCTCGTAGTAGCGCAGTGCCCGTGTGCTGACTCCTGCCCGTCTTGCCAGCTCTCCGATTCTCATCCTCAAAAGCTCCCAGTCACTAGTTCGATGTTGGCGATTTGCACTTCACGTCGACGTGAACTTCTAACGTAGCGCCAGCGGGCGAACGAGCCCTCATCAACGAGCAGAAGGAAGAGCTATGCACATCAATGGAGCTACAGCCCTCGTGACCGGAGCGAACCGTGGCATTGGAAAGAGTTTCGTGGATCAACTCCTCAAAGGCGGAGCCCGGAAGGTGTACGCCACGGCCCGTGACGTGGGGACCATCGACATCCGTGATTCCCGAGTCACACCCCTGCGCCTTGATCTATTGGATGAAGTTGCCATTAAGGATGCTGCTGTCGTCGCATCGGACGTGGATCTGTTGATCAACAATGCCGGCATCACAACGGGCGCTGACCTTCTGACCTCACCCATGGGCGAGATAAGGGCGGACCTGGAAACGCACTTGTTTGGAACTCTGCGGGTTATTCGAGCATTCGCACCCGTGATCCAGGCTCAAGGGGCAGGGGCGATAGTGAATGTCCTGTCAGTACTGTCTTGGGTTGCGACCGCTGAGGGGTCCGGGTCCTACGCTGTGGCTAAAGCTGCGGAGTGGAACATGACTAATGGGGTGCGCGTGGAACTCGCCGGCCGGAACATCCTCGTGCAGGGTGTGCACCTCGGAGGAGCTGACACGGACATGATGGCCGGCGTCGACGGCCCCAAGATCGATCCGGCAGACGTGGCCGAAGGAAGCCTCGCCGGGGTCGAGGCCGGGGCAATCGAAGTCCTCATCGATGAACCGAGTCGTTTCGTCAAGGCCTCCCTCTCGGGAGACCCTGCCCGCCTCTACGCGTGAAAACCCCATATCCAGGGCCCCGCAAGGGATCCCTTGCGGGACAGGCCGGGCTTGCAAGTTCAGATTTGATGACGGAGATCTTCTATCGTCGGTGGGGTCGATTCGTCGTACGCACGTCTTGGGGCCGATGATGGGCCCCATGACTTCTCTCCACGGAATCGATGTCGCCGCTGAGCTCCGGCAGGTCCACACCCATTGGACCCCACGGGTCATTGGGCGCGTGAACGATCAGTACGTGAAGGTCGCGAAGCTGCTCGGTGAGCTGGTCTGGCACGCCCATGACGCGGAGGATGAAATGTTCCTCGTCGTCTCCGGTCGGTTACGCATCCAGCTGCCCGATGCTGAGGAGGTCGTACTCACGCCTGGCCAGTTCTACGTCGTTCCCCGCGGGGTGCAGCACAATCCGATCGCGGACGAGGAGGTCGAAATCGTCCTGATTGAAACCGTCACTACCGCGCACACCGGCGACGTCGTCGTGGAGGGCACCGTTCCGGTCGAGAGGCAGGTCGGCGACTTCCGCTGACCTATGTTTAGAGGTGCTTCTTCATTTTCGTGGTCACTATTTCGTAACCCATCGATTCGTAGAGTCCTCGGGCGCCGTGGTTGAATCCGAAAACGCTTAGCCCAAGAGTGTGGGCGCCTTGGGAACGCGCGTAGTCTTCGGCTAGCTTCATTGCCTTCCTACCCAGCCCTTTGCCGCGATGCTCCTCATCAACGACTATGTCCCACACCCACCAAGAGCGATCATCTTCAGAACTGTCAGTTCCAACCCAGAGGTAGCCAATGGTTGTGCCAGTACCGTCAAGAACATCGAACACGGCATTATCTATGGTTGGAATATTCTCCGGAAACGCGGCATCGAGGCTCTCATATGCGCGCCGGTGTGCATCTTGCGGGGATTCGCCTGTCCTAATGAGATCGGATGCGTATTCACTGCGGCTTCGTTCCATCCAGGCAGGGAATTGTTGGGCACTGAGAGGAATGAGCTGAACAGCCATTTGATCAGCTTGACAGCAAGATGCAGGAGCGGCAAAAGCCATTACCGAGATCCTCGCGGACACACCGGGAGAATCTGTCCCGTTATTCGTGTCCGACTACCAAGGGAGGAAGCTCGACAGGCGTCCAGTGAGGGATCCTTCACCGGGTCTCTGTAGGCCAGCAGCAATCTAAGCCAGGGCCTGTTTCCAGGCATCTTTATTGCGTAGGACATAGTCAGCCGCCCCGCGCCAGTGATCGCCGTGTCCGCTGACATACATTTCTGCCCAAGGCTGGAATCCGGTTTCATGTGAGGACTTCAACAGCTCATGCATGGCCGCCGTCCTCTTTCCTAGGGCTTCGGGCAACGCTTCCCGTAAGACCTCGTCAGCTTCATATCCGTCGATAAGAGCACGCAGCCTCGCGGCTGCCTCTGGAACGGGTTGGCCTTCAAAGAGCATTCCGAAGGACTGCACTGCATATGCAAGGTCCCAGAGGCGCGTACTCGGGGCCGCCGCGTCCCAATCGATGAACACCCACCGTTCGCCCATGATGAGGTTCCATGGCGCCAGGTCGTTGTGGCACATTAGGTTCGCGTTGTCGGCAGGAAGCAGAAGGTTCCATCCGGTCGTATCCGGGAGGCCGAATCCTTCGCTGGCATCGTGAATTTGGCGAATCAAACGACCGATCCGCAGGAGGTCATTCTGCCCTAGGGGCAACTGGTCCATCGCAGATTTACCATCGACGTACTCGATGACATGTCGCTCATCGTGATCCTTGCCCAGGGGGTCGGGCACGTCAACGCCAGCCGCTTGGAGAGCTTTCAGGTATTTCTGAACCGTGGCAGAGTTTTCCTGCCACGGTTTGCGGACCGTATCGCCAATACGAACGACACTCTCTGAGGCGTTTCCGCCTTCAAGTTCTTCAGCTTCCTCATTCACCCGAAGAAGGCTACTGCGTGAAAACAAGCTGGCCAAGCCATCTCCCGGGCGGGCGGAACCAATACACGCCCACGCCCCACTAAGGGATCCTTCAGCGGGCATCGCTCGCTGGCAGGGGCAGGAGAAAAACTGGTCCGGGACGAGGGAGGGGGGGGGGGGCGGGGTGGGGGCCCCCCCGCCCAGGCACGCCCCCACACAACAGGGGGGGGCACGGG
>NZ_JAJJOC010000011.1:0-75458 GCF_020907365.1 Arthrobacter sp. zg-Y750 | reverse complement strand
GGGCATCGGGCGGTGGCGGGGGCAGTAAAAAAAGGGGGCGGGGCGGTGGGTGGGGGGGGCCCAATTCTCGCCCCCCCGCCTCCCTATCTCGCCACAAGATCAGCTGGAGGACCTACTGATTTCCAGAGCCCGCTGGGCGGCCTGAGTCTTGATTTCCGTTACTTCTGCCATCTCCGGCGCCATTTGCTGCATTTCGGTGGTCAGGTATTTGTCGAAAACTGCGTCGATGCGGGTTTGAAGATTCGTTTCTTCGCGGCAGACCGCGTCTGTGACAGCTATCTTGATTTCTTCCTGGCCACCTGCCGCCTCACCGGCTGTCCTGGCCTCGCCCGGGGCCCGAAGTGAACTGTAGGGAGTCTGCGCCATGCAGTCCTGCCACTCTTGGTTGGCCGCCTCGATTTCAGGATCCCGTGAGGCAGCGTCCCTCGATGCCGGGAAGGCGTTCAGGGAGGCGACTGTGGCCAGGGTGTACCTCTCCATGTCCCCATAGATGGCGGTCACTGCAGTGCCCCGGCAGCCGCCGGCACGGCTTTCGAAACTTCCTGCCCCGGCAAACTCATCAGCCGGACCGTACAGCGCCGCATCGAAGGCAGGGTCGCTGAACATGGTTGCCTGATCACTGCCCGGTGCCGGTTCACTACCCACTACAGGACCGCCGTAGCCCTCAGCCTTTGCGGCAGCGACATCAAGGCGCTCGAAACCGATCCATTCACTGAGGCCCCCGGCGCCTTCTGTCTCAACGGGCGGTGTGTAGTCGAATCCGGCGTTGGCCATGCACTCGGAAATTAGCTGCCGCACGCCTTCTTCGGCGACCGGATCCGGTGCCATGTAGGCCTCGGCGTCGCGCACAATACCTGATACCGGTTCCGGCGCGGCCGCCAACGGAGTGTTGGGCAAGGCGGCTGCAATGAGAGTCGCGGCACCGCCGGCGACGAGAACAGCCGCTGCAGCCAGGCGCTTGATGGGAAGGACTTTTCTGCTTGTCCGGTTTCCGTAGTTTTGCATGTCAGAACTCCTCGGTTGGGATTGAGATAGCGAATGCGAAAGGGTTAGACCAGTCCGTTTTGGTAAGCGAAGGCGACAAGTTGGATCCGGTTGCGCAGCTTGAGCTTGGCAAGGATTGCGCCGACGTGGGACTTCACGGTGGTTTCGGCCAGGACCAGTGTCGAGGCAATTTCGGTGTTGCCCAGCCCGGTCGCCGCCAGCCGGAAGACCTCCCGCTCCCGTTCGGATAAAGGTGCCAACGCCTGGGTGTTCCGCCTGGTAGGCGTGCTGTAGTCCCGCAGCAGTTCCCGGGTAGTGGCAGGAGCGATGACCGACTGCCCGGAATGCACGGTCCGGATGGCAGCGAGAAGGAATTCCGGCGTCGCGTCTTTGCTGAGGAATCCTGCGGCCCCACACTGGATGGCGCGCACCACGGCCTGGTCGTGCGCGAGGGTGGTCAGGACAATGACCCGGGTCTGGGGACAGGATTCCCCAATCCTGCGGGTGGCCTCGCAGCCATCCAGCACAGGCATGCGGATATCCATCAACATGACGTCGGGACGCGTTTCCTCGGCCAGCCGTACGGCGTCCTCACCGTTGACTGCGTCGCCTGTCAGCTTGATGTCCGGCTGGCTGCGCAGGATCATCTTCAAGCCCGCGCTGAACAGCGGTTGATCATCAGCCAAAGCGATCCGAATGGTGGACACTGACTGGTTACCGCTGGCGGCAGGGGCTGTCATGCGCCTACCTCCTCAAGTTCGAGCTTTCCTGCTGACAGAGGCAGGAATGCCCGCACGAGGAAGGTGCCGCCGTCCGCCGTGGCTGTGAACCACCCGCCGGCATCAGCTGCCCGCCGCTCCATCCCCCGCATTCCCTGTCCAGGCGGTGGCAGTAGCCGTCCCGGCTGTCGGCTGCTATCCATTGACGAGGAAATGCCCAACTCAAGGCCGTCCAGCGTCCAGGTACGGAAAATTTCGACGCCGGCCTCCCTGTCGCCGTGTTTGAAGGCGTTGGTCAGCCTCTCCTGGATAAGCCTGTAGACCGCATGGCTGGTTTCCGGCGAGGTGGACAGGGCGAGGCCTGCAGCGGGACGCAGGGTGACGGGCATACCACTGGTCGAGAACTGGACTGCCAGGGCAGCCAGGCGCTGTTCCAGCGGATCGTTGGAATCCGTTTGGAGGCCGGTGAGGACATCGCGGGTCTCCGTGAGGGCTTTGCGGGCGGCGTCGGCAATCACAGAGGCTGCCTCGTCCACCGCCTCCGGTTCACTTCGATGGATATAGCGCAGTCCCTCGGCCGAATCAGGTCAGGACGAAAGCATCTAAAGGTCGCTTCGGATCTGGCTGCCAGACGCAGCACAGTTTTCATCTCAGTTCACTTATCTCGGCTTCTGTGCCGCCCGGGCCACCAGGGTTCGACGGCGGACGTTCAGGTCGCTGCGATCTCTATCAGGCAACCTCGTCGGCGGGCACGTCCTCCGCCGCTACGTTCCGGCGCGATCGCACGAAGCCGAAGACCACGAACGCTGCGGCCAGCAGGGTGAGCACGAGTCCAGCGAAGATAGCGGCGCCCTCGAATTGGGCGGATTGCTGCTCGGTCCAGTTCGAGGCCGTGATGCTGCCCGAGAACAGGGCGGCGAGGAGGGTGCCGGCGACGGCGATGCCGACGCCGTTAGCCACTTCGGTGCTGGTGTCGGTCAACGCTGAGCCGATGGATGTGCGGTTCTCCGGCAGTCCGTTCAGCACGTTGATGGCCGCGACGACTCCCACCACGCGGAGGCCGGCGGCGACGAGGGCGAGGGCGATCGCGACGAAGACGTAGCCGAGGCCGTTGAAGGCGGTGTAGACGACGAGGCCGGCCACCACTGCGGCGGCGCTCATCCAGGCGGCGCGGTTGATGCCGACCTTCTCGACGAGCGGGTTCACGAACGGCCCGAGCGCCAGCAGCACCACGACCTGAGGCAGCATGCCCACTGCCGCCAAAGCGGGCAGCCACCCCCACGCGAGCTGCAGCTGCAGCGTCACCAGGTAGCCGAGTCCTGCTGTGGCGAGTCCTGCCGCCGCCTTGAAGGAGAGGCCACTGGAGACGAGCGGCCGGGCGATCAGAGCGAGATCCAAGAGCGGATGCCGCGCTGTGCGCGCCCGCACCACGAACAGCACCGCCGCCGCCATGGTCGCCGCCACCAGGGCCCACGGCATCCCCGATCCGGCCCCCTCGTCGATGAACGCCGTCGGCGCGAGCAGTGCGAGAACGATGGTCGCCGTTGCGAGCAGCGCTCCCGCAATGTCGAGACGCTCTCGGTGCAGCTCAGCCGGGCCGTCTGCGGCGATGCCCGTGCGAATCCCGATGATCGCCAGAATCGCGATCGGCACGTTGATGAGCAGTAGCACCTGCCACGGAGCAACGGCCAACACGAGCCCGCCGACGGTCGGTCCGATGGCCAGGCCGACCAGGCCGACGGTCGATATGAGGGTGATGGCCCGCACGCGCAGGCTCTCCTCGTCAAACAGGCGGAAGGCGAGAGCCATCGACCCCGGCGTGGTCATCGCGGCGGCGACGCCCATCACGGCACGCACGGCGATCAGCTGCTCGGCAGTGGTGACGAAGGCGGTGGCGGCGCTCGCGACGGCGAGGAGGACGAGCCCGATGAGCATGACGCGACGGCGTCCGAATCGGTCAGCGATCGCACCGAATAGCAGCATGAGCCCGCCGAACACCACGGCGTAGCTGCCGGTCACCCACTGTAGTGCCGTGGTCGAGGACTGCAGGTCGCGGCCGATCGTGGGCAATGCGACGTTGAGAATCGAGTTGTCGAGCATCTCGAAAAGAAAGATGGCGGACAGCCCGGTAAGCGCGATCCACGATCCCCGGAGGGTTCGGTTTGGAACGAGTGTAGGCACGAACAGTGTTCTATATTCGGAACGGGGTTCGTGTCAATGTAGGATCGAGTCATGGCTTCCCCACAACAGCGCCGCGCGGCCAGGTACGCAACCAGTGAAGAGCCTCCCGCCCCCCGTAAGGCGCCGATCACCGCCGATCGCATCACGGACGCCGCGCTCGAGATCGTCGCTGCAGACGGTTTCGACGCCATGACCATGCGCAGTGTCGCCGCCCGGCTCGATACCGGCCCCGCGTCGCTCTACGCCCACGTGGTGAACAAGGCAGACCTCGATGAGCTCCTCATCGGCCGCCTGTGCAGCCGGATCGTTCTTCCGCAACCCTCCGCCACACAGTGGCGCGAGCAGCTCGCGGGAGTGTGTACCCAGCTCCGTGACCAGTACTTGACCTACCCCGGCATCTCCCGCGCCGCTCTGGCGATCGACGTCACAAACCTCGACGTTCTGCGCGTCAACGAGGGGATGTTGGCCATCCTGATCACCGCCGGCATCGACCCTCAGGTTGCCGCGTGGACGATCGATGCCCTCTTCCTCTACGTCGGCGCCTACGCGATGGACATCGCGGTCGCCGACTCGGGATCAAACACGGATGAGCATCGATTCTCCACGCACCATCGAAAAGACCTCATCGCCCGCTTCGAAGCCCTCCCTGAAGACGGCTTTCCGCACATTCGCGCCCACGCAACCGAACTCACCTCGGGGACTGCGCATGAGCGGTTCGACTTCACCCTCGGCCTCATGCTGCGAGATCTTGACCGCTCGGCGGTCTCCATCAAGGTCACCTGTCAGCAAAGCCGCGACTAGTCAGGGGCATACCTGTCAACCACCGAGGAAGGTCAGCCGTTGCTGCCGGCGATCTGGATGAGGTTGCCCACCGTGTCGGAGAACACCGCCGTCGTCATTGGTCCCATCTGAGTCGGCGGCTGCGTGAACTCCACGCCGAGGTCCAGCAGGCGCTCATATTCATCCTGCACGCTGTCCACGGCGAAGGACGTGAACGGAATCCCGTCCGCCACCAGCGCCTGGGTGAACGGTACGACGGCGGGATGCCCGGCCGGTTCCAGCAGCAGCTCCACCCCGCCTTCCTCCCCCGGCGCGCCCACCGTCAGCCAGCGCGCCCCGCCCGCCGGCACATCCTGCCGCGGCTCGAATCCCAGCACGCGCGTGTAAAAATCCAGTGCCTTGTCCTGGTCGTCCACAAAAATGCTCGTCACCACAATCCTCATGGCTGATCCCCTGTCTGCTCGGTGCCTCCGTACGGCCATCTGCCCGTCGGCGCACCGCCAGTATCGGGGGCAGCCGGAAAATGCGGGAGGGTAGTGCCGCTGCGTCCGGCAGCGGCAGCTAGGCTGGATGGCCATGGAGCTCTTCAGCGCCGAAGGATACGAGTTCGCCCGCCAGGTGCTGCAGCGCGGTATCGCCGCCGTCTTCCTGATCGGTTTCCTGAATGCCGCCGCGCAGTTCCCGGCGCTGCTGGGCGAAAACGGGCTGCTGCCGGCGCCGCGGTTCCTGGCCCGAATCAAGGGCCGCGGCATCCCCACTCTCTTCCGCTGGCACTACTCGGACCGGTTCCTGCTCATAGTGGCCTGGACGGGTGCGGCGGTCTCGGCCCTGCTCGTGGCCGGAGTGCCGCAGTCCGGCCCGTGGTGGCTGCCCTTGGCGGCTTTCCTGCTGATCTGGGGCCTATACCTGTCCATAGTGAACATCGGGCAGACCTTTTACGGTTTCGGCTGGGAGTCGCTGCTGCTGGAAGCGGGGTTCCTGGCCGCGTTCCTGGGCTCCGACGACGTCGCTCCGCCGGTGACCGTGCTCTGGCTCTTCCGCTGGCTGGTGTTCCGGCTGGAGTTCGGTGCGGGCCTGATCAAGATGCGCGGAGACAAGGTGTGGCGGGACCTCACGGCCCTGTACTACCACCATGAAACCCAGCCCATGCCAAATCCGGCCAGCTGGTTCTTCCACCACCTGCCCCGGCCCCTGCACAAGGTGGAGGTGCTGGGCAACCACTTCGCCCAGCTGGTGGTGCCGTTCTTCCTGTTTTTCCCGCAGCCGGTGGCCTCGGTTGCCGCCGCGGTCATCATCATCACCCAGCTGTGGCTGATCCTCTCCGGCAACTTCGCGTGGCTGAACGTCCTGACTGTCCTGCTCGCGTTCACTGCGGTCAGCGACTCGGCCGTGCAGGCGGTGCTGCCGGGCATCCGGTTCGCGGAGGACCCGACTGCTGTGCCGGGGGCCTACGCCGTCGTCGTCCTGGCGGCAACCGCCGCGATGCTCTACTGGGCCTGGGCGCCGCTGAAGAATCTGTTCAGCCGCAACCAGCTGATGAACGCCAGCTTCAACCGCTGGCACCTCTCCAACGCTTACGGCGCGTTCGGCAGCATCACCCGGCACCGGAACGAGGTAGTGATCGAGGGGACCAATGACCCGCCGGGGCCCGGTGCCCGCTGGCGTGAGTACGGATTTCGGGGAAAACCCGGGGACCCGCGGCGGATGCCGCGCCAGTTCGCGCCCTACCATTTGCGGCTGGACTGGCTGATGTGGTTTCTGGCCCTGGGCTCCTACGGTGCATGGTTCCCGGAACTGCTGCGGAAGCTGCTCGCCGGTGACCGCCGGACCCTGCGCCTGCTGCGACGGGACCCGTTCAACGGAGTTCCGCCGCACTGGATCCGTGCCCGGGTTTACCGGTACCGCTATTCCACCCCGGCCGAACTGCGCGCGGAGGGGGTCTGGTGGGTCCGGGAGCCGGCCGGGACCCTGGTGGATCCGATTGAGGGACCCGGCCCGGCCGGCGCACCCCGTCCCGGGTCTTAGGCGCTGACCTCGGGCTTGGTGATGACTGAGTGGGTCGCGTGGTCATAAAGGAACGTCAACGGTCCGCCGGCGTGCTGCATTTCGATGTTGCCGCCGTCGCGGTGTGCGTCGTGTCCGTAGTTCTCGTCCCAGGAACCGTTGAGGGCAACCTTGTACTCATACGTTCCCTCGGGCAGTTCCACCGTGAGCTTCCACAGTTCATCGTGCCGGTCGAAGGCGAAGCGCAGGTCCGTTCCGGCCGGATCCCAGTCAGTAATGCCCAGGGCGGACCGGAAGCCGCCGGCCAGGACCACGGACTCCGGCTGCGGGAAGGACGGTTCGGGGACGGATTCGGGATGCGCACCGTGCTGCTCAGCCGGAACTTCCGGGACGGAAACGGCGTCGCGCAGCGCTTCCTCCACCACGTCCTCCACCACTTCTTCCGCCGGCGACGCCTGGTCAGGGGCGGCGGCAGCAGGAACGGGCTTGCCGTTCAGGGCCGCGGCCAGGTGGGCGGGCTCCGGGAAATCCTTCAGCGCCTGCCGGCCGGCGTTGGTGATGCTCCAGCCGGAGCGGGCTTCCTTGAGGATCCAGCCCGCCTTGACCAGCTTGGTGGTGGCATTGACCAAGGCCCGTTCACCGCGGGCGGTGCCGCTGGCCAGGGTTTCGGCCTCGCTGCCCGTCAGCGGAACCCGGTCCAGGGCGGCGCCGAGAACCTTGCCCCGGCTGATCTTCCCGGCGGCGGAGGGCTCCTCCGCGGCGAGGATTTCGAGGACCGCGCGCAGCCGGAGGGCAGTATTTTCAACGGTGTCTGAACCCAATGGAATTCCTTCGTAACGTATGTGCCGATAAGCCTGCTGACAGTCATCCACCTTAGCCGGGGGCGCCGGACGCAGGAAGCACCGAGCCCCTAGTGTCGCCCGGCCAGGTCCGTGAGGGCAGTGAAATCGCCCTCATCCAGGGCGGCATAACCGGCGTACGCGGCCCGCACGGCGTCCTCCACCCGGTCCGTGGTCAGCTGCGGGACCAGGTCGGCGGCCGCGCCCGCGGTCCGGGGATCCCAGCCGAGCCCCAGCTCGGCATAGCAGTCGGTCAGCACCCGGCGCAGCGGCGTACCGTTGCCGACCACCAGCACCGTGGAAAACAGCCAGGCCCCGGAAACCACGCGCTGGGCCGTGCCGGCCAGCTTGATCCGCTCCCCCGGGGCTCCTTCGCCGTAGACGCTGAACTCGCCCGGGCAATACTCACCCGGGATCGGACCGACGCCGGCGGTCAGCCCGGTCTTGGCCAGCGCCCCGGCCAGGAGGTCAGCGAACCGGGCGAAGCGTTTCCGGGACCCGGACAAGGCATCAGCCTCCGGCTCTACATGGTCCAGGATCAGGCAGTCCCGGTGGTAGGCGGCAGCCCGGCCGCCGGCCTTGCGGACCAGGGGTGCGAATCCGTGCCGGCGGGAGGCAGCCTCCGCGGCGGCGAAACCGGGCAGTTTGGCATCACGCTGCCCCAGCGCCACAGTGGGAACCGGGCGGTAGATGCGCAGGGTGGGGCCCAGCTCCCCGCGCCGGACGGCATCGAGCATCGCCAGCGCGAAGTCCAGGTCCTCTGCAGCTCCGAGGGACCGCTGCTGCCGGACCACCGTCAGGGCGGGCTGCACGTCCTAGGCCCCGCCGAGGGGCCGGACCGTGAGGATCTGCTCGCTGCGCCCGAACGGACCCTGCAGGTCATGCAGGACCGCCGAGGTCAGTCCGATGCCGTCCGCCCCGAACGTGACCCGGGTATCCAGTCCCAGCCATTCGCCGCGCGGTTCACGGTGCAGGTGCAGCTGCAGGTCCACGTTCGGGAACATGTAGCTGTCCCCGCCCGGGGGCACGCGGGTGGAGATGCCGTTGGCTGTGTCAGCCATGCCGATCATCTTCACCAGGTCCGACGTCGAGGTGCCCTCCACCATTTCGTGCGGGGTGCGCAGCCAGCCCCGTCCGCGGCCCGGCCGGATGCCGGGCAGGGCGCGCATTTCCAGGGATTCGATGAACGCACCGGGCCACGCCGTCAGGCTTTCGCGGGACCCTGCCTCTGCGGGGCCGGGCATGGTCTCATCTTCGACGGCGGCCACTTCCGGTGTGGCGCCCCGGGCCAGCCGCCATGCGGTGGCGCGTACCGCGGTGCGCCCGTCCGCAACCATCTCGGCCTGCAGGAGTTCAATGGTGCGTCCGGGCCGCAGGACGGTGGTCTTCACTTCGAAGGTCGTGCGCGGAATCAGTCCCAGGATGTCGTAGCTGATGCGCGCCATCCGAAGCTCGGGCCGCGGCTGGAATTCCTCCAGGCAGTGCGCCAGCAGGCCCGAGATGGGTGCCATGTGCTGCTCGTGCGGGTTCCACGCGCCCTGCGTGTGGATGGTGGCCTCATAGACCCCGTTGCCCAGTGAGCGGTAATACGATTCAGCCACGTGCTTTGCTTCTCCCTGCCGGTCCTTATTTGGCCTTCAGGCTACATCAGCACCCCGGCGTGTCTGGTCCCGCCGCGTGTCCGGGGACACAATGGCCGGATGGAATACACCCATCTTGGCCGGTCCGGCCTGTCCGTTTCCCGCCTGTGCCTGGGCACCATGAACTTCGGTCCCAAAACCGAAGAGGCGGACGCGCACGCCATCATGGACTCCGCCCGCGACACCGGCATCAATTTCTTCGACACGGCCAACGTCTACGGCTGGGAGCGCAAGGGGTGGACGGAGGAGATCATTGGCCGCTGGTTCGCCAAGGGCGGCGGCCGGCGCGAGGACACGGTCATCGCTACCAAGCTCTACGGCTCCATGAGCGAGCGGCCCAATGACACGTTCCTTTCGGCCCTGAACATACGACGGGCCCTGGATGCCAGTTTGAAGCGGCTGCAGACGGACTACGTTGACCTCTACCAGTTCCACCACATTGACCGGAACACGCCCTGGGACGAGATCTGGCAGGCCATGGAAGTGGCTGTGGCGCAGGGCAAGATCATCTACAACGGCAGCAGCAACTTCGCCGGCTGGCACATCGCCCGCGCCCAGGAGAACGCCCGGCGGCGGAACTTCACCGGGCTGGTCAGCGAACAGTCCATCTACAACCTGATTAACCGGTCAGTGGAGCTGGAAGTCATCCCCGCCGCACAACAGTACGGGCTGGGCCTGCTCCCCTGGTCCCCCCTGCAGGGCGGCCTGCTCGGCGGGATCCTGCGGAAGGAGGCCGACGGCGGCGGGCGGCGGGCCGAGGGCAGGGTGCGGGACCTGCTGGAAAAACACCGGGACCAAATCCAGCAGTACGAAGACTTCGCGGCGGAGCTGGAAACTGCGCCCGGTGTGCTGGCCCTGGCCTGGCTGCTGCACCAGCCGGCCGTCACCGCTCCGCTGGTGGGCCCGCGCACCCAGGAACAGCTCGATGAAGCACTGGTTGCCCTGGACGTCACTTTGGATCTGCAGGCCCTTGACCGGTTGGACGGGATCTTCCCGGGCCACCGCACCGCGCCGGAGGACTACGCCTGGTAGCCGCGGTCCGGCTACACTGCTGCGAACCCGGGCAGCGCGAAGCGGGCGCTCGGATCTGCTGACGAACGGATATCGGCAAGGCGGGCCGCGTTGCTGCCGAAATACGCGGCGCCGGGGTCAGTAATCGAGGGATCGAGATAGTTGACATAGGCCCCGGTGCCCCACCACGGCTCCATCGCGGCCCGGGATTCCCGGACGAACACGTCATAGGGGGCCGGGTCCGCTGAGTCCTCGAACGTGGCAGTGTATTGCACCGTGGCGTAGGCATCCCGGTGGGCAAACCCTGTCTCCTCGTGCAGGTCCCGCACGGCTCCACCGAGCGCGTCGAGGGACACTGAGACCTCCCTCGCCCCGGCCAGCTGCTGGCCAAGCATGCACCTCTCCACCAGCGCAGCGGCACCGTTCCGGTCGAGCAGGTCGGTGGGGACATGGGAGGTCGCACTGAACGCTTCCCGCTGCAAAAGACCGCCGGCACCTGTGGTGCATTGCTCGGCTGACACACCACCGGCACACCCTGCGAAGGAGAACATCACATCCTGGTACGTCCGGTCCGGTTGGACTGAGTTCACCGTCGGCAGGACGCCGGATCCCTGATGCAGCCCCGCCATATTCGCATCCAGCTCGGACGACGGGCCAATCCATGTTGCCGTCAGCTGGATGGCCGGGCCGGCATGGCGGCCACCGCTGAGGAGTTTCAGCGTGGACCACAGCCGCGGGTCGGCGTCGGGCGCCCACGCCTGCCACGCGAGGATTACGGGAACCGCGTCAGCGAAGGACCATTCAAGGAAGGCGGTGGTAATTGTCGGTGCCGGAACAGTGTCGAAGGTCAGGGACGTGAGGACGCCAACCTGCCCGCCCCCGCCGCGGCAGGCCCAGAGGATGTCCGGGTTCTCATCGGCGCTCGCCGTCATCCGCATACCCTCGGCCGAGACCATTTCAACGGACCGTAAGGCATCTGATGTCAACCCGAAGGCCCGCGTCAGGACCCCCACGCCGCCGCCGAGAGTCAGTCCCGTGATCCCCACCGTTGCGCAGGACCCGGCGGCCAGCGCACGGCCCTGCTGCCCCAGGGCCTCATACACCTGGATAAGCCGGGCACCCGCACCGATGGTTGCGGACCCGTCCCCGGCGACGCTGATGGCCGACAGCGCCCGCACATCGATGACGAGGGCTGAATCACCGCTTGAATGACCGGCATAACTGTGTCCTCCGGACCGCAGGGCCAGCGGCACCCCGGAGGCATTGGCGAACATGACGCCCTCGGCCACATCGTCTGCCGACGCCGCCGAAAGCACCGCCAGCGGCTCCGCACCGTCAAACCGCGGATTTTCCACCTGCCGCGCCGATGTAAACGCTTCGTCACCCGGCATGGACAGTTGTCCCTGCAGGCGTGAACGCAGGCCTTCCCAATCCGGCGGGCCCGCCGGGGATGCGGTCCCGGACGGTGAGGCTGCAGTTGACGCAGGTGGCGGGGAAGCCGGCGCCATACACGCGCCCAGACCGGCAGCCGCGATTCCCCCGACGGAGGCAATAAGCAGGTTTCTCCGCGTCATCTTCACCATGCGCACACCCTACGCCCCGGCAGGGACCGGCATGTCGAGGCCTTTCATTCGCTGGCAATCCCGCCGCCGAAGCCGCACCCGCCTTTCAGGCGCTCGCGGGCTCGATCAGGGCCGGTCCGTCGTTGCGCACGGAGTTCACTTCCGTGGACACCACGCGCGGTGTCAGAGTCGGCTCGGGGACGGCGTCGAGCAGCTGTGCGACGTCGGCGCCCTCGGTCAGGCGCGGGTCCAGCCAGTCCGCGTACAGGTCCGGCGGAATGATCAGGGGTGTGCGGTCATGGATGTGGCCCAGCGCATCGGCGGCTTTAGTGGTGATGATGGTGACGCTGAGCAGCCACTTGTGCTCATGGTCTTCAGGCAGCGCCGGGTCAGGCCAGAATTCGTAGAGGCCGGCGAAAGCCAGCGGATCCCGCTTCTCCGAATACAGGTAGGTGGGGATTTTCCCCTCGGCGGACTTCTCCCACTCGTAGTAGCCGTCCGCCGGCACCAGGGCCCGCCGCTTGACCGCGGCCTTGCGGAAGGCCGGCTTTTCCAGAATGGTTTCCCGGCGGGCGTTGATCATCCGGGAGCCTATCTTCGGGTCCTTCGCCCAGACCGGCACCAGGCCCCACTTGGCGGTGGCCAGCCGCCGCACGGGCTCCTCGCTGGCGAAACGCTCCGTGACAATGCGCACGTCGTCGGTGGGCGCCACGTTCCAGGACGGCTGTACGTCAGGGCCCACTGTCTGTTCGACGGCGAAGGCCGAGACCAGGTCCGACGTCGCCCTTGCCATTACGTAGCGTCCACACATGGCACCCATTGTGCACCATTCGTGCCGCCGTTTCCCGGGCGGCGCCGGTTATCCCTACTCGAACGTATGTTCTATTTTTAAAAGCATGAACCAAGATGCCGTGCTGCGGCTCGCCGCAAGATATGCCCGGAGGGCGGAGCCGATCGGCCTGACCCCGGAAGAGCTGGACTTCGAGCACAATCCGGTCACCACGTCAGTGCCCGGTGTACCCGTGTGGGCCTGGATCCGCTTTCCGGGAGCGGCGGAGCAGGTCAAGGGTGAGGCCTGCAGCTGGTCCGCCAGGGCCGTGCAGGTGCTGTGGGAGGATGCCGGGGTGCGCCGCTCCACCTGGGTCTGGGCCTCGGCGGTGACCCGGCGGAAGAACAACAGCCGCAAGGAAGCCCTGGGTGAGCGCACGGCCCCGGACCGGAACGGGTGACCCGGTTGCCTTGAACGCGGCACAGCGCCCTAGAGCTGGCTGAACGAGGCGGTGGCCGGGTCCGCGCCGATCCGGCTGCCGGCATCCAGTCCGTCCAGCGTGTCCAGTTCCTCCTGCGTCAGGTCCAGGTCCACTGCGGCCAGGTTTTCCCGCAGCCGGCCGGGATTCGCCGATTTAGGGATGACGATCCGCCCCGAGCCGAGGTGCCAGGCGAGCACCACCTGCGCCGGCGTCGTGCCGTATTTGTCTGCGAGCGCCGCCACCTCGGCATCCGCCAGGGCAGCACCCTGTCCCAGCGGGCTGTAGGCTTCCACCGCAATGCCGCGCGCAACCGTGTCGGCGGCGAGCGCAGCCTGCCGGAACCCCGGATGCAGTTCAATCTGGTTGACGGCGGGCAGCACCTGGCTCTGGTCTGCCAGGGCGTCCAGATGCTCGGGCAGGAAGTTGGAGACGCCGATCGCCCGCATGTAGCCGTCACGGTAGAGCCCTTCCAGCTCCTTCCACGCCTGCACGAACATCCCCTGCGAGGGCACCGGCCAGTGGATCAGGTACAGATCCACGGTGTCCAGCTTCAGGGCCCGCCGGCTGTCCATGAACGCAGCCCGCGCCCTGCCCTGGTCCCCGTTGCGCAGCTTGGTGGTTACGAAGATCTCTGCACGCGGGATCCCGGAGGCCGCGATGGCCGCCCCCACCCCTGCCTCGTTGCCGTAGGCCGCCGCGGTGTCGATGTGGCGGTACCCGGCAGCCAGGGCGTCTTCCACAATTTCCTGCGTCTGTTCCGGCGGAACCTGGAATACGCCGAATCCCAGCTGCGGAATCCGCACTGAGTTGCTCAGGGTCAGCTCGGGAACGCTCGAACGCGGGCTCTCGGTCATGGTGGTACCTCTCCTTGATGCCGTCCCCGGGGCTGAAGTGCCCTACGCTGGGGTGCAGTTGCGGGCCGGGCACCTCCACCTAAGCCCGGCTCCCTCCCCCAGTCAAGGAAAATCCGGACAGGAAGTGAACCATCCCGTGGCACTGAATCTGCTGTTCATTGGCGGTACCGGCGTGATCAGTTCGGCCGCCGTCGCCCGCGCCGCGGCCCTCGGGCACCGGGTGAGCGTGCTGAACCGCGGCGTTTCCGCGGCGCGGCCGGTACCGGCCGGCGTCGAGGTGCTCCCGGCCGACGTCCGCGACATTTCCGCAGTCCGGCGGGCGCTGGGAAGCCGGGAGTTCGACGCCGTGGCGGACTTTCTGTCTTTCACCGCCGGGCATGTGCGCGATGCCGTGGAACTGTACCGCGGGCGGACCGGCCAGTACGTGTTCATCAGTTCCGCTTCGGCCTACCAGAAGCCGCCGGCCCGGCTCCCGGTGCTGGAATCCACGCCGCTGCGCAATCCGTTCTGGCAGTATTCCCGGGACAAGATCGCCGCCGAGGACGTGCTGGTCCAGGCCTACCGCAGCGAAGCTTTCCCGGCCACGATTGTGCGTCCGTCACATACCTATGACGCCACCAAAGTGCCGCTGCTGGGGCGCTGGACCGACATTCACCGGATGCGGGCCGGACTGCCGGTGCTGGTGCACGGAGACGGGACGGCCCTCTGGACCCTGACGCACAGCAGGGACTTTGCCCTGGCCTTCGTGGGACTGCTTGGGCGACCGGCCGCACTGGGGGAAAGCTACACGGTCACCTCGGACGAATTCCTCCCCTGGGACGCCATATACCGGATGCTCGGGGCGGCAGCGGGGGTTCCCGACCCGGTCCTGGTGCACGTGGCCTCCGAGACCATTGCCGCCCATGATCCGGTCCGCGGACCCGGGCTGCTGGGAGACAAGAGCCATTCGGCCGTCTTCGACAACAGCAAGATCAAGTCCCTGGTGCCCGGCTACCGGGCGGAGATTCCCTTCTCCGAGGGGGCCCGCGAAATTGTCCGCTGGTACGACGCCTGCCCCCGGGAACAGGAACCGGACCCCGGCTGGATGGAACTCAGCGACCGCTTGGCTGCCTGGGCGCTCGCGTAACAGCGGGGTTCGGCGCGTGTGGCGCCCCGTTTCCGCCGCAGCGGGCTGTTAGAGTGCGACCATCGTCACAGCACCGGACCCGGTGCCGTGACGGAAGATTCCAGTCATCCTTCGGACAGGTCTGGGGGGAACTTTTTGAAAGGGCAGCATGTCGGAAAATAAGCAGTATCCCGGTAACGATCAGGGAGCCGAGACGGGGGCACCGGCAGCGGACGGGCAGTACAGCTACCCGCAGAGTGCCCCGGAGCCGGCTCAGCAGCCCCAGGCATCCGGACAGCAGTCCACTCCCGCCCCGGCCGGAGAGCCCAGCGCCCAGCAGTACCCGCCGTACGCCCAGCCGGGCAACGGGCAGGACCAGTTCGGGCAGGCTCCGGGCTACCCGCAGGGTCAGTACCCCCAGGGACAGCAGTACCCCCAGGGGCAGTACGGGCAGGCACAGTACCCGCAGGGGCAGTACCCGCAGGCACAGCAGTATCCCCAGGCTCAGTACCCGCAGGGGCAGTACGGGCAGTACCCGCAGGGCCAGTACCCCCAGGGCTACGATCAGCGGAAGTCACGCCTGGTGGCCGGCCTGCTGGGTATTTTCCTGGGCAGCCTGGGCATTCACCGTTTCTACCTGGGCCACACCGGGCTTGGTGTAGCGCAGATCGCCGTAACCCTGGTCACCTTCGGATTCGGCAGCCTTTGGGGCTTCATCGAGGGCATCATGATCCTCTGCAATGCCGCGTCGTTCCGCACGGACGCCAAGGGCGTACCGCTTAAGGAGTAGGCGGGAGCTGCTGCTGGGGCACCTCGGGCTGCATATTGCGGCGGTACCGGTGTTCCAGCAGCAGGCGCGCTCCGTTGACCACGAGCGTTTCCACCGGAACCCCCTGTTCCTCGGCCAGTTCCTCCAGTTCCCGTCCCAGCTTTTTCGGGATCTGCAGCTCAATGATCATGGCTTAAATCGTATAGCGGCTCCGGCGCCTCTTCTGACGCGCGGCCCGTCGGATGCGTCACCTGCCCTTCGGCCGTAGGTATTGCGGCTTCCTGCGGTGCTAGGCTGGGATTCGAAAGTTTGTTCTAGTTGATCACCTCAGAGGGGCGCAGGCATGGCGGTGTTTTCAGCAGACCGTTCCCGCAGGACAGCCCCGCCGGCGGAGGCCGACGCTGCCGCTGCCTCCGGCTTTCCGAGCCCGGCCCGTGACTACTTCGACGGCCGCATTGACCTCAACCGGCACCTGATCCGCGACCCCACCTCCACCTATGTGGTGCGGGTCGAGGGCGACTCCATGGCCGGCACCGGCATCTGCAACGGCGACGAATTGATCGTGGACCGCTCGCTCACCCCGCGGGACGGCGCCGTCGTGGTGGCCGTGGTCAACGGAGAACTCGCCGTGCGGCGCCTGCTGCTGGACGGGGACAAAATCCTCCTGCGGGCCGAAACGCCGGGTTACCCCGATATTGAAGTGTCGGAGCCGTCGGAGCTTTCGGTGTGGGGCGTTGTGACCCGGTGCCTGCACCATGTCTGATCTACCAGCCGCGGCGGGCCGGTCAACTCCTGCCGGCTCCGGCACCCGGATTGCCCTGGTGGACGTCAACAGCTTCTATGTTTCCTGCGAGCGCGCCTTCGATCCGAAGCTGGCCGGAGTGCCCGTGGTGGTGCTGTCCAACAACGACGGCTGCGTAGTGGCCCGCTCGGATGAGGCGAAGGCACTGGGCATCAAGACCGGCACTCCCTGGTTCAAGCTGGCCGAGTCCGCCCCGCAGGTGGGCCTGATCCAGCGCTCCAGCAACTACGAGCTGTACGGGGACCTCAGCTCACGGGTGATGGAACTGCTGGGCCGCTATGCCCTGTGGCAGGAGGTCTACTCCATTGACGAGTCCTTCCTGGGCCTGGCCGGCACCCCGGCCGAACTCAACGCCCAGGGCGCGGCCATCCGCACCGCCGTCGCCCGGCACACCGGCCTGCCCGTTTGCGTAGGCATCGGCAGCACCAAGACCCTGGCGAAGTTCGCCAACCGGATCGCCAAGCAGAACCGGCACCTGCAGGGGGTCTGCAACCTGGACACCATGGACCCTGCGGTGGTGGACACCATCATGTCCCGGGTGCCGGTGACCGGGCTGTGGGGTGTGGGATCGCGGCTGGGGACCCGGCTGGCGGCGCTTGGCATCGAGTCCGTGGCGGATCTGCGGGCGGCGGACCCGGCGATGATCCGGCGGAAGTTCTCGGTCATCCTCCAGCGCACGGTGCTGGAGCTCAACGGCACCTCCTGCATTCCGCTCGACGACGAGCGCGCCGACCGCAAACAGCTGATCTATTCCCGCAGCTTCTCCACCCCCGTCACCACGCTTACCGAGATGCGGCAGGTTATGAGCATCTACGCCCAGCAGGCCGCAGCCCGGCTGGCGCGGGAAGGCCAGCAGGCCAGCGTGCTCACCGCGTATGCGGGCACGTCCCACTTCAGCGAGCGCGCGTCGTCGTTCCCCTCGGCCACCGTGCGGCTGCCGGCGCCGACGGCGGATCCGGTGATCCTGAGCCGGGCGGCGGTAGGTGCCCTGGAGGCCCAGGTCATTGAAGGCGTCTCCTACACCAAGGCCGGCGTGATGCTCAGCGGGCTCGAGGCCGCCGGGGCACAGCCGCTTTTCGATGAGTTTGTCTCCGACCAGGAACGCCGCAACCTGGGTGACCTGCTGGGCCGGGTTACGGACAAATACGGGGCTGCGAGCATCGGCCTGGGCCTGGCCGGAATGGCGACGGCGAAACCCGAGTGGACCATGTCCCGCAAGTACTCCTCCCCGCGGTACACCACCGAGTGGAGCGAACTGCCGGTGGTTCGGGCACTATGAGCGGATACCCGGAACTGCAGGCAGCAACAGGTAGTCTCCGCCGCTGACGCACGCTCCCCGCCGGTTTACGCTCTATCCTGCAATTGTCTGTCCCGCAATCACCTGTCTCGTAGTCACTTGTCTCATAGCCATCCCGGGGGTTCGCATGGATGTTTTCTGGCCCGGCGCCGTCATCGGCCCGGTTCTCGTTGTACTGTGCCTGGTCGGTATACGGAAGCGGGAGGCGCTCGCCGAGGCCATATATTTCAGCCAGGAAGCGCTTTACGGGACAAAGTGGGCCAACCGGTCCATGGGCGATCCCAAGACGCGGCCAGCCCTGCTGCTAGCGCCCCTCATCGGCGGCACCGTCATGGGGGCTGCGTTCTTTGTCCTCTCGCTCACCGGGGTCCTTGAGATAGACAGCACGGAGAACCCCCCTCCGCCGCCGGGCTTTGTGCTCATGGCACTCACCGGAGCCGGGTTCGGCTTAGCGGCGGCCGTATACCTGTTCACCCGCAAGGGCCGGAAGCCCTCCCGGAAGCTGCTCTGGGCACTGACCCTCACCGGAATGGCGTTTATGGCCGGTGCAGCCGCCTTCCTCCGCTGACTGTTCCACTGGCTCCGGTGAGCCCGGCGTCGTCCTTTCGTGGGACGCTGGTTATATGGACCTGGTCGTGTCGCCCGCGCTGACGATTCCCGCCGCGGAGCTTAACTGGCGGTTTTCCCGTTCCTCCGGGCCCGGGGGCCAGCACGTCAATACCTCGGACAGCCGCGTTGAGCTGTGGTGGAATGTTGCCGAGTCGGCGGTGCTGACGGAAGAGCAGCGCGGGATGCTGCTCCGGCGCCTGAAGAACCGGCTGGTTGCCGGCGTACTGACCGTGACGGCGTCGGAACAGCGCTCGCAGCTGCGCAACCGCGAGACGGCCCTGGCCAAACTCGCCGCCCTCGTCGCAGACGGTTTGGCACCCGCACCGCCCACGCGCCGCAAGACCAAGCCCACCCGGGGCTCGAATTACCGGCGCCTGGATGCCAAGAAACAGCGGTCAGCCACCAAGCAGCAGCGGCAGCGCCCGCCGCGGGACTAACGCAACGGCTGGTCCCAGGCCAGGTCCGCGCTGCCGTAGGGCGGCGGGACCCAGGGATACTCGAGCTGGACACCGCCGATCAGCAGCGGCGGCGGAACATAGGTCAACTCACCGTATGAGCTGGCTCCGCGGCGCAGGGCCGGTTCGGGCAGCGCCGATGCTTTGGTCCCGGGCGGCGGGCCGGGCAGGCGCCGCAGTTCCTGGGCGGTCCGGGCCAGCGACAGGTGCGCCGCACCGGCAATGCCGCGCGACCGTGCCGCGACCAGGGCGACGGCGGCGGCGGACATTCCCAGCCCGGTGGCGTAGTCCAGCGCCTGGACCGGCAGCGCGCCGGGCCGCCACGCGCCGTCGTTCCCCGTGCTGCCGTATAGGTGCGCAATGCCGGTGGCCGCCTGCACAATGCTGTCGAAGCCACGCCGCTCCGTCCACGGGCCCCGGTCGCCCCAGGCATCCAGGGAAACTAGGGCCAGGTGCGGATAGTCCGTCCGCAGCGAGACCGGGTCCAGGCCCAGCCGGGCCAAGGAGCCGCCGCGGTAGGCGGTGAGCACGACGTCGGCCTCCGCGAGCAGGGCGCGCAGCCGCGGCTGGACGTCCGGGTCGGCGAGGTCGGCCACCACGCTGCGCTTGGCGAACCCGGTGTCCACGTACTGGTCCGCCAGCTCCGGGAGCGCCGGAGGATCCACGCGCAGCACGTCGGCACCGAGGGCGCCCAGGATGCGGCTGCCGGAAGGGCCGGCGATGACCCGGGTCAGATCCAGCACCCGCAGGCCCGACAACAACCCGTCGCCGGCAGGCTTCGGGGCGGATCCGGGACGGGCATCTCGCAATTCCAACCGCAGCCATGGTTCAGCTGCCACGGCCTGGCCGGCCGCGGACGCACCCCATTGCTCCGGCGTCCGCACCGCCGTCGCCAGCCCGCCGCGGGCCGTCACGGCTTCCTCCACCTCCGCGGCTGTGCGGCTGCGTACGGCGTCGTCCACCTGTTCCGGCCGCTGCACGTCGAGGGCGGCACGCAGGGCGGCCTCGTGGTGGGGATAGTTGGCGTGCAGGCGGACCCAGCCGTCGGCGGTTCGGCGGAACCCGGACAGCGGCGCGAACCCCTGGATCGGCTTGTCGTTGATCCGCAGATGCGCAAACGAGGCAAACGCCGCCGCGACGCAGTCAGAAGTGAAACCGATGCCGGTACGTCGTCCGGTGGATTCCGCGTAGGAGGCCACTGCCGTGGCGAGCATCTGCACTGAGCCCAGTGCCAGCCCTTCAACATCCAGTGGCCCTGCCCACCACCAGCGCGGGCCGGTCCAGGGGGCGGTCCCCACGTTTTCGGCCAGCAACGGAGAAAGGCTTTGAACCAAGGGCGGGACGGGAATTTCCACAGAGGCGGCCATACCGGAATTATGCGCGTGGGAGCCGATTGCCGCCAGCAGTTGATATCCCGCGGGTATGGATCTCCATGGCTCGAATAATGCAGCCCCTTGTCATCCGGCCGGCATATCCCTATTCTCACTGAGTGTGCCGGAGGTAATCATTGCGGCCCGCTTTTAACGTTTAGTTCTGGGGGGGACAGAATGAGTGACGCAATTGAATATGACATAGATGTTGCGGGCGTCCGCGGCACGCTCCGCGTGGTGCAGGGCCAGTTGGCGGATATCTCGGTTGCCGATATTCGTGCAGCTGCTAACGCGGTGGAAAATAGTCTTGGTGCCAGCAAAACCCTGTCAGCCTTCACCCGGTATGCCGATGAAGTGTTGGTTGGAGACTCCGAGGCAACCCTGACGCGCATCCGCAACGCCGTCGGCGGTGTGGACGCTGCCATGGCCGAATACGTCTCAGCCGACAACACCATGACGGATCAGGCCCGGCGGGCAGTCGTGGGCCTGCCGATGCGGGCCCCGGTTCAGCATGCCAGGCCCGGCCGGCTGGTTGCACAATGATGCTTGACGTGGATTTGAGCGGCACCGAGGGGCTTCCCGATCCGGAGGCTGTCATGGCCGCAGCATCTGGATTGGCCGGCGCCGGGGACACCTTTGCCACCGGCGTGGAGGATCTCCATGGCGGCTGGTCCGGAGGCATGGCCCAGTATTACAAAGCGCCTGAACAGGAACAGGTCTGCACCCTGTTGGGGCACCCGAAAGACACGGCCAAAGCGCTGCGGGACAGCACGGCGTCGGCGGCCCAGGCACTCAAGTCCTTCGCCGAAGGTGCCCTGGATATCGTTGCCCGGAGGGCCGCGCTGGTTGCTGAGTTGGAGAGCTACGGACAAACCGGCGGGCCGGCGTTCGACCCGACCACCGACCGGCCGGTATTCCAGCACCGGGCCAATGTCCTGGCAGACGATTACAGGGCACTCGATGACCGCTGCGTCAACGCGCTCAACGCCCTTCACCGAAACACCACAAGCACCTTCGCCTCCTACGGCCCACCGGATCCTGCTGCCGCGGTTAACGCAGCGACGGCTGTATACAACACGCTGACCCAAGGCAGAAGCACTGACCCCCAGCGGGATCTGACCCGGCTCTTGCGCAGCATGGACCTCATGACGCCCGAAGAGATTGCCGCTTTCAAAGCAGACAATCCCGGCTGGGCACTGGTCGCCGCCCCGGTGGGCCTGGACCCTTCGGCAAATAAGGACCTGTGGGCGTCCCTTAGGCACCCGGAAATTGTGATCGCCGCTTTGCCCCTGTTGGCAGGCAATTTGGAGGGCATCCCCTATTCGGACAGGGCTAAAGGCAACCAGTTGGCACTGCAGGCGGCTGCCGCGCAAGACGGCCTGACGCAGGAGCAGGAAAACGCCTTTAAGAACCTCGCCGAGTCCCTTGAATCACCC
Source organism: Arthrobacter sp. zg-Y750 (assembly GCF_020907365.1). Taxonomy (NCBI): domain Bacteria; kingdom Bacillati; phylum Actinomycetota; class Actinomycetes; order Micrococcales; family Micrococcaceae; genus Arthrobacter; species Arthrobacter sp. zg-Y750. The sequence continues at coordinate 53,791 of NZ_JAJJOC010000011.1, read as the reverse complement.
AGCCCTGAAACGAACGGGCAGCGGCACCTCCTTGCGTTTGACCCATCGGTAATACCGCCGCTGGCAATGGTTGCCATCGGCAACGTGGATGAGGCCGATTATGTGACAGTGAATGTTCCCGGTATGGACGCCACCACCGAGCGGATGACGGACTGGACCGACGCTGCCCAGAGCCTTTACGACGCCCAGGAAAAGATCGATGGCAACTCCAGCCACGCAGTCATCGCGTGGATGAACTACACCACTCCGGACCTCTTTCCTTCTTCCGCAGACGTACTGCAGTCGGACCTGGCGAGGGCCGGCGGGGACCGCCTTGCTGCCAACCTGACCGGTATCCATACCGTTCTGGGTGACAATGCCTTCCTCACTGTCACCGCACACTCCTATGGGACGCCAACAACCGGGGACGGGCTGGAGAAAATCGATTTCCAGGTGGACGCGGTGGTTCTCTACGGTTCTGCGGGCATGGACACTGACGTCACCCGTGATGCCACCAGCATGCAGGTAGCGCAGGATCAGAACGGAAACCCGCAAGTCTTTGCCACGCAGGCGCGCGCAGACAACGTCGCTGGCAGGGGCATCTTGGGCAGCCAGTTGGTGGGCGACGGCCGGCTCGGTGCGACCAATCCGCTGTTTGGCGCAAAGGTCTTCAGTTCCGACGGCAACGAGCTGCTTGCGCCCACCGACGAGCACAGTGCTTACACCGGGCGGGAGAACCGACAAGACAGCCAAGGTTACCTCGACCCGGGAACGCAAAGCCTTCGGAGCATCGCAAGAATCACCATGGATCTGGGAGAGCAGGTTGACGTGAGGGACCCCATGCCCCTCGATTACCGTGAACATCATAAGGTGACGCACCCGCAGCTTTACGGGCCCCGATTTTGAGAATTGCAGAAAGATCCCCATTGACCCGCCGATTCCGCACTGCCGCGGCCGCCGCCGTACTGGCTGCTCTCGTGGCTATCTCCGCTTGTGCCACTACTCCCCAGGAGAAACCGATGATTTCCACTCCATCCGACGGTCCGGCACCCCAGACCGCTCCCCTGGATCTCCTCAACCAGATGCTGGGCTTCACAGACGAGCTGGCTCGGCTCCAAGGCGGCCAATGGACGTACGAGAACGGCGTGGTTTTTGACCCTGCCCGCACCACCGGCTACCGGGGCACGCTCTCCTGCGGCGAGGACAGCAGCCGCCGATTCAGCGTCCTCATCTTCGGCCCAGGCGTCACCACCCCCGAGGACGCCACCGCAGCCGCCGCTAAACACCTCTCAGCGCAGGGCTTCGCCGAGACCAACAAGTTCGATGATCGGATTGATAGGGAACGCTACGTCATCCAGACGCTGAGCCATCCAGACGGCACCACAATTGTTTACGAGGCCGGCACGGACAAGAGCTCCATAGACGTGCACAGTGCCTGCTCCAGCCATCCCGGCATGGCAGAACGCACGCCCTGATCCGATGCTGCGAAGGGTCCCTCATGCTCGCTTGACCGCTCGGTGCGGACTTGTAGTCCTGTGCTTATCGGTGCCGACTCTGTCGGCCTGTGCCGCTACTCCTCAGGAGAAACCGATGATTTCCACTCCATCCGACGGTCCGGCACCCCAGACCGCTCCCCTGGATCTGCTCAACCAGATGCTGGGCTTCACAGACGAGCTGGCTCGGCTCCAAGGCGGCCAATGGACGTACGAGAACGGCGTGGTTTTTGACCCTGCCCGCACCACCGGCTACCGGGGCACGCTCTCCTGCGGCGAGGACAGCAGCCGCCGATTCAGCGTTCACATCTTCGGCCCCGGCGTCTCCAGCCCAGAGGACGCAACGACGGACGCGGCGGAGAACTTCGCAGAGCAAGGGTTCGTCGAGACAAACAAATTCGATGATCAGATTGACGAAGACCAGTACGTGATCCAGACGCTTACCCACCAGGACGGTACATCAGTGGTCTACACCGCCGGCACGGACAAGAGTTCCATCAATGTGCGCAGTGCCTGCTCAAGCCATCCCGACATGGCAGAACGCACGCCCTGATATGTTGAGGGCCCGCAGAGCCGGCAGTTCCTCGGGGGCATGCGCCGCTGTTCTATCCGGACTGCTACTGTCCGGGTGCACCACAGCCACGGAAGGAAGCAACGTCGCTACTCCTCGGGAGAAACCAGTGATTTCCACTCCGTCCGGTGGTCCGGCACCACAGACAGATCCCATGGATCTCCTCAACCAGATGCTCGGCCTCACGGACGAGTTCGCCCAGCTCCACGGCGGCCAGTGGACCTACGGGAACGATACGGTCTTCGACCCAGCCGATACCTCGGGGTTCCGGGGCATGATGTCCTGCGGCGACGACAGCCGCCGGTTCAGCGTCCTGATCTTCGGTCCTGGCGTATCCAGCCCGGAGGACGCAACGACGGCGGCGGCGGAGCACTTTGCAGAGCAAGGCTTTACCGAGACCAACAAGTTCGAGAGCTCAGCCAAGGGCAACCGGTACCTGATGCAGACCCTCACCGATAGCGAGGGCAACTCCGTGGTGTACCAGGCAGGCACCAAACGTAGTTCCATAGACGTACACAGTGCCTGCTCCAGCCATCCCGGCATGGCAGAAACCTTCCCCTGAGCCGATGCTGCGTAGGGTCCCCCATGCTCGCCTCACCGCTCGGTGCGGACTTTTAGTCCTGTGCCTATCGGTGCCGACTCTTTCGGCCTGTGTCGATACTCCCCAGGAGAAACCGATGATTTCCACTCCGTCCGGTGGTCCTGCACCCCAGACCGCTCCCCTGGATCTCCTCAACCAGATGCTCGGCCTCACGGACGAGCTTGCCCGGCTCCAAGGCGGCGATTGGACCTACGAGAACGGCGTGGTTTTTGACCCTGCCCGCACCACCAGCTACCGGGGCACGCTCTCCTGCGGTGATGACAACAGCCGCCGGTTCAGCGTCCTGATCTTCGGCCCCGGCGTCCCCAGCCCGGAGGACGCCACGACGGCTGCTGCGGAGCACTTCGCAGCGCAAGGTTTCACCGAGACCAACAAGTTCGAGAGCTCAGCCAAGGGCAACCGGTACCTGATGCAGACCCTCTCCGATAGCGAAGGCAACTCCGTTGTGTACCAGGCGGGCACCAAACGCAGTTCCATAGATGTCGAAAGCTCCTGCTCCAGCCATCCCGGCATGGCAGAACGCACGCCCTAGGGGTGTGGACGGGCAGGGTCTACGCTAGGCAACGGGGGATCCCGCCCTCATCAGCAGCAGTTGCAGGCAGAGGAGCATCATGGCAGCGGACGTACTGGTAGTCATCGGCATGGGCGGCATGGGGCAGGCCGTGCTGCGGCGGGTCGGCGCCGGAAAGAAGGTGCTGCTGGCCGACTTCAACGAGGACCTGCTCGAAAGCGTGATGATCAGCGCCGTCGGCGACGGATACGACGTCGCATCCGCACAGGTGGATGTCTCGTCCCGCGAGTCGGTCCAGGCATTGGCCGCCACCGCCCGGGAGCTGGGCAGCGTCACCGGTGTGGTGCACACCGCCGGCCTTTCCCCGGTTCAGGCCCCGGTTGAGGCCATCTGGAAGGTGGACCTGTTCGGGGTGGCCGTGGTGCTGGAGGAATTCGAAAAAGTCATAGCCCCGGGCGGGGCCGGCGTCGTTATCGCCAGCATGGCCGCCTACCTGGGCGGCGGCGGCATTCCCGCCGATGTGCTGGCCAGCCTGGCCGCCGTACCGGCCGATGACCTGCTGCTGATTCCCTACGTGGCCGGGATCGACCATCCCGGAGCCGCCTACAGTGTGGCCAAGCGCGCCAACCAGGTCCGGGTGCAGGCAGCCAGCCTGCGCTGGGGTGCCCGCGGCGCCCGGGTCAACAGCATCAGCCCCGGGGTGATTTCCACGCCCATGGGCCAGCAGGAACTGGCCGGGGAATCCGGCACGCAGATGCGGGCGATGATTGAGGGTTCGGGCACCAAGCGGGTGGGCACACCGGCGGACATCGCCAACGCCGCCGCGTTCCTGCTGGGCAGCGACTCCAGTTTCATCACCGGCACGGACCTGCTGGTCGACGGCGGCGTGGTGGCCGCCGTCGACACCGGTACCCGCAGCCGCGTGGCGGGCTGACGGGCCGTGGAGCCGTACTTGGTCCTGCTGCGCGGCATCAACGTCGGCGGCCGCAACAAGGTGCCCATGAAGGCACTGCGTGAGCATCTGACGGACCGGGGATACCAGGACGTCTCCACGTACATTGCCAGCGGCAACGTCCTGCTGCGCTCCGACGCTCCCCCGCAGCGGATCGGCCCGGAGATTGAAACCGTCCTCGTGGAGAATTTCGACCTCGACGATGAGCTGGTCCGGGTCCTGGTCCTGAACCGCGGCCAGCTGCAGGACGTCATCGAGCAGAGACCGGAAAGCTTCGGGGAGCAGCCGGACACGTACCACTCCGACGCGATCTTCCTCATGGGCATCGACGCGGAGACGGCCCTGCCGGTGTTCCGTCCCCGGGAGGGCGTGGACACGGTGTGGCCGGGCCAGGGTGTCATCTACTCGCAGCGGCTCAGTGCCGAGCGCACCAAGAGCCGGCTAAGCGCGATTATGGCCTCCCCGTTGTATAAGTCCATGACCATCCGCAGCTGGAGCACCACCATGAACCTGTGGGACCGCTTCCCGGGTCCGGAGGTGCCCTAGCCCGCGTGCCCCGCGCCTATCCCGCCTGCCGCAGACGCACCACCAGCTTGTCCAGGAAGTCGTCCACCTCGTTCTGTGAATAGCCCTCACGGAACTGCGTAGGTGCGAACTTCTGATTCACCACCTGGTCCGCGGTCAGCAGCGGTCCGGCAACCCCGGCAGCTCCGAGCTGCTGAAGCTGAAGGGGGTCACCTTCAAGCCGCCTGAGTTCCTGGACGGCCCGGTCCAGGAACACATCCACCTGGGTCTGGTCATACCCGGCCACGAATTTCGTGGGCCGGAACCGCTTGAGCACAACGTCTTCGGCGGTGAGGACGGAATTCTCCGTTGATACGGTCTTGAGCATTACCGGGGCACCGTTTGGTCCAGGTGCGGGAATCGTTCCGGACACAGCAATTCCGCCGGGTGTCCCGGTTTTCGCGGGCGCACCGGGTCGCGTGCCTTTCGACTTGAATACCCTTGTCAGCACAAAAATCAGCAGTGCGGCAATCAGTGCTCCGCCGATAACCAACAATCCGCCGTTGTCATTATTGCTCTCGGCCAATACGGACATATTTTCAAAAGACATGCGCCTCCGGCTTTCACTAGGGTATTTATCCGCCGCCATCGTAATGCCTGCAGGAATCCTTTCGCGGATGGGACACAGGCCCCGGCGATGGATTCGGTTGTAGGCTTCCTGCCATGACCGGCCCCTTGCCTCCCGAGAACACCTTTGACCACCGCCGCTCGCACGACGGCGAGCACGTTGGATACATCCATCTGGCCGACGACGGCGGCTTCGTCCCGTTCGACCTGCTGCACCGCCAGTGCGGGGAAGCCATGGAACTGGACGAGGCAGAGAATTTGCTGGATGAGCTGGGCCTGCGGATGTTCACGGAGGACTGGTGGCTCGACGTCGACGGCGGCCGGATGCCCGTCCTCATCCAGGAGGTGCGGCGCGGCTCGGTGCGGGTGGCCCCCACCACGGAAGGAGCCATTGCGAAGTCAGCGGACCTGCGGAGGTCCATTGACCTCCCGCTGCCCACGGACCGGCTGCACACAACGGAGTTTCCCGGTCAGTAGCCCGGCGGGCGCTACATCAGGCTGAAGCCGTGCCGCAGCTCCTCCACGTAAAGGGCAGGCACTTCGAGCATGGGGAAATGCCCGCCGTGTCCGGCCATCCGGTAAGACCGCAGGTCGGTGAAACGGTGTGCCGCCCAGGGGCGCGGTATTTTTTCGATATCGGCAGGGAAAACCGTCACGGCAGAGGGAACGTTGACCGGCCCTGAATCGTCCGGAGGAAAATTCTCCCAATAGAACCTGGCCGAGGACCCCGCCGTTGCCGATAACCAATAAAAGCTGACGGTATCCAGCATCCGGTTCCGGCTGATGGCGGCTGCCGGGTCCCCGCCGTGATCCGTCCAGGCCCAGAATTTGTCGAGCAGCCAGGCCAGCTGTCCCACCGGGGAGTCGGTCAGTGCGTAAGCCAAGGCCTGCGGGCGGGTGGATTGCTGGAGGGAGTAGCCGCTGCCGGTACGGCGGAACTCCTGCAGCTCGGCCACCCACTGCCGTTCCAGCGGACTGAGCCGTCCGTAGCCATCCGGTTCCGGCGGGTCCACCACATAGGGGGTAAAAGTGTGCAGCCCGGCAACCAGGTCCGGATAACGCCGGCCCAGCGAGGCGGTTACCCGGCCGCCCCAGTCTCCCCCGGCAGCCAGGAACCGGAAATAACCCAGGCGGCTCATCAGTTCCACCCAGGCATCTGCTGTCCGGTCTACGTTCCACCCCGAAGACGCTGGCTTGCCGCCGAAACCATAGCCGGGCAGCGACGGCGCCACAACGTGGAACGCCGGCATGGCCGGGTCCGGCGGGTTTGCCAGTACATCCATCACCTCCAGCGGCTCAACCAGTGATCCGGGCCATCCGTGCGTGAGCACCAGCGGACGGGCGTCGGGACGGGACGAGCGTATGTGCAGAAAGTGGATATCCAGTCCTCCGACGACGGCCAGTGACTGCCCGTGAGCGTTGAGCCGGTCCTCCAGTTGCCGCCAGTCGTGGTCCGGCCACGCCGACGCCAGCGCACGGACGTAGTCCAGCGGCGGTCCCTGCGGCCAGCCGGTGTGCCCGACGGACTTACCCGCTGCCTCCGGCTCCGGCCACCGTGTACGCCCCAACCTGTCCCGAAGGTCCGCCAGGGCTTCATCGGGCACATGGAGTTCAAAGGTGCGCACGGCATCGGACATTGCTTGCTCCCTCGGCTGACCGGTCTCCGGAGGCACAGCTTAGTACCAGGGCTGTGTCCGGGGCGGGTTAGCGTGGAAGCATGACCTACGAGTACGACGTCGAGATCCTGCACCTGCTGGTCTCCGGCAGCCACGCCTACTTCGGCCGCGCCAAGGACGGGCCCGCCGACGTCGCCACCTCCGATGCCGGGCAGGTGGAAGTGGTGGCCGGGAAAGGAATCGTTGGAGACCGGTTTTTCGGCAAGGCCGCCCACATGGATGCCGCTGTGACGCTCTTCGCCGCCGAGTCGCTGGAGGCCATCGCTGCGGACCTCGGGGCCGGGCCCTTCGATCCGCTGCTGACACGGCGCAACGTGGTGCTGCGCGGTGCGGAGCTGGTGCCCCTGATCGGCCAGGATTTCACTCTTCAGACCGCCGGCGGCAGCGTGGAGTTCCACGGAGGCCGGCACGCCCACCCCTGCGCCTGGATGGACACCGTCCTGGCACCCGGGGCGCACAAGGCCATGCGCGGCCGCGGGGGCCTGCGCTGCCGGCCCCTGACCAGCGGCGTACTGCAGCGCGGACCCGCCGTGCTGATCAGTCCGGTCCCGCTGGATCCTGCCCGGGCCGGGCACCCCACGCTGCTGCGGCCCGGCCGCCTCCCCTGATCCCTCCGGCATGGGCAGCTCTCCCCAGGGACGCGGCCCGAGGCATCCACTGTCGTCCATACGCAATCGGTGCGGTGCAGGAGCGGGAAACGGCCGTTAAACCAAAGCCGCCGCAACGGACCGTGTAGGTCCGCCGCGGCGGCAGTGCTGGTTCAGCTAAGGAACTAGAAGTCCCAGTCGTCGTCTTCCGTGTTCACGGCCTTGCCGATCACGTAGGAGGAACCGGACCCGGAGAAGAAGTCGTGGTTCTCGTCCGCGTTCGGGGACAGGGCCGAGAGGATTGCCGGGTTCACGTCCGTCAGGGTGGACGGGAACATGGCTTCGTAGCCCAGGTTCATCAGCGCCTTGTTGGCGTTGTAGTGCAGGAACTTCTTGACGTCCTCGGCCAGGCCGACGCCGTCGTACAGGTCGTGCGTGTACTGGACTTCGTTTTCGTACAGCTCAAAGAGCAGCTCGTACGTGTAGTCCTTCAGCTCCTGGCGGCGTTCCTCCGGCAGGGTCTCCAGACCGCGCTGGAACTTGTAGCCGATGTAGTAGCCGTGCACGGCCTCGTCGCGGATGATCAGGCGGATCAGGTCGGCCGTGTTTGTCAGCTTGGCCCGGGAGGACCAGTACATCGGCAGGTAGAAGCCGGAGTAGAACAGGAAGGACTCCAGCAGGGTGGAGGCGATCTTGCGCTTCAGGGGATCATCGCCGCGGTAGTACTGGGTGACAATCTGCGCCTTCCGCTGCAGGTTCTCGTTCTCCGTGGACCAGCGGAACGCCTCGTCAATCTCCTTGGTGGAAGCCAGGGTGGAGAAAATCGAGGAGTAGCTCTTGGCGTGCACGGACTCCATGAACGCAATGTTCGTGTAGACCGCTTCCTCGTGCGGGGTTAGCGCATCGGGGATCAGCGAGACGGCGCCAACGGTGGCCTGCATGGTGTCCAGCAGGGTCAGGCCCGTGAAAACGCGCATGGTCAGCTGCTGCTCTTCGGGTGTGAGCGTGGCCCAGGACTGGACGTCGTTGGACAGCGGCACCTTCTCCGGCAGCCAGAAGTTGTTGACCAGGCGGTTCCAGACTTCTACGTCCTTTTCGTCCTGGATGCGGTTCCAGTTGATCGCCTGCACGTGGTCGATCAGCTTCAGCTTCTCGGTCATGAATTAATCCTTGTCTTCAAAGTTCCGGGGAGGGTGTGCAGCGGGCAGAGCCTTACAGCATGCAGGAAACGCAGCCCTCAACCTCGGTGCCTTCCAGCGCGAGCTGGCGCAGGCGGATGTAGTAGATGGTCTTGATGCCCTTGCGCCAGGCGTAGATCTGCGCCTTGTTGATGTCACGGGTGGTGGCAGTGTCCTTGAAGAACAGCGTCAGGGACAGGCCCTGGTCCACGTGCTGCGTGGCAGCGGCGTAGGTGTCGATGATCTTCTCGTAGCCGATTTCGTACGCATCCTGGTAGTACTCCAGGTTGTCGTTGGTCAGGTACGGAGCCGGGTAGTAGACGCGCCCGAGCTTGCCTTCCTTGCGGATCTCAATCTTCGCGGCCACCGGGTGGATCGAGGAGGTGGAGTTGTTGATGTAGGAGATCGAGCCGGTGGGCGGGACAGCCTGCAGGTTCTGGTTGTAGATGCCGTGCTCCATCACCGACGCCTTCAGCGCCGCCCAGTCGGCCTGGGTGGGGATGTGCACGTTCGCAAACAGTTCACGCACACGCTCGGTCTGCGGCAGCCATTCCTGGTTGACGTATTTGTCGAAGTACTCCCCCGAGGCGTACTTGGAACGCTCGAAGCCGGCGAACTTGCGGCCGGTTTCAATGGCCAGCAGGTTCGACGCCCGCACGGCGTGGTAAACCACCGTGTAGAAGTAGATGTTCGTGAAGTCGATGCCCTCTTCAGAGCCGTAGTGGACCCGCTCACGCGCCAGGTAGCCGTGCAGGTTCATCTGGCCCAGGCCGATGGCGTGCGACTGGTCATTGCCCTTGGCGATGGACGGCACGGAACCGATGTGGCTCATGTCCGATACAGCGGTCAGGGCGCGGATGGACGTTTCGATGGTCCGGCCGAAGTCCGGGGAATCCATGGTCTTGGCAATGTTCAGCGAGCCGAGGTTGCAGGAAATGTCCTTGCCGGTCTCGTCATAGGAGAGGTCATCGTTGTACGTGGTGGGCTGGGAGACCTGGAGGATCTCGGAGCACAGGTTGGACATGATGATCTTGCCGTCGATCGGGTTGGCCCGGTTCACCGTGTCTTCGAACATGATGTACGGGTAGCCGGACTCGAACTGGATCTCGGCGAGGGTCTGGAAGAACTCGCGGGCACGGATCTTGGTCTTCTTGATCCGGGCGTCGTCCACCATCTCGTAGTACTTCTCGGTGACCGAGATGTCGGAGAAGGGCATGCCGTAAACCTTCTCGACGTCGTACGGGGAGAACAGGTACATGTCCTCGTCGCGCTTGGCCAGGTCGAAGGTGATGTCCGGAACCACGACGCCGAGCGAGAGGGTCTTGATGCGGATCTTCTCGTCCGCGTTTTCACGCTTGGTGTCCAGGAACTTGTTGATGTCCGGGTGGTGGGCGTGCAGGTACACGGCGCCGGCGCCCTGGCGGGCACCGAGTTGGTTCGCGTAGGAGAAGCTGTCTTCGAGGAGCTTCATTACGGGGATGACGCCGGAGGACTGGTTCTCGATCTGCTTGATCGGCGCGCCGACCTCGCGGATGTTGGTCAGTGCGAAGGCTACGCCGCCGCCGCGCTTGGAGAGCTGGAGTGCGGAGTTGATGGACCGGCCGATCGACTCCATGTTGTCTTCGATGCGCAGCAGGAAGCAGGAGACCAGCTCGCCGCGCTGGGCCTTGCCGGCGTTGAGGAAGGTGGGGGTGGCCGGCTGGAAGCGGCCCTCGATGATTTCATCCACCATCTGGATGGCCAGCTGCTCGTCACCGCGGGCCAGGTGCAGGGCAACCATGCACACGCGGTCTTCGTAGCGCTCCAGGTACCGCTTGCCGTCGAAGGTCTTCAGCGTGTACGAGGTGTAGAACTTGAAGGCGCCAAGGAAGGTCTCAAAGCGGAACTTCTTCTTGTAGGCCCGCTGGTACAGGTCCTTGATGAAGTTCATGGAGTACTGGTCGAGGGTTTCCCGCTCGTAGTAGTCGTTCTTCACCAGGTATTCGAGCTTCTCTTCCAGGTCATGGAAGAACACCGTGTTGTTGTTAACGTGCTCAAGGAAGTACTGGCGCGCAGCAGCGCGGTCGGCGTCGAACTGGATCTCGCCGTTCTTGCCGTACAGGTTCAGCATGGCGTTGAGCTCGTGATAGCCCAACCCCTTATAAGCCTCCGGGAGCTCCTTGGAGTCCGTCATGCCGGCTTCTGCGACTGATGTGTCCAAAACTTTTCCAATCCTTCGTTAACCTTGGCAACGTCCTCGGACGTGCCCATGAGTTCAAATCGATACAGCACAGGGACCTTGCACTTCACGGCGATGATGTCCGCCGCGAGGCAGTAGGAGTCCCCGAAGTTGGTGTTGCCCGCCCCGATCACGCCCCGGATCAGGGACCGGTTGTCTTCGTTGTTCAAGAACTTGATGACCTGTTTGGGAACCGCCCCCTTTGCCGCGGCCCCGGGCTGGGCTGCGGTTCCTCCGTAAGTGGGGAGCAGCAGCACATAGGGACGGCGGGCCAGCAGGGTGGGCTGGTGGGTGTGGAGCGGGAGCTGGGCCGCAGGGATCCCGAGCTTTTGCACAAAGCGGCGGGTGTACCCGGAAGCCGAAGAGAAATAGATCAGGGACGCATCCGTTTCCGGTTGCCTCTCCCCTGCGGATGCCGATGCCGGATAGCCGGCCTGGTCTGCCATCCCCAGTGTCATGGTTGCTGCGCTCCTGACGGTTCTGCGCGGGTGGTGCGTGGCCGGAAGCGGTGCGCGAAAACCGCACCCCTGTCCTGCCCGGGGGCAGTCCTAGGCGACGGAGGAAACCTGCGCCTGGGCCAGCTCTTCGATCTTGTCGGGCCGGAAGCCGGACCAGGAGTCCTGTTCGGTGACGACAACGGGTGCCTGCATGTAGCCCATGGCACGGACGCGCTCGAGGGCCTCGGGGTCCTGCGACATGTCCACGCTCTGGTACACAATGCCTTTCTTGTCCAAGGCACGGTAAGTGGCGTTGCACTGTACGCAGGCGGGCTTGGTGTAAACCGTAACGGTCATGGCGTGGTCTCCCCTAGTGAAGCGTGAAGTCTGTTTACTGAAGCGTGTTTGCAGGCTCTGCGAAAGCTTGCTGTGAAGCTGTGTTGAAGCTTTGGTGAAGCTCGAAGTCTGTTCCTAGATACTACATCCAGTCACATGCCCAGACACTACATCTAGTGCGCCCCCAGAGGCGGAACCCCTACATGATGTATTACAAGTATGTCATTACAGAGGGTCTCCGTCCACAGTTTTTGCACAGGGAACAGCGCAGTAATTCCGGGGATTTCCGCGCCCGGGAGCCGGTTCTCCACAGCCTGTGCAGAACCTGCCCGGGCGTGTGACGAGACAGGCAAGATTCATGCGTGTCGCGTACCGTGGGCGTGTCGGGCCTAGTACCCCCGGACACTAGATATTGTGGTCGACGCCGCCGGGCTGAGAAGGAGGACGCTGAGATGGTGAATCCGGTCCATTTAAAGACCTTGCTGGAGGTCATCCGCACCGGGTCCTTCGCTGCCGCCGCACTGCGGCTGGGATACACGGCATCTGCGGTATCGCAGCAGATGTCCGCTCTCGAAAAGGACACCGGCGCACTTCTCTTCGAGCGTTCGGCGCGGACCGCCTCCCCCACGGAAGCCGCCGTCGTTATGGCCCGCCATGCGGTGAAGGTGCTGACGGACATGGACGCCCTCATTGCCGCCGCGGCACGGACCGGCAGCACCCGGGGGCACGAACTGCGCTTGGGTATCTTCCCCAGCCTGGCCACGTTCGCCCTGCCCGAGATGATGGCCTCGCCCGAATGGCAGAACCTGGGCATCGACCTGAAACTGTCCGTGGCGGAACCCGCACAGACCATCCAGGGGCTGCGCAGCGGCGGGGACCTCGACGTCGCGCTGGTTTACCAGGTGGGCCAGGGCGGGCTGGCCTGGCCCTCCACCATCAGCCGGCGCTGGCTGGGCGACGACGACTTCCGGGTGGTGCTGCCCGAATCCTGGGGCATCCGCAGCGGTTCGGAGGTCACCGCGGAGCAGCTGGCCGGCATGCCGTGGATCATGCACCACCCGGGCACCCCGGATGCGCTGGTGATCGAGCGGCTCTTTGCCAGCTGCAGCCTGCACCCGCAGGTGGCGGCCTGGTGCGATGACTTCAACGCGAGCCTGGCCATGGCCGCCGCGGGCCTGGGCGCGGCGCTGGTGCCGGAGCTGGCCATGCTGAACCGGCCGGCCGGCACGGTGGTGCTGGACGTTCCCGAAATCCGCCTTGCACGCAGCATCTTCGCGCTGCTGATCCACGAGCAGAACGTCCAGGTCCGGCTTTTCCTGGACCGGCTGGCGGACATACTGGGCCGGCGGAGCATTGTGCCGATGCCCACATCCGGGCCGCAGCAGGCCTGAAAAATCGTCGTCCGGGCCGTGCCCGCGCAATACTGGCGGAATGACCACCGGTGAAAAAATCCTCCCCAAACGGTCATTGACTGCCGTTACCAACCGTGTGACCGGAGTCCTGCGCTACACCCGCTTCCAGCTTGCCTTCAAGGCGACGCTCGCTGTCGGCATTGCCTGGACTATTGCCCCGCACGTCCCAGGGGTAGCTTCGCAGTACCCGTACTACGCGCCCCTCGGCGCCATCATCAGCATGTACCCCACCGTGTCCGGGTCATTCCGCACCGGCATGGAGACGCTGGCGGGTCTGGTGACCGGAATGCTCCTGGCACTCGGAGCCCTATTGATCGGCACACCGAACGTGTGGACCATCTCCGTGATTGTCGGCATCGGCGTACTCCTTGGCGGATTGTCGTTCCTCGGTGCCTCCGGGCGCGAATACGTGCCGATGGCCGCACTGTTTGTCCTGGTCCTGGGCGGTGATGATCCCGACGGGTACTCCTTCGGCTACGGCGTGCAGATGCTGGTGGGGGTGGTGGTTGGACTGGCGGTCAACGCCCTGATTTTCCCGCCGCTGCACCTGAACGGCGCCGTTAACGGGCTGGTGACCCTAAGAAAATCGCTGGCGCGCCAGCTTCGGGACATGGGCCGGGCGCTGGAGGAGACCTGGCCGCCCGAACATGATGACTGGGCGCAGCGGGAAAACGAGCTCGATGCCCTGACCCGGGAGGTCCGTGAGGCCGTGGAGCTCGCCGACAACAGCAGGCACGGGAATATCCGCCGCCGCAAATACCGGCGTGACATCAGCGCTGACTACCGTGCCCTGCGGGCCATGGAACGTGCCACCAGGCATGTGAAGGACATGACCGAAGTGCTCACCGACGCGATCTGGCGCAACCCGGAGCATGTCGCCGTCCCTGCATCCCTGATCGCTCCTTTGGCCGACGCCGTGAATGCGTGCGGCGAGGCGGTGGAGGTCTGGGATCCGCAGAGCGAGGAGCACTCGGCGGCAACGGAGGCTCTGGTGGACCTGGTACGCCTGGTCAACACCACTGCCTCAGCCGATAGCCCCGTGGACTCGACAGCGGCGCTGGCCATGGACCTGCGCCGCATCCTGCGGATCATCACCGCGGAGACGGACGACGCCTGACTTGCCCGAACGGGGCGAGGACAGCACGCAGGATGCGGTGTAAATCCTCGTCGGCGGCTGGACGGTGATAGGTCAGCTCCCACATGCCTACTCCATAGAAGGCCAGGTGCGCAGCGGTTTCCCGATCATCGTCCACTGACACTTCCCCCCGCTCAAGGCCGGCCGCAAAAAGCCGGTGAAAGGCGGCGAGGGTCCTGACCGAGAGCTGCTCGACCGTGCCTGCCAGATCAGCGGATTGCTGGCCGATCGCTGCGAACAGTGCACGTCCTTCCGGCCGGGCAGCGTTTTCGCGCATTGCCTCCATAAGCCGAAACAGATCCTCGTACAGGCTTTCCGTGGGCAGGATGGAGTCATACTTCTCAAGCAGCGGCTCCACGACATAGGCGAGAAGGGCCGCCTTGGACGGCCACCGGCGGTAGAGGGTGGTCCGGTTCACTCCCGCGGCGCGCGCCACGCGTTCCATAGTGAGGTCAGCGAAGCCGGTCTTGGCCAGTTCCTCGAGGGTCGCAGCCCGAACACTCTCGATCACGTGCACGCTTCGCGGACCGGTTTGTGTGCCTGCCGTCCGCCGTGCTGGCCTCTGCATCCACCCACCGTACCAGCGCCTGCCTGCCGTGCGGGACCGGCAAATAAATGGCAACAAAGGGTTGCCATTTAGCGGTGATCCCGGTAGCTTGGCGGTAAATCCGCACCAATCTGGAGGCCCGCGTTGGCATACCCGTTCACTGACGTTTCGAATAATCCCTTGTCCGAGCTGGTCTCACTCCGCGGACGACGAGCCGTCGTGACTGGTGCGGCCCAGGGCCTGGGAAAGGCCATTTCAGCACGCCTCGCAGAAGCGGGTGCCGACTTGCTGATGATCGACCTCAATGAAGAGGCCGCAGCGGACGCTGCTGCAGAACTGGCGCACCGGTACGGGGTGACCGCAGTGGGGGTACGTGCAGACGTCACCGAGGCGGATTCCGTCGCGGCCGCTGCTGACCGTGCCGTTGATGAGCTCGGCGGACTGGACATATGGGTCAACAACGCCGGTAT
Source organism: Arthrobacter sp. zg-Y750 (assembly GCF_020907365.1). NCBI lineage: Bacteria > Bacillati > Actinomycetota > Actinomycetes > Micrococcales > Micrococcaceae > Arthrobacter > Arthrobacter sp. zg-Y750. The sequence goes on along the minus strand of NZ_JAJJOC010000011.1, from coordinate 38,557 downwards.
TTTCCCGAACGTACCCGTACTGGAGATGCCTGACGCGATGTGGGACCAGGTCTTCGCAGTCAACGCGCGCGGTGTCCTGTTTGGTGCCCGCGAAGCGGCGAAACGGATGTCTGCCGGCGGCGCCATCGTCAATGTCATCTCGACAGCCGGTTTCCAGGTTGCCTTCCCGGGAATGGCTGCGTACGTAAGCTCGAAGCATGCCGCAGTGGGCCTTACCAAATCGCTTGCAGTGGACCTGGCACCCCTGGGAATCCGCGTACTCGGTGTGGCACCGAGCTACGTCCCCACCGAGGGGAACATAGCCGCGGCCAACGCGGCCCTCGACGCCGCAGCGGCGGCAGGTATTGAAATGCCTGCCCTCGACGTGATGCAGCAAAGCCTGATCGGACGGCCTGGCACTCCCGACGACATTGCACGGGTGGTGCTCTTCGCGGCCAGTGACATGGCCATGATTATGACCGGAAGCACCCTCCTGGCCGATGCCGGCGAGACCCTCTAGCTAGCCGGCGTCGGGCAGCAGGCCCAGTTCGGCTAGCTGGCGGGACATCCCGGCGCCGTCCGGAGCATAGATCCACGGCACCTCCACCGGGGTTTCCCCCGGCTTGCCGGTCCGGCCGCCGGCCAGCACCGCTTCGCCTGCCGAGAGCTGGCGGATCGCGATGGCCCGGACGTTCTCCGGGTGGCGCTGGGCGAAGTCTGCGTAGATCTCTTCGTCGTGCTGGCCGTTATCGCCGATCAGCAGCCACTTGATGTCCGGGAATTCCTGCGCCAGCCGCTCCAGCTGGGTGCGTTTGTGCGCCTGCCCGCTGCGGAACCAGCGGTCAGTGGTGGGGCCCCAGTCGGTGAGCAGCAGCGGACCGGCCGGATACAGATTGCGGGTGATGAACCGCGTCAGGGTGGCGGCCACGTTCCAGGCGCCGGTGGAGAGATAAAGCACCGGGCCCACGGGGTTTTCCCTGGCCAGCCGGTCCATCATCACGGCCATGCCGGGTGTGGGCGTGCGGGCATGCTCGTCGAGGACAAAGGTGTTCCATGCTGCCAGCATTGGACGGGGCAGGGCAGTGACCATGATGGTGTCGTCGATGTCGGAGACCACGCCCAGCTCAGCGGCAGGGTCCACCACGTAGATCGGTGCCGTGGTTTCTTCGCCGTCTTCGGAACGAAGCAGGACGGTGGTCCAGCCGGGCGCCAGATCCGCCGGAAGGATGGCATCCACCACTCCCCCGCGGTCTGCGGTGACCACGTGCTTCTGGCCGCCCACAATGACGGTGACAGTCGCCTTGTTGACGGGCGGGCTCATGAAGTTCCGCCAGCCGCGGATGCCGTCGGCGATCGCCTTTGACGCCATCGACTTTTCAGCACCGTCAAAGTAACCGGGCTTGGCCAGGATGACCCGGCCCAGGACCCGTACCCATTCGGTGGAGCCGTAGCCGGTGAACGGCAGGACGGTCTGCACGTCGCCCCGTTTGCGGGCGCGTTCATCGCGCCAGGCGTGGATGGAATCCTCCATGCGCATGCCGAGGTGTGCCACCTGCGTTGTGTCCGCCGGACGGGCTGCGGGGTTTTTTGTCATGTTCCCAGTCTGTCAGAAGCTTTGAACGCGGCTCTTCGCTGCGGCCCGGCTAGATGCGGTACTTGGACCGCATCGGGCAATCGAACGGGTCCCGGGCGGACAGGCCCACTTCGTTGAGGTATCGAACCACTATGGCGTAGGACTGCACCAGGGTGGTCTCGGTGTAGGGAATGGAATGCTTGGCGCAGTGTTCCTTCACCAGTTGGCTGGCCCGGGCCAGGTGCGGCCGGGGCATGCTCGGGAACAGGTGGTGTTCCACCTGGTAGTTCAGTCCGCCCATCAGGGTGTTCATCCCGCGGCCCACGATATTGCGGGAGGTCAGTACCTGACGGCCCAGGAAGTCCACTTTGGAGTCCCTCGGGAGGATCGGCATGCCCTTGTGGTTCGGGGCAAAGGATGCGCCCATGTAGACGCCGAACACCGCAAGCTGTACGCCGATAAAGGCGAAGGCCATTCCCACCGGCAGGAAGAAGAACACGGCACCCACATACAGGCCCAGGCGAGTGAACACCATCACCAGTTCGGAGATGCGGCCCTTGACCTCCTTGTTTGCAAAGAGGTGCTTGATGGAGGTCGCGTGCAGATTGATGCCCTCGAGCATCAGCAGGGGGAAGAACAGCCAGCCCTGGCGGCGGGCGAACCACGCCATGAACCCCTTTTGGCGCGCCGCCTGTTCCGGCAGGAAGGAGATGGTGTCCATATCAATGTCCGGATCCTTGCCCACCGTGTTGGGGTTGGCGTGGTGCCGGCTGTGCTTGTTCATCCACCACTGGTAGCTGATGCCGACGACGGCGTTCGCTACGAACTTTCCGGCACGGTCATTCGCGGGTCCTGATTCGAAGACCTGGCGGTGCGAGGCCTCGTGCGCAATGAAGGCCAGCTGGGTCAGGAGGATGCCCAGCGCGGCCGCGATAAGCAGCTGGAACCAGCTTTCCCCGATGAAGAAGGAGCCTGTCGCAGCAGCCACCAGGCCGGCGCACAGGAAAATGAAGGTGCTGATGTAGAAGGACCGCCGGCGTTTCAGCAGCCCCTCGTCACGGACCGCTTTGAGGAGTCCGGAGTAGGTGCTGGTGATGTTGCGGCGGGGCTTCTTTTCCCCCGGGGTCCCAGCCGGAACTGCGGCGGAGGATGCGGTGGAGGGTGCGGTTGTGCTCATGCGGCCTTCTGGTGGTCTCTACGACTTCCCAGCCGCCCTAACGAGCGGATTCGCTCTACAGATGTGACTAGCCTAACCCGGAAGGCTGGTGTTTGTCTGTGACCGTACCGTTACCGTGGCCGCGGTTGACTGTCGTTCGCCTGCGCGCCTAGGGTCTCCGGCTGCGGAATCCCGCCTATGGTGTTGCCAAACAAAGGAGCACACCATGGCGGAGCACGTCGACGGCGGGCCTCGGGACGCCGGACTGCGGCTGGTCCCGCATGCCGGCCCGGACGGGACGACGGCGTACGGCACCGCCCTTCCGCAGCCATGGCTGGACACCGGGGAGTATTGGCCAGGCCTTTCCGGTGCGACGGCGGCCCTGCCGGCACCCGTGGCGGTTCTGGGCCTGGAGGCGCTGCGCTGGAATGCGGCGGACCTGCTGCGGCGGGCCGCCGGGATACCGCTGCGGGTCGCCAGCAAGTCGCTGCGGGTCCGCTCAGTCATGGAGGAGCTGCTGCAGCATCCGGGTTTCCGCGGGGTTTTCGCCTACACCCTGGCAGAAGCCTTATGGCTGGCCGAGCGCTGTGATGATGTATTGGTGGGCTATCCGAGCACCGACCGCCCCGCGCTGGAACGCCTGCTGGCGGACGAACTCCTTGCTTCCCGGGTCACGCTAATGGTTGACGACGAGGCCCAGCTTGACCTGGTGGACGCCGTGCTCCCGTCCTCCCGGCGTCCCGAACTGCGGATCTGCTTGGATGCGGACGCCTCATGGCGTGCACCGGTCCTGGGCTTCATCGGCACCCGCCGCTCTCCCCTGCACCGCCCTGCCGACGCAGTGCGGATGGGTGCCCGTATTGCCGACCGCCCCGGATTCCGGCTGGTGGGGCTGATGATGTACGAAGCCCAAATAGCCGGGATCGGAGACACGGTTCCGGGTGCCGGGCCCATGAATGCCATGATGCGCCGGATCCAGCCCCGGTCCATGACCGAGCTCCGCGAACGCCGCGGCCGGATTACGGCCGGGCTGCACGGCGTCGCGGATCTTGAATTCGTCAACGGCGGCGGCACCGGTTCGCTCGAGGCTACCCGTGCCGACCCTGTGGTCACCGAGATGACCGCCGGATCCGGCCTGTTCGCCGGCCGTCTCTTTGACGGTTACCGCGCCTTCACTCCCGCTCCCGCGGCGGCCTATGCGTTCGACGTCGTACGGCGCCCCGCACCGCAGATCGCCACGGTCCTCGGCGGGGGCTGGATTGCCTCCGGTCCGCCGGGGCCGGGCCGCAGTCCGCAGCCGGTGTGGCCGCAGGGCCTGCGCCTGCTGCCCCGCGAAGGCGCCGGAGAAGTCCAGACTCCCCTGCGCGGAGCCGGCGCTGCTGCCCTGCGCGCCGGGGACCGCGTCTGGTTCCGGCACGCAAAAAGCGGCGAACCCGCCGAACACGTCACGAGATACCACGTGGTGGAAGCCGGGCGCATCGTCGCCGAATTGCCTACTTACCGCGGCGAGGGAAAGGCGTTCCTGTGAGCATCTCCGGAGGAAAGACTGCCCGCCCGTGGCGGAACTGGGGCCGCAGCGTATCGGCCGTTCCCCTGCGGATGGAGCAGCCGGACAGCGCCGCCGCCCTGCAGCGGTCGGTCGCCGCGGCCGCAGCCGCGGGCAGCCGGGTCAAGGCAGTGGGGGCAGGGCACAGCTTTACCGCTATTGCCGCCACGGATGGAGTCCTGCTGGACCTGAAGCGCCTGCAGGGACTGATCGGGGTGGAGCCGGGAACTGGGCGCGTGCGGCTGCACGCGGGCACCAGGCTGCACCGGATACCGGACCTGCTGGCGCCCTATGGGCTGGCCATGCCGAACCTGGGCGACATTGACCGGCAGTCCATTGCCGGTGCGGTGTCCACGGGTACGCACGGGACCGGGGCCGGTTTCGGCGGTCTCAGCACCCAAGTGACGGGGCTGACGCTGATCCAGCCCGACGGCGGCGTGCTCACCCTTGCCGACGGCGATCCCCTGCTGCCCGCCGCTGCCCTCGGGCTGGGGGCACTTGGCGTCATCGCCGACATCACCCTGCAGTGCGTGCCCGCGTTTGTCCTGCATGCCGAGGAACGCTCCGAGCCGCTGGCCGACGTACTTCAGGGGCTGCCGGACCGGGTGAAGGCGGCGGACCATTTCGAGTTCTACTGGTTTCCCCACACGGACCGAGCGGCTACGAAAACCAACACCCGGCTGCCGGGCACCGCGCAGCGCAGGCCGCTGGGCCCCGCCGGCCGCTGGATCAACGAAACGCTGCTTTCCAACACCGTTTTCCGTGCCGCCTGTGCTGCCGGTGTGGCGGTGCCGGCAGTGATACCCGCCGTGAATAAAACCGCTGCACGGCTCCTTGGCGGGCGTGAGTACTCCGATGCCTCGCCCCGGGTCTTTACCCAGCGGCGCACCGTCCGGTTCCGGGAAATGGAGTACGCGGTGCCCGCAGACCGGCTGCCTGCGGTATTCGATGCCCTGCGGCAGGTAATTGACCGGCACCGGTGGCGGATTTCCTTTCCAGTGGAGGTGCGCTGGGCGGCAGCGGATGACCGCTGGTTGTCCACGGCTTACGGCCGGGACACCGCCTACCTGGCAGTGCACCGCTATTACCGTGAGGACTGCCGGGAGTATTTCGCGGCAGTGGAGGCAGTGATGCTCGCCCACGGGGGCCGTCCGCACTGGGGCAAGATGCATTCTCTGGACGCATCTGCCCTGGCGGAGCGGTATCCGCGTTTTGCTGATTTCCTTGCCGTCCGGGACCAGTTGGACCCGGACCGGGTCTTCGGGAACGCTTATCTGGAGCGGGTGCTGGGTCCGTAAGAGAACGCACCGGCCTGCCGGAAAAGACGGCGCACACCCCGTAGCATGGGCCCCAGACGACCCGAAGGAGTGCCGTGCCCACCGCGCCGGAACATCAGAAGACAGCCCTGTCCCCCTCCCGGTGGTGGGGGTTTGTACCGTTTGCCGTGCTCTCGGCGATCCATGTCGGAGCCCGCGCCGCGGGTGCCGACGATCTCGCCGGCCCCACCAAGCTGGCCCTGATGCCGCTGCTCGCGGTCGCCGCAGTATGGGCTTTGCGCAGTGCCGGCACCTCCGAGCAGCAGCAGACCGGCGAGCCATCCGCCGAAACTGCGCGCCCCGCCGAAACTGCGCTCCTCGCCGAAGCTGCGCGCCCCGCCCTGTTGCCCGCAGCCTTGCTGTTCGGGGCGCTGCTGTTTTCCTGGCTGGGCGACGGCGCCGCCACCTTCGTCCCGTTTGCACCTGAGCTGCCGGTCATGCTGGGCTCCTTTGGCATTGCTCACCTTTGCTACATCTGGCTCATGGCCCGGTACGCGTCCGGCCGCCGGTTTCCGCGCTGGGCGCTGGTGTATCCGCTGTGGTGGGTGCTGATGCTGGTGGTGCTGTGGCCGGTCCTCGGTTCGCTGTCCCTCGCAGTGGCCGCTTACGGGATTGTCCTGGCCGGAACCGCAGCGACGGCGTCGCGCTGCGGGCCGGTGGTGGCCGCCGGCGGCGTGCTGTTCCTGGCATCGGACACCATCTTGTCCTTCCGGATTTTCATGCCCGATGCCATGCCCGGCTGGACCAGTGCCATGGTGATGCTGACCTACTGCGCGGGGCAGGGACTCATTGTTGCCGGGGTCCTGCACCGCCTGCGCCCAGCCGGCCGTGCGGCTACGCTGCCGGGCGGATCAGCGGCGGACTTAAGTACTCGTCCTTGACGGTGAACACCGTAGCGGGGGCGCCCTTTCCGCGGGTGACTTTTCGGCCGGTGTCCTGCAGCGCGCCGGTCATTTTCCGGGTGAAGTTCCCGGCGTCGAGCTTATTCGTGTTCCATACCGCCTGATATGCGCGGCGGAGCTGGTTGAGCGTGAATTCCTCCGGCAGGAGCCTGGCGGCAGTGAGCGTGTATTCGATCTTGCCCGCCAGGCGGTCCAGCGCGGCGGTAAGGATCTCCCGGTGGTCAAAGGCCAGGCATTCCCGGGCCAGGACGTCGTATACGGGCAGCCATTGCGCCGATGCGGCGTCGCTCCCGGTCGCCAGGTCCGGCAGTGCCCGGCCGTCGGTTGCCAGCAGCGCCAGATGGGCAACGGACACCACCCGCATCCGGGGATCACGCGCCGGTGCGCTGAAGGTAGCCAGCTGCTCAACGTGGGCGCGGTGCGCCCCCAGCTCCAGCCCGGTTTCCTCCTGAAGCTCCCGCCAGGCAGCGGTAAGGGCGTCCTCGTCCGGTGAAACAAATCCGCCGGGCAAGGCCAGGGAGCCCTTGAAGGGATGTGCGCCGCGGCGCACGAAGGCGGCATTCAAGGTACCCCCGGTGACGGCGAAGACCACCAGGTCCACGGCCAGGGCAACGGAGGGATACTCCCGGGGGGTGTAGTCCTTGAGGAACCGTTCTTCTTCAGTGTCCATCAGCGTCCTGCCAGTACGGTGCGGGTGGCCCAGGGCGGGGAGGTGAAGTGGTTCCGCCGGGCGATGATCAAGTCAATGATCTCAGTTGCCGTGGCCAGGCGCTCTTCCCGGGTGCCGGAAACGAGGATCCAGGACGCGCCTGCCGCGGTGAGTTCCTCCTTGAACCATTCGGTCATCTCGGCCCGCGGATGCTCCGCCTCGCGCCAGCCGTCGTCCTCGAACGGCACTCCCTCGTGGTCGGTGATGAGGTAGAGGTCACGGCGTGGAATACGCTCAACGGCAAGGTAGGAGCCGTAGCTCTGTTCGCCGATGTAGACCCGTTCGAAGAGCGCGGTAGTGATCACATCCGTGTCGGCTATAACCAGCGGACACCGGTCGGCTGCATCGTTTTCCATTTGGTTCTGCCGCTCGCCGATGTGTGCGAAGTCCGCGGCGGTCCATACCATGTCGGTGAGGACGGCGTCGGGGTCCGCCGCCTGCGCCGCTGCGAACTTGTCGTACGTGAACTGGCGGCCGTATTCCGGCACGTCGGCCAGATCCGGGTAGCTCTTCCGATAGTGCCCGGTCAGGGCCGCGGCAAGGGTGGTGGTCCCGGTGGACTCGGCGCCAACCACGATGATCCGCACGGCCAGGTCCTGCCGGGCAGGCCCGATGACGTCGGCCCAGGCAGCGCGGAGGTCATCACGGCAGAGGGTTCCGCTGACCGGATGGTCCATCCGCTCCCGGTCCACCATCACGTGGGCCGCACCGAAGTCCCCTGCCAGTTGCCGGCCGTAATCCTCGGAACTGAACACGGCGTCTACGGCCGTGATGCCCTTCATCTTGAGGGCCAGGCGCAGCACCTCGTTGTGCGCCTTCCAGATGGCCCGGGAGCCGTAGTCCACGGGGCAGTCATCGGGCATGCCGATGACCGTGACGTTTGAACCCTCGAACTCCGCCGCCAGCCACTTCACCCGGTTCTCCATGCTGATGCTTTCGAACCGGCTGGCCAGGACAACGACGGCGAGACCGGTGCATTGCCCGGCGGCGGCGGCTATGAGGTGACGGTGGCCTGCATGCGGCGGATAGAACTTGCCGATGACTACTCCCTGCCCGAAGCGGTTCATGCCGCGACCTTCCCCATGCCGGTGCTCGTCTCCGCTGCCTTGCGGGTACGCGTCCAGCCCGCGAGACCGTAGACGCAGAGGGCGGTAAAGCCGATGTAGAGGATGGCGGTGAGGTTAAGTCCGCGGGAGAAGTAGAGCGGGATGCTGACCAGGTCGATCACAATCCACACGTACCAGTGCTGGAAGATCTTCTTGGCCTGCCAGAAGGTAGCCAGCAGCGAAGCTGCCAGGACGAAGGCGTCCGGCCAGGGAACCTGGGAATCAGTGCCGTGCAGGAGGATCTGGGCAATGCCCACGGTAGCCAGCACCACGGCGCCGAGGCCGCCGGCAATCTCAGCCCTGCGGCCGTCACGGATGGGTAGGTCACCCTTTCCGTCCGTGCTTTTGGCGCCCCGCACCCAGTTGTACCAGCCGTAGACCGATACAGCGGCGAACACAGCCTGCAGCAGTGTCTCCCCGTACAGTCCGGCGCCGAAGAACAGCACAATGAACGCCACGTTGTTCACGATGCCGACCGGCCAGTTCCAGGACTTTTGCCGGGCAACGCCGTAGACGCAGGCTGCACCGGTAACGAACCCGATGACTTCGATCCAGCTGACCGGTGCTCCAAGCAGCGTTGCTGCCGGGGAGTTCATCCAATCCAGTACTGCGTTCATGTCGTCCTCCATATTTATTGTCACTCTGACAATAAACACCCTAGGGCAGCAGAGCTGATCGGGGAAGGGCCATGTCCGGGGGAATATGTGATCTGCATCACCGGCACTGCCAAAACCTATGGAGTCGGACCGGCGGCATAGAATCGCGGACACAAAAAAGCCCCGCCGGCCGGCGAGGCTAATTTCCTGGAAATGTCTGTTGACGCTTATTTGGTTTTTGACACTTATGGAGTTTTGCTTGGTGGAGCTGAGGGGACTCGAACCCCTGACCCCCTGCATGCCATGCAGGTGCGCTACCAGCTGCGCCACAGCCCCAAACTTCAGTGTTTCCACCGCAAATCCTTCGGTGTCCCGAAGGTTTTGGTGGAGCTGAGGGGACTCGAACCCCTGACCCCCTGCATGCCATGCAGGTGCGCTACCAGCTGCGCCACAGCCCCAAAACTATTGGTTGTTTACCCCGTTTTCCCCCTCATTGGGGCGAAGCAACTCCTCTACCTTAGTACAAATCCGCAGGAGCGCAAAATCGCTTCTCAGCCCTCCACCGGTCCGGTGGGAAGCGAGTCCAGCCCAACGTTGTGCTGGGTCAGATGCCACGCGGGCTGCCCGCGCCGGTCGGGAACTTCCTGCAGTACGGACCAGTGGCAGTTGGAAACCCCGGAAATTACGGCCCAGGACTCAGCGGGCAGTCCCAGCAGTGCGCAGATGCCGGCACGGATGGCTCCCCCGTGGCTGACCACCACCAGCGTGCCGCCGGGCTCCACGCCCTGAACGGCGTCGTTCACGGCTGCGGCCACGCGCGTGCCGACGTCGACACGCGTTTCACCGCCGCCGGCCCGGACACTGCCCACGCCGGCTGACCATGCAGCCAGCAGCGGGGCGTCCTGCTCGCCGATCTGCGCAAAGGTGCGGCCCTCCCACGTCCCGGCGAAGGTCTCCCGCAGGCGCTTGTCTTGGGCGACCTCGAGGCCGAGGAGCGCACCGAGGGACCTGCCCGTGTTCAGTGCACGGCCCAGATCGGACGAGACGATCGCAGCAGGTTCCAGGAAACGGAGCACGGCGGCCGCCTCGGCTGCCTGCCGCACACCGGAGGGATCAAGGGCAATGTCCTGCTGCCCCTGAAAGCGCCCCACCCGGTTCCATTCGGTGCGGCCGTGGCGCCAAAACACCACGCGCCGCGACGCAGAACCGGGATCCCAGGGGGCTGGAGCGCTCACGGGCAGGCTTACTCTGACTCGGCCGCGGCGGAGGCGTCTTCGAGCTGGAGATCCACCACAGGGCAGTCCTTCCACAGGCGCTCAAGTGCGTAGAAGACGCGGTCTTCTTCGTGCTGGACGTGCACCACTACGTTGGCGTAGTCCAGCAGCACCCAGCGGCCTTCGCTGCGTCCTTCGCGGCGGACGGGCTTGAGGCCCTTCTTGGACAGCTCCTCCTCAATGCCGTCAACAATGGCGTTGACCTGGCGCTCGTTCGAGGCCGATGCAATGAGGAAGACATCCGTGATGGCCAGGCGTTCGCTGACGTCAATGGCGACAATGTCGTCGGCAATCTTGTCCGACGCCGCTTTGGCCGCCGCCCGTGCAATGTCAATGGAAGATTCGGTGGCGCTCAAAGTGTGTCTCCTTGGGGAAATCGGTCAGCCGCCAAGGCCGCCGACGATCATTAGTACTCCGACGATCAGGGCAAGCGTGCCCAGACCTGCAACACCGAAGACCGCAAAGCGCAGCCTCCGGGTACGGCCGAGTCCGGCCGTCATAACATCGAGGGGGTCGAGCCCGAAGGCGCTGCGGGCGCCTACAGGACGCGCCGCTTCTTCGGATTCGAGGGGTGCATTGACCAGCGCGTCGGCGCGGGCCAGGATGCGCGAGTGCCGCACATCCGAGGCGTCCGCCGACCTGCGGCGGGGCGCGGCCGGGCGCTGGGCCGGACCGTTCGCCGGGACTGCGGGCATGGAACGGGCGGCCGGTCCCGCGGGACCGACCTGGGGCGTGGTGGAAGTAACAATCGGCACATGCGACGTGGGCGGCGCCTTCATGACCGGGTGTTCCATCCCCGGAACCTTCACGAATTCCAGCGGTGTCACCATCGCCAGGTTGTGGGCGGTGGTGGGATCGCTGGAGGAGGGCTTGCGCCGCTCGTTCTCCTGCGAGAGTTTCCGGATGGCTTCGGTCCGGCGGTTGAGGACCTTCGCGCGCTCCGCCAAAGCCTTCTGCTGGGCCAGCAGTTCCTGGTCGACGGCGTCCGGGTCATCTGCGGCCATGGCCTCCATGGCCGCAACGTGGTTGCGGGCCTGGCCTTCCAGCGCCTGGCGGGCAGCCAGTGCCTGCTCAACGCTCATGCCCGCTACGTCGGCATTAGGGTCCGCGCCGCGGGCCGGTCCGGTTTCGGCGGCCTTGGTGTCCGCCGGCTTGGCATCGGCAGGCTTGGTTTCGGCGGACTTGGGGTCCGCAGACTTGGTTTCGGCGGACTTGGTGTCGCCAGGCTTGGCTTCCGGGCGGTTCCCGGCCTCAGAAGCTGCACCCTCCCGGGTAACTGCGTCCCGGGCAACTGCCTCCGGGGAAGCAGCCTTGCGGGCGCTGCGCCGCGAGGGCGGCGTGGAGGGTGCCGGTGCGGGGACATCCGGTGCGGAGGTTTCGGGCGCGCGGCGCCGTTCGCGCCGCAGGGGCTCAACGGGAGCAGGTGCAGGGTCTGCGGCGGCAACCGACCCACGCACGGCGGCGGTCCCGGCCTCTGCAGCGCGCTGCTGCTGAAGCCTGAGCTGCCGGCGGGTAGGCGGAGCCGTTCCGGTGTCGCGTCCGTTGTCCCGGCGCTCCTGCGTCTCGGCCAGGGCCTTGGACGCACGCAACGCTTCCCGGTCGCGGGCGCGCTGCTGGGACTCCCGTTCCCGCGGCCCCGCCGGGGAATCGACCGGTACGTCAGCCGCCCGGCGGCTGCGCCGCGGCGCGGACTCTGGACCGTTAGTCATTTCCTACCCATCCGGTATTTGTTTACGCTACTGTTTCGGTTTCCGCCGGGTCCGGAGTATTCCGGCCGGCGGCGTAGAGGCGGTGCTTGGCGATGTACTGCACCACTCCGTCCGGCACCAGGTACCAGACGGGCTTGCCCTCAACCACTCGGCGGCGGCAGTCCGTGGAAGAGATTGCCATGGCCGGCACCTCCATCAGGGATACGTCCTCCCGCCCCATGTTTTCCAGGACGTGCCCGGGCCGGGTGACCCCCACAAAGTGGGCGAGGGACCACAGCTCCTGGATGTCCTTCCAGGAAAGGATCTGGGCCATGGCATCCGCTCCGGTAATGAAGAACAGATCGGCCTCGGGCCGTGCCGCCTTCAGATCCCGCAGTGTATCAATGGTGTACGTGGGCCCGGGCCGGTCAATGTCCACCCTGCTGACAGTAAACCGGGGATTCGAAGCCGTCGCGATGACGGTCATCAGGTACCGGTGTTCCGCCGGGCTTACCTGCTGCGCCGCCGGCTTGTGCCACGGTTCGCCGGTGGGTACGAAAACCACCTCGTCCAGGTCGAACCGGTCTGCCACTTCGCTTGCCGCCACCAGGTGGCCGTGGTGGATGGGATCAAACGTTCCGCCCATGACTCCCAGACGGAACCTTCGTTTTCCGTTGACATCTGTCCGCTGCGGCTCACCCATGGGGATAAATGCCTCCGCTGACTGCACCGGGAACGTCAGTCCTGGATTGCCTGGCCGTGGTCATGCTTGTTCGCGAACTGGCGCTGGGGATCCACATGCTCCGCTTCGGCCTCGTGCCGGTTGCCGACGTTGGTGAAGGACACGGTGACGAGCATCAGGAGCAGCAGCAGCGCCATGATGACCCCGCCGTAGACGTACGGGGACACCGGAAGCTCGACGTGGTGTTCTTCGGCCATCTCCGCAGCATGAAGCACGGCGCCCGTAAGCTGGATCAGCATGTATCTCCCCTAGGGATCTGTAGGTTCCGCCGGGTGGCCGGCGTTCGGTTTCTAAGTCAATGGTACGCGTAACGGGATGCACATCGCAGCCGGGCCGCTCCCGGCCGCGGTTGGCTGCCGCTAGCCGCGGATCTGTCCGTCGCCTTGGATGATCCATTTGGTGGTGGTCAGTTCCTTCAGTCCCATGGGCCCGCGGGCGTGCATCTTCTGGGTCGAAATGCCCACTTCGGCGCCCAGTCCCAGCTCTCCCCCGTCCGTGAAGCGGGTCGAGGCGTTCACAATCACTGCCGCCGAGTCGATCTCGGCTATGAAGCGTTCCGCGTTGGCCAAGTCATTGGTGATGATCGCCTCGGTATGGCCGGTGGTCCAGCGCCGGATATGGTCCACAGCTTCGTCCAGGCTGTCCACCACCGCCACAGCCAGGTCAAGATCCATGTACTCGCGCCCCCAGTCGGCGTCGTCGGCAGGTGCCGCAGTGACGCCGTCGGGCAGCAGCGTCATGGCCCGGGCATCGGCGTGCAGGCGCACCCCGGCCGCCGCGAGGGCAGCCAAGACGTCGGGAGCGGCCGGAGCTGCCTCATGGATCAGCAGGGTTTCCACCGTGTTGCAGACACTGGGCCGCTGGGTTTTGGCGTTCAGCAGGATCTCGACGGCCATTTCCACGGGTGCGGTGCGGTCCAGATAAATGTGCACGTTCCCCTCCCCCGTTTCGATCACCGGAACGGTGGCATTGGTAACCACGGACTGGATCAGCGAGCGGCCGCCGCGGGGAATCAGCACATCCACCCGGCCGCGGGCTTTCATCAGGACAGCGGCGCCTTCGCGGCCGTACCGGTCCACGCTCTGCACGGCGTCCGCGGGCAGCCCGGCATCCTCGAGTGAATCCCGGATGATCTGCACCAGCACCTCGTTGGTGGCCGCGGCGGCACTGCCGCCCCGCAGGATCACCGCATTTCCGCTTTTCAGCGCCAGACCGGCAATGTCCAGGGTGACGTTGGGCCGGGCTTCGTAAATGGCCGCGACCACGCCCATGGGCACATGCACCTGGCGCAGCCGCAAGCCGTTGGGGAGCGTCTGGCCGCGGGCTACGGAGCCCACCGGGTCCGGCAGGCCGGCCAGGTTCTCCAGTGCCGCCGCGAGGGAGGCAATGCGTTCAGCCGTCAGGGCGAGCCGGTCCAGCATGGCTGCAGAGGTGCCGTTTTCCCGGCCGGCGGCCAGGTCCCGGGCATTGGCCGCAAGGATCACTTCCCGTCCGGCCCTGACGTTGTCCGCAATCCGCAGCAGGGCGCGGTCTTTCCAGGCCCGGTTGGCGCGCGCGAGCCGCCGCGCGGCAGCCCTGGAACGGTCGGCCACGGCGTGGACCTGCGCTTCGACGTTCTCCTCGGAGACCGCACCGGCTTCGGGCTCCGGCGCTGCGGCTGTCCCGTCTGCAGCTGTCCCGTCAGTGCCGGTGCCGACGCTTGCCTCGCTTGTGTTCACGGAATTCATGCCTCCAGTGTAGGACCGGCACCGGTTTCAGGCGCGGGTACGGCGGTTTGGGCCTGGTGCAGCAGAACCAGGTCATTCACGTGCACCACGGCGCGTTCGTAGCCGCGGCCGAGCTCACGGGACAGTTCCCGGGTGGAACGGCCCAGCATGGAGGGCAGTTCATCGGACCCGTAGTTGCTAAGCCCGTGGGCAATCACCCGGCCGGCGGTATCGGCCAGGGCAACCGCGTCTCCGGGTTCGAAGCGTCCTTCCACCGAGGCGATCCCTGCCGGCAGCAGCGAACGGTGCCGCTCCCCCACAGCGCGCGCGGCGCCGTCGTCCAGCACCAGGGTGCCTTGGATCCGGGCCAGGTGCGCCAGCCATAGCAGGCGGATGGACTGGCGGCGCCCGCGGGTGGTGAACCAGGTGCCGACGTCCTCACCGGCCAGCGCGGCCGCGGCGTTGGCCGTGGAGGTCACCAATGCGGGAATGCCGGATTCTGCGGCAATGGTGGCCGCTTCCACCTTGGTGGCCATCCCGCCGGTGCCCACCCCTGCCTTGCCGACCTTGCCGATGCGTACATCGGCAAGGTCCTTCGGGCCGGTGACCTCGGGAATGCGGCGCGCACCCTCGCCGGGCGGACCGTCGTAGAGGGCGTCGACGTCGGAAAGAAGAATGAGCGCGTCGGCCTTGACCAAGTGCGCCACGAGGGCGGCGAGCCGGTCATTGTCGCCGAAGCGGATTTCGTGGCTGGCGACGGCGTCGTTTTCATTGACGATCGGCAGTACACCGAAGTTCAGGAGCCGTTCCATGGCGCGGTGCGCGTTGGCGTGGTGGGTACGCCGCATGAGGTCCTCGATGGTCAACAGGACCTGGCTCACGGTGACGCCGTGGGCCCCGAACGCAGCCGTGTACCGGGCCATCAGCAGGCCCTGCCCCACACTGGCGGCCGCCTGCTGGGAGGAAAGCTGCGCGGGGCGCCGAGCCAGGCCCAGCGGGGCCAGCCCGGCGCTGATGGCACCGGAGGAGACCAGGATGATCTCGGTGCCTTGCGCGTGCCGTGCGGACAGCACGTCCGCCAGGGACCGCAGCGCCGCATCGGAGATGCCGCCGGCCACGGAAGTCAGCGACGAGGAGCCTACTTTGACCACCACGCGCCGGGCGCGCGCCAATCCGGAACGGGAGGTCAGCGCACGGCGGGCAGGCGGGGGTGATTCGGTGAGTTCACTCATAACCTGCCCAGCCTAAGCGCTGAGCCTCCTCCGTGGCCGGACTGTGAAGGGGTTACTCCCCTTCGTTACCCTCTGCCGCTTCATCGGCCGTTGCGGGGCGCGGGTTGTGCTTGTAGTTCACGGACTCGGTCCAGATGCCGGCACGGCGCTCGGATTCGAGTTCCGCGCGGGCCGCCGCACGGGCGTCCTTGCGCTTCTGGTGGTCTTCGCGCTTCTCTTCGCGGGTGGGGCGGGAGAAGTCCTCCACGCGGATGTCGCTGCCGCGCGGGGAGGCAGCCAGCAGTTCCGCGCCGCCGATCATGGTCGGCTCCCAGTCGAAGACGACGCCGTCGCCCTCGCCGATCACCACGGCGTCGCCGGGCTTGGCGCCTTCCTTGAACAGCTTCTCCTCCACGCCCAGCTTGGCGAGGCGGTCAGCCAGGTAGCCCACGGCTTCATCGTTGGTGAAGTCGGTCTGCTGGACCCAGCGCACCGGCTTCTCGCCCAGGACGCGGAAGAGCGGCTCAAGGTTGCGTTCCTCGCGGCGGATCATGAAGCCGCCCTTGTAGTTGACGCCGCGCGGCTTCAGGACCGGCGGCTGGATGCGCGGCGGAGCCTGCTCGACGGCGTCGCGGGCGTCCTTGACGATCCCGGCCATGGCGAACCCAAGTTCACGAAGGCCCTCGTGGCTGGAGGCGGAGACCTCAAACACGCGGTAGCCGCGTTTTTCCAGTTCCGGACGGACGAATTCGGCCATGTCGCGGCCGTCGGGGACGTCCACCTTGTTCAGTGCGACCAGGCGCGGGCGGCGGTTCAGCGGCACGACGTCGCCGTCGGTGCCGGCGTAGCTCATGTCCACTTCGTACTTCTCGAGTTCGCGCTCGATGATTTCCAGGTCGCCGATGGGGTCGCGGTCCGTCTCCAGGGCGGCGCAGTCAAGCACATGCACCAGGGCGGCGCAGCGTTCGACGTGGCGCAGGAAGTTGTGGCCGAGGCCCTTTCCTTCGGAGGCGCCCTCGATCAGGCCGGGCACATCCGCCACGGTGAAGCGCACATCGCCGGACTGGACGACGCCGAGGTTCGGGATCAGCGTGGTGAAGGGGTAGTCGGCAATCTTCGGGCGGGCCGCGGACATGGCCGCAATCAGCGAGGACTTGCCGGCGGACGGGAAGCCCACCAGTGCAATGTCGGCGATGGACTTCAGCTCCAGGACAATGTCCGCTTCCTCGCCGGGAATACCCAGCAGCGCGAACCCGGGAGCCTTGCGCTTCTGCGAGGAAAGGGAGGAGTTGCCGAGGCCGCCCTGGCCACCGGCGGCAGCGATGTATTCGAAGCCCTCCCCAACCATGTCCGCCAGCACTTCGCCGTCCTTGTTCTTCACGACGGTGCCGTCCGGAACCGGGAGGATCAGCGTCTCGCCGGTCTTGCCGGCGCGCCAGTCGCCCATGCCGTTGCCGCCGTTGGTGGCGTGGCGGTGGGGGGCGTGGTGGTAATCGAGCAGGGTGGTGGTTTGGGAGTCAACACGCAGGATGACGTCGCCGCCGTCGCCGCCGTTGCCGCCGTCGGGCCCGCCCAGCGGCTTGAACTTTTCACGCTTGACGGACACGCAACCATGGCCGCCCGTACCGCCCGAAACGTGCAGCACTACGCGGTCTACAAAGCTGGCCATGGTTCTCCTTCAAAGGAACTTCTTGATCATGCCAATTCTACTTGGCTTAAAAAACGACGGGGCGGGCCATCAAGGCCCGCCCCGTCGGAAAAGCTAATTGCCGGTGATTACTCGGCGGCTGCAGGAGCCACGATGTTCACGACGCGGCGGCCGCGACGGCTGCCGAATTCAACTGCACCTGCTGCCAGGGCGAACAGGGTGTCGTCGCCTCCGCGGCCAACGCCCTCACCCGGGTGGAAGTGGGTGCCGCGCTGGCGAACGATGATTTCGCCTGCCTTGACAACCTGGCCGCCGAAACGCTTCACGCCGAGGTACTGGGCGTTGGAGTCGCGACCGTTGCGAGTGGAACTCGCACCTTTCTTATGTGCCATTTCTTTGCCTGCCTTTGCTAACTGATATTGAAACCCACAGGCGGGATCACTCCCGCGTTCCCGGCCGTGAAGCCGGGGCGGAGGATCAGGAGTTGATGGACGTAACCTTGACCTTGGTCAGCGAGGAGCGGTAGCCCTGACGCTTCTTGTAGCCGGTCTTGTTCTTGAACTTCTGGATGACGATCTTCGGACCCCGGAAGTTCTCGATGATTTCTGCCGTCACGGTAACCTTGGCCAGGTCCTGTGCAGCAGAGGTGACCTTGTCGCCATCAACCAAAAGCAGGGCAGGCAGCTCAAAGGTGCTACCGGCTCCACCGGGGACGCGGTCCAGGGTTACGAGGTCTCCGACGGAAACCTTTTCTTGGCGGCCGCCAGCGCGGACAATCGCGTACACCACTTGGGAACTCACTTCTCTCGACGTTTAATACTTGGATGCGCATTTGGCGGGGCCAGAATTGTGCCCGCCTTGCGCCATGCAGTTCTGCCTGAACCGATAAACGGTTGGAAGGCGTTCGCACCGAAGTTCAAGGCTACGCTAACGGGACCATAACCCGCAAATGCGTTCTGCATATGCACGTTGGACCTGCGCGCCACCGACTGCCAGTGCCACTGCTCGGCTCCTACTTTATCCTATCCGGGCGCTGTTCCCGGCATCGGACCCTTCCGGCCCTCCGGGCCGTGTCGGACAGCCGCGCCGGATTAAATGCCAAGGGCGGCAGGGTCCATATGGACCCCGCCGCCCAACAGGCACCGGCGCTGCCGGCACCTCGCGGTACTACAGTTCGGACGCGGGCACGCCTACACCCAGGATGACCGGGGCGCCGGCCTTCTCTTCGCGGGGCGCCGGTGCCGCAGGCTCGGCCGTGACCGTATGCCGAGACGGTTCAGCAGAGGCATAGTGCCGGGGTGCGGTGACCTCCGCTGCGCCCTGCGGGCTGCTGGCAGCCCTGCGGCGACGGGCCGGGCGGGCCGGCGCTGGTGCGGCAGCACTCTGCGGAGCGTCTTGATCCTCACTGCGCTGTTCCGAAGCGTCCTGATCCTCACTGCGCTGTTCAGGAGCCGCCGGAGCGGCCGGTTCGTGGGCAACGGCGGAAGCCACCTCGTTGAAGGCCTCCGTGAGGCTCTCCAGCGTGAGGGCAGGCTCTTCCTTCACCGGGCGGCGGCGCTGCCGGCGCGGCACCACCACGGTCTCACCCTGGATGTTCAGGACGGCACCGGGCTCGGTGTCGCCTCCGTCTGCCTGGGCTTCGTCTGCCTCGGCTGCGGCGGCATCTGATACCCCGTTGCCGTTGGCGGCAGCTTCGACCACCTCGTGGGCGGCCGCGGTTGCTGCGGCAATGCTGGCCAGGGCTGCACGGGCCGCCTCTGCCTTTGCCTGGCGGTCGGCGTCCCCATGGTCCGGCTCCTCCGCAGCGGGCTGCTGCTCAGCGGGCTGGACCGGCTGCACACGGTCCCGATCCCGGCTGCGGTTGCGCTTCCGGTCTCCGCGGGACTGCTTCTCCTGCTTGAGGTGCTGCTGGTGGTTGTCCTCGCCAACGGCATGCGCCGGGGCGGCAGCGGGCGTGTGGCTGGTACTGCGGCGGTGTTCCACCGGGACATCCTGCGTGATGACGCCGCGGCCTTCGCAGTGTTCACAGGTCTCGCCGAAGACTTCCAGCAGACCCGTGCCCATCCGCTTGCGGGTCATCTGGACCAGGCCCAGCGAGGTCACTTCGGCTACCTGGTGCTTGGTTCGGTCGCGGCCCAGGCATTCCACCAGGCGCCGGAGCACCAGGTCGCGGTTGGCTTCAAGGACCATGTCGATGAAGTCGATGACGATGATGCCGCCGATGTCGCGCAGCCGCAGCTGGCGGACCACTTCCTCGGCTGCCTCCAGGTTGTTCTTGGTGACGGTTTCTTCCAGGTTGCCGCCGCTGCCGGTGAACTTGCCGGTGTTCACGTCTACCACGGTCATGGCTTCGGTGCGGTCAATCACCAGCGAGCCGCCGGAAGGCAGGAAGACCTTGCGGTCCAGTGCCTTGGCAATCTGCTCGTCGATGCGGTGCGCGGCGAAGATGTCTTCGTCCTTGGTCCACTTCTCCAGGCGTCCCACCAGGTCCGGGGCCACGTAGGTCACGTAGGCCTCGATGGTGTCCCAGGCTTCCTCGCCGGAAACCACCAGCTTGGAGAAATCCTCGTTGAAGACGTCACGGACCACCTTGATGGTCAGGTCCGGTTCGCCGTAGAGCAGTTCAGGGGGCAGCGTCTTGGTGGACTTGGCCTTGGCATCGATGGTTTCCCACTGGGCACGCAGGCGGTTGATGTCATTCATCAACTCTTCCTCGCTGGCACCTTCGGCAGCCGTGCGGACAATAACGCCCGCGTTCTCCGGCAGGTGGTCCTTGAGGATTTTCTTCAGCCGGTTGCGTTCCACGTCCGGCAGCTTGCGGGAAATGCCGGTCATGGAGCCGCCCGGCACGTACACCAGGTAGCGTCCGGGCAGGGAGATCTGGCTGGTCAGCCGGGCGCCCTTGTGGCCTACGGGATCCTTGGTGACCTGCACCAGTACGGAATCGCCGGACTTCAGCGCCAGCTCGATGCGGCGCGGCTGGCCGTCCAGGCCGGCGGCGTCCCAATTGACCTCGCCGGCGTACAGCACGGCGTTGCGGCCGCGGCCGATGTCCACAAAGGCGGCTTCCATGCTGGGCAGCACGTTCTGGACCTTGCCCACGTATACGTTGCCGATCAGGGAGTCCTGCTGGGTGTTGGATACAAAGTGTTCCGCCAGCACGCCGTCTTCAAGCACGCCGATCTGGATCCGCTCGTCGCGCTGGCGGACAATCATCTGCCGGTCAACGGATTCGCGGCGCGCCAGGAACTCGGCCTCGGTGATCACGTGGCGGCGGCGGCCGGACTCGCGGGACTCGCGGCGGCGCTGCTTCTTGGCTTCCAGACGCGTGGAACCCTTGACGCTGGTCACGCGGTCCGACGCCGGTGCGTCGGCATGGGCGCGCGGGGCGCGGACCCGGGTAACCGTGTTGGGCGGATCGTCGTCCGCTCCCCCGGTCAGTTCCAGATCTGCATCTCCACGCCGGCGACGGCGGCGGCGGCGGGAGGTCACGCCGCCGGCCTCGCTGTCCTCCGGTCCGGTTGAAGCGTTCTCCTCACCGGTGCCTGCCTCGGCCCCGGCACGGCTGCGGCTGCGCCGGCTGCGGCGCGAGCGGGACCGGGTGGAATCGGCAGACTCTTCGTCGTCTTCTGCGGCCGGGTCGGTGTCCGCAGCCTTGACCACGGGCAGGGAGCGAACGGCGGAAAGGTCCGGGGCATGGAAGAGCACCGAGGTGGGTGATTCGGGAACCGCAAACGGATCCAGTGCCGATGCGGGGCCTGCGGGTGCAGCCGCTTCGGTCGCGGCCGACTCAGTTGCGTCCGGGAGTACGGGCTCCGCGGCGGTTTCGGCGGACGGAGCTGCTGCTTCCGCAGAGCGGGCCGGACCGGCGGGCGTGCCGGCACGGCGGCGGGTCCGGGTCTTCGGCGCCGGGGCTTCGGCTTCCGCCTCGGGGCGGGCGGCCAGTGTCACTTCATCTGATGCAGGCACTTCATCTGCTGCAGGCACTTCATCTGCTGCGGGTACCGCGGCATGCACCGGCTCAGCTGCGGCAGCGGAGGTCTCGGCTTCAAGTGCTTCCGCTGGCTTCTTCTTGGCGGGGGCGCGGCGCCGGCGCACCGCCTTGGCGGGGGCATCCGCTTCCGCGGCAGCCGGCTCGACGACGTCGCCTGCTGCATGCTCCTGCGTTACCGCTGCGGGGACGGCCTCCGGACCCGCGGCCGGTTCGGCTGCTACAGATTCAACCGGTGCAGACACGGCAGCCGTGGATACGGCCTTTTTGCGGGGGGCGCGGACACGCTTGGGCTTTTCGGCAACGGCGGCAGCCGAGTCTTCGGCGTCAGGAACGGCGGCAGCTTCCGGCAACTGTTCCTGCGCCGGTTCCTGCGTCTTTGCCGGCGAGGTGACCGGCGATGATGACTTGCGGCGGGTGCGGGTGGCTTTCTTGACGGCCGGCTGGGCCTGCGAAGCCCCTTCCCCTGCGGCGGTACCTTCTGCAACTAGTTCATTGGTCAAGTCGTTCTGGTTATTCATTTAGGCCTATGCTCCGGCCCTGCGGCACTGGCCACATTCCAATGCCGAAGGGCAATGTGTCGGCCGTGCGGTGGCATCGCAGCCTGCCCGCCGGCCGGAAGTCGTCTGGATGTCATCCGAGGTCGCGCCGACTGTGGGGCGCGGGATCACTCGAAGACCAGCGGCACGGCTATGGGTCGGTCTGATCGGCGGATTCCCTGGTTCCCACCCGGATTGATGGGCGAACTGCATGGGAAGCGTCACCGGCAGAACCGGAAGCCTGTCGCTGGACCGATGGCGGAATGTGGTTCCGTCACCAGCCAAAGACATTATCTCACATGGCCGCCTTTTTGGCCCGTATGAACCCTTAGACTCGACGCAGACAACTACTCGGTAAAAGGAGCTTCCGTGCCCTCCAGCGCAGCCCGTCAAACTTCCGGCGTCCGGCCTGCTGACCCCGCCCCGTCCCGGGCGGCATCGGCACAGGCCGTTGGGCCGGAACGGCGGCCCTTTATCTGGACCCTGCTCGCCACGTCCGTAATTGGCTGGCTTGCCTCGGGCATCCTGGTCATCGAACGGCTGCATGTGTACGCCGACGCAAACTACATCACCAGCTGTGACATCAGCCCCTGGGTCTCCTGCGGAACGGTCTTCCAGACCTGGCAGGCCTCGCTCTTCGGCTTCCCCAACCCGCTGATCGGCATTGTGGCCTTCGCCGTCACCATCACCACCGCCGTGGGCCTGCTGGCCCGCGCACAGTTTGCCCGCTGGTACTGGGTGGGCCTGCAGGCAGGCGTCACCCTGGGCATGGTCTTCGTTGTGTGGCTGTGGAGCCAGGCCCTGTTCGATATCTACGTACTGTGCATCTACTGCATCGTGGTGTGGGCGGCAATGATTCCTTTGTTCGTGTTCACCACCATCCGCAACCTTGCAGCGGGCGTCATTCCGGCACCGGCGGGGCTGGTGCGGTTCCTCACGGAGTGGGCCTGGGCCATCGTTGTCCTGCTCTGGGTGGCCACGGCGGCGTCCATCTTCTTCCGCTTTATGAATTCCTTCATCGGAAGCTAACGGCGTAGCCGCCGCGGCGGTGCCCGGCCCTCCCTGCCTAGCCCGCGTTCGGCATTCCCCATGCCAGCACCACGGGGAAATCCTGGCCTTCCCAGGTCGCCTGGAGCGAGGGGTCCGGTGCCGTGCGTCCGTCCAGGTCAAGCAACCGGACCACTGAGAGCTCCCAGCCGCTCTGCTCCAGCACGGACACGGTCCAGTCCTGCGGTTCTTCCGCCGGCGCGTCCGCCAGTTCGGCGCCGTCGGGCATCCCGCTGGTGAAGACCCGCATGGACTCGGGCAGCAGTTCGCGCACGCCGTCGCGCTCGGTGTATTGGGGTGCCTGGCCCTGCCGAGAGAAGAGCGCCGCTTCCAGCGCGGCCGCGTACACCGGGTCCCCGGCCGCGTCGTAGACCCAGCGGCGGCCCAGCACCGAGTGGTCCATCTCGGTGATCAGGAACCGCTCCGCACCGGCCAGCGGTGCATCCCGGTAGGTCAGGGGTACCTGAACCACCAGTGAACCGGCGGCAACAATAAGGGTTTCAATCCCCACTGCGCCTTCCGGGTCCTCAAAGCGGAAGGCCCCGAGTTTCCGTGCCGTGACCGGTTCCGTCGAGGGAAACCACCGCGCCCTCGGCAGCCAGTCGGAGATCAGTTCCAGTTTTCCCGGACGCAGCTCTGCGTCATAGATGAGTGCCATGCGGACAGCATAGGCATGATCAGCGCGTGCGGGTGGAATATCCCCGCTGCAATTCCGGTTGCCGCAAAGGAAGGCGCAGGCACTTTCTGCCGCCGGAAACCGTAAGGAGATCCATGCTTAGGACAACATCCGCAGGCCCAAACACACCGGGCACAGCGCTCGTGGCCGGTGCCACCGGAATCGCAGGCGCGGCGTTGGTCGAACTGCTCACCCGGGAGGGCTGGCAAGTGCTGGCCCTCTCACGCAAGGGCGGCAGCCCCGATCCGTCCCGGCCCGGGGTCATCCCCGTAGCCGCTGACCTGACCTCGCCGGCGTCGCTCGCAGCAGCGCTGAAGGATGCGCGTCCCACGCACGTCTTCTTCACCTCCTGGTCCCGGCAGGAAACCGAAGTCGAAAACATCGCGGTGAATGCCGGCATGGTCCGGAACCTCCTGGCAGCACTGGAAGACGCGCCGCTGGAACACGTGGCGCTGATGACCGGCCTCAAGCACTATATGGGCCCCTTCGAAGCGTACGGCGAAGGCCCCATGCCGGATACGCCGTTCTCGGAAGAGGAACCGCGGCTGCCCGTGGACAACTTCTACTACGCGCAGGAAGACGAACTGATGGCCGCGGCGCAGCGGCAGGGCTTCGCCTGGTCCGTGCACCGCTCCCACACGGTGATCGGCTTCGCCGTAGGCAACGCCATGAACATGGGCCAGACCCTCGCTGTGCAGGCCACCCTCTGCAAGGAACTGGGCCTGCCCTTTATTTTCCCGGGCTCGGAAACCCAGTGGAACTCGATCACGGACATGACCGACGCCGGGCTGCTTGCCGAGCACATGCTCTGGGCGGCCACGGACCCGAACACCGCCAATGAGGCCTACAACGTGGTCAACGGCGACGTTTTCCGCTGGCGTTCACTCTGGCCGCGGCTGGCTGCAGAATTCGGCGTTACGCCCGAAGGCTTCGACACCGTTCCCCGTCCGCTCGAGGAGCAGATGGCCGGCATGGAGGAGGCCTGGAAGGAGCTGGCCGTCCGGCACGGGCTCGCCGAAACCGACATCACCAGGCTGGCGTCATGGTGGCACACCGACGCCGACCTGGGCCGGAACGTGGAGGTGCTGACCGACATGAGCAAGAGCCGGTTGGCAGGCTTCACCGGCTACCGCCGCACCGAAGACGCCTTCAAGGAACTCTTCGCACGGCTGCGGGACGAAAAGCTCATTCCGTAGCAGTGCCCCTCCCCCCGGGCAGAGGAAGGGCCGGC
The DNA here is from genome assembly GCF_020907365.1 of Arthrobacter sp. zg-Y750. Taxonomy (NCBI): domain Bacteria; kingdom Bacillati; phylum Actinomycetota; class Actinomycetes; order Micrococcales; family Micrococcaceae; genus Arthrobacter; species Arthrobacter sp. zg-Y750. The sequence goes on along the minus strand of NZ_JAJJOC010000011.1, from coordinate 13,921 downwards.
ACCCGTTGGGTGCCGACCCTTTTTTCTGCCTGACGGGTTACTTGAACCAGATGCCGATTTCCCGGGAGGCTGATTCGGGCGAATCGGAACCGTGGACCAGGTTCTGCTGCACGGCCGTACCCCAGTCACGGCCGAAGTCGCCGCGGATGGTGCCCGGGGCCGCCGTCGTCGGATCCGTGGTGCCGGCCAGCGATCGGAAGCCCTCGATGACGCGTTCGCCTTCCAGGACCATCGCTACAACCGGACCGCTGAGCATGAACTCAACGAGCGGCTCGTAGAACGGCTTGCCCTGATGCTCCTCGTAGTGCTCTTCGAGGATGGCCCGGGTGGCTGCGGTCTTCTTCAGTTCAGCCACGGTGTAGCCTTTGGCCTCGATCCGGGCCAGGATGGCGCCGGTGAGGCGGCGCTCGACGCCGTCGGGCTTAACCAGGACAAGTGTGCGCTCAATGCTCACGATGTATCTCCTTGGAAGTTCGGGTAACTGGTTCTAAGCCTAGTCGGTGCCCGGTGCCGTTGAAGGCCCGGCCTCTTCCGGATGGGCCTGCTCCCACTCGGCCTGCATTCGGTCCCGTTCCCGGTTCTCCCGGTCCAGCCGCATCCCGGCCCGCAGGCCGTACCACCAGGTCAGCGCAAACAGCACACCGACGAAGAACATGGTCGGCTCCAGGAAGCCGGTGGCAATGATGACCAGCTGCAGGATCCAGCCGATCAGCGGTCCGGCCGGCTTGGACAGCACGGCGCAGGTGCCAACCAGCGCCGCCGCCAGCAGGATGCCGCCGCCCAGCAGCAGCACGGGCGAAAGGGTCCCGCGGTGCAGGCCGAAAACGGCGAGGGTCCCGAAGAGCACTACGAACGCTTCGAGCGTCAGCACCGTGGATGCGAACATTACCTTCACCGAACGGCGCTTCTTGGGCATGCCCGGACGCCATTCGCGCTGTGCCTTGGTCAGTTTTGCCATATCAGCCGACCTACTTTCCGAGGAGGGTGCGCGCTTCGGCGACCAGGGTAATGGAACCGACCACCAGGACACCGCCGGCAAGGTCGTTGTTCTCTTCGGCCTTGGCCACGGCCAGTTCCAGTGCGTTGTCCAGTCCTGCTTCGACCCGGATGTCCTCGTCCGCGAAACCGGCGTCCACTGCGTCCTGGACCAATTCCTCGGCGGGGATTGCCCGCGGGGAATTGGACTGGGTCAGCACCACGGTGCTGACCAGGTCTCCAAGCTGCTCACGCAGCTCGCTGAGGATCCCGACGGCGTCCTTCTCCGCCAGGATCCCCACCACCAGCACCAAAGTGGTGAAGTTGAAGGACTCACGCAGCGCCTCGGCCGAGGCACGGGCGCCTGCCGGGTTGTGCGCGGCGTCGACCACGATGGTGGGCGCGGTGCGGACCACTTCCAGGCGGCCGGGCGAGGTCACGGTGGAGAACCCGGTACGGAGCAGTTCGACGTCGAGCTCCTTGGAACCTCCGCCGATAAACGCTTCCAGGGCCGCGACGGCGACTGCCGCGTTCTGCGCCTGGTGCGCGCCGTGCAGGGGAACCAGCAGCTCCTCGTAGCGCCCGGCCAGGCCGTTGACGGTGACCATCTGTCCGCCCACGGCCATTACGCGGGATTCGACGCCGAACTCCACGCCTTCGAACCGGAACGGCACGCCCGTCTCGCGTGCCTTCTCCAGCAGCACCGTCGCGGCCTCCATGGGCTGCGCGGCGCTGATCAGGAAACCGCCCTCCTTGATGATGCCCGCCTTCTCATAGGCGATGTCGGCGACGTCGTCACCGAGCAGTTCGGTGTGGTCCAGCGAGATGGGCGTAATGACGGAAACGGTGCCGTCGCCCACGTTCGTGGCATCGGTGATGCCGCCCAGTCCCACCTCAATGACTGCCGCGTCCACGGGCTCGTCCGCGAAGACGGCGAACGCCAGGATGGTCAGGGCCTCGAAGTAGGTCAGCCGCGGCTCCCCCGCTGCCTCCAGCTCGCCGTCGACAATGTCCAGGTAGGGGCGGATCTCGTCCCAGATCCGGACAAACGTTTCGTCACTGACGGGCTCGCCGTCAATGCTGATCCGCTCCGTCACCCGGGTCAGGTGCGGGCTGGTGTAGCGGCCGGTCCGCAGCCCGTAGGCGCGCAGCCCGCCTTCAATCAGGCGGGCCGTGGACGTTTTGCCGTTGGTGCCGGTGATGTGGATGATCGGGAACGCCTTGTTGGGTTCCCCCAGCACTTCCATGGCCCGGAAGAGCGGAGCCAGGCGCGGCTCCATCTTGTTTTCCGGGGCACGGCTGAGCAGCTCGGCGTACACGCTCTCCACCGAGAAACCGTCAATCGAACCGGACGGACGGTCTGCTGCGCTCATTAGATCTTCTCCACTGTGACGATGAATTTCCCGCTGTCCTTCTCGTCGTCCGTGACCGTGAGGTCACCGACAACAATCAGGTCCGCGGTGAGGGTTTCAGCCTTGATCAGGCTGATGTTGGCCTCGAGGGCTGCTGCTTCCGCTTCGCCGGTGCTGATCCGGGTGCGGATGCGGTCGCTGATGTGCAGGTCGGCGTCCCGGCGGGCCTGCTGGATGGCGCGGATGCCGTCGCGGGCGGTGCCTTCGGCGGCCAGTTCGGGGGTGACCTCGGTGTTCAGCACCAGGAACCCGCCGCCCGGCAGCACGGCAACGGCCTTGGCCGATTCACCTTCGCCGGACTCCACCACGGTTTCGAGCGTGTACTCGTGCTCTTCAAGGGCGAGCCCGCCCGCGGTGACCGTGCCGGCGTCGTCCACTGACCAGTCGCCCGACTTGGCGGCCTTGATGGCCGTCTGCACGTTCTTGCCCAGCCGGGGGCCGGCAGCGCGGGCGTTAACCACGAGCTTCTGGCTGATGCCGAACTCGGCCGGGTCCGCGGACGCGGCGTCGACCAGACGCACGTTCTTCAGGTTCAGTTCGTCGGCGATGATCGCGGCGAACTGGCCCGTAAGGGACTGTGCGTCAGGCGCGACGACGGTCATTTCGGACAGCGGCAGGCGGACCCGCAGGTTCGCGCCCTTGCGCAGGGAGGAACCCACCGAGGCAATGCGGCGGGTCAGGTCCATCCGTGCCACCAGGTCCGGATCCTTCGGGAACAGGTCCGCATCCGGCCAATCCGTCAGGTGCACCGAGCGTCCGCCGGTCAGGCCCCGCCAGATTTCCTCACCGATCAGCGGCAGCAGCGGGGCAGCCACGCGGCACACCGTTTCCAGGCACGTGTACAGCACGTCGAACGCCTGCGGATCTTCGTCGAAGAACCGGGTGCGGCTGCGGCGGATGTACCAGTTGGTAAGCGTGTCCATGTAGGCGCGCAGGATCTCGCACCCCACGGACACGTCGTAGGTGTCCAGGGCCGTGGTCATTTCCCGCACCAGGTCGCCGGTGGCGGCGAGCAGGTAGCGGTCCAGCGGCTCGGTGGAGTCGTAGCGGGCCTTCGCCTCGTAGCCGTTGCCGTTGTTCGCGGCGTTGGTGTACAGGCTAAAGAAGTGCCAGACGTTCCACAGCGGCAGGATGGCCTGGCGGACGCCGTCGCGGATGCCCTGTTCGGTGACAATCAGGTTGCCGCCGCGCAGGATGGGCGAGGCCATCAGGAACCAGCGCATGGCATCGGAGCCGTCGCGGTCCAGGACCTCGGACACGTCGGGGTAGTTGCGCAGCGACTTGGACATCTTCTGCCCGTCGGAGCCCAGGACAATGCCGTGGCTGCTGACGTTGCGGAACGCCGGCCGGTCAAACAGTGCGGTGGCGAGCACGTGCAGCGTGTAGAACCAGCCGCGGGTCTGGCCGATGTACTCCACGATGAAGTCGCCCGGGTTGTGGTGCTCGAACCAGTCGGCGTTCTCCATCGGGTAGTGGACCTGGGCGTACGGCATGGATCCGGAGTCGAACCAGACGTCCAGCACGTCCTCCACGCGGCGCATGGTGGACTGGCCCTCTTCCGGGGTGCGGGGGTCGTCCGGGTTGGGCCGGGTCAGCTCGTCGATAAACGGGCGGTGCAGGTCCGGCTTGCCCTCCTTGTTCAGCGGCAGGCGGCCGAAGTCGGCTTCCATTTCTGCCAGCGAACCGTAAACGTCGGTACGCGGGTAGTTGGGGTCATCCGAAACCCAGACCGGGATGGGGCTGCCCCAGTAGCGGTTGCGGCTGATGGACCAGTCGCGGGCGTTTTCCAGCCACTTGCCGAACTGGCCGTCCTTGACGTTCTCCGGGATCCAGTTGATCTGCTGGTTCAGTTCGACCATGCGGTCCTTGATCTTGGTGACCTCCACGAACCAGGAGGAGACGGCCTTGTAGATCAGCGGGTTCCGGCACCGCCAGCAGTGCGGGTAGCTGTGCTCGTAGCTGGCCTGGCGAAGCAGCCGGCCTTCGGCCTTCAGCACCTTGGTGATGGGTTTGTTGGCATCGAAGACCTGCAGGGCGGCGATGTCCTCCAGCGCGGTCTGGGCGAACATGGGCAGGAACTTGCCGCCCTCGTCCACGGACAGGATCACGGGGATGCCGTTCTCCTCGCAGACCTTCTGGTCATCTTCACCATAGGCCGGAGCCTGGTGGACAACACCGGTGCCGTCGGTAGTGGTGACGTAATCCGCCGTGACTATCCGCCAGGCGTTTTCCGTGCCCCACTTTTCGGTGTCGGTGTAGATGTTCCACAGCGGTTCGTACCGCAGCCCGGCAAGGTCCTTGCCCAGGTGCACGGCGCTGACGGAGGCGCGGGCGGCCTCGGCGTCGTCGTACCCCAGGTCCTTGGCGTAGGAACCGACCAGGTCCTCGGCCAGGAGGAAGCGGCCCTCCCCTGCCTGCGTGCCGTTCGGGCCGGCGGGCACGACGGCGTAGCGGACCTCGGGTCCGACGGCGAGGGCCATGTTGGTGGGCAGGGTCCACGGCGTGGTGGTCCACGCGATGGCCTTGACGCCCTCAAGTTCGGCGGAGAGCACGTTGTCTCCGGCGACCAGCGGGAACGTGACGGTGACCGTCTGGTCCTGGCGCATCTTGTAGACGTCGTCGTCCATGCGCAGCTCATGGTTGGACAGCGGCGTCTCGTCCTTCCAGCAGTACGGAAGCACCCGGAAGCCACTGTAGGTCAGGCCCTTTTCATGCAGGGTCTTGAACGCCCAGATGACCGACTCCATGTACTCGACGTTGAGCGTCTTGTAGTCGTTTTCGAAGTCCACCCAGCGGGCCTGGCGGGTGACGTAGTCCTGCCACTCGCCGGAGTACTTCATCACCGAGGCGCGGCAGGCATCGTTGAACTTGTCGATGCCCATCTTCTCGATCTGGACCTTGTCGCTCATGCCCAGCTGCTTCATGGCTTCGAGCTCGGCGGGCAGCCCGTGGGTGTCCCAGCCGAAGCGGCGTTCCACGCGGCGGCCGCGCTGCGTCTGGTAGCGGGCAACCAGGTCCTTCACGTAGCCGGTCAGCAGGTGGCCGTAGTGCGGCAGGCCGTTGGCGAAAGGGGGACCGTCGTAGAAAACAAACTCGTTGTCGCCGTCGCGGCCGGCGGGGCGGGCATCGATGGAGGCCTGGAAAGTGCCGTCCTGGTCCCAGTACTTCAGAACGCGTTCTTCGAGTTCGGGGAACCGGGGCGAGGAGGGGACGGCAGCGCCGTCGCCGGTGCTGGCTTTGGGGTATACAGAAGGCATTTTCGACATCCTGGTAGCGGCAAGTAAATCTGGCTGTGGAATTCAGGATGCGAGGGCGGCGTTTCCGGACCGCCCCGAAGGACGGCGGTAAACCGCGGTACCACCTCGCTTGCCGCCGTGTGCACACCGGCCGTGGCCGGGATACGCGCGACTGCCGCTCGTTGACTGCTGTGACGGGCTTACCCGTCCGGTTCTACTGGGCCTGCCGCCGTACGTTTGGCTGCCTGCTGTTCTTCCGGAAGCTCACCGGTGATGGCCGGGTCAGTGCTGCTTCGCACAAGTTTAGGCCACGCCCGCGCCGATTGTCGAAGCACTGCCCCTGGCAGGCGAACCGGGCGCGGCGAAAGCCTGCCCACCGCGTCTGCCGCGGGGGCAGGCCCTCGCCCGGTTACTGCCCGGTTATTGCCCGGTTTATTGCCCGGTTACTGCCCGGTGCGGATGACTTTGTGCTGGGCCGCCTGGGCCAGCGGGCGCAGCACAACCTGGTCCAGGTTCACGTGGTGCGGCAGGTTCAGGGAAAAGGCCATCACTTCGGCGACGTCCTCGGCGGTGAGGGGCTTCTCCACTCCGGCGTACACCTTGTCGGCCGCGGCCGGATCGCCCAGCCGGTTCAGGGAGAACTCCTCGGTCCGCACCATGCCGGGGGAAATCTCGATGACGCGCACGTTGTGCTCGGCTTCCTCCAGCCGCAGGGTCCGTGCAAGCATTTCCTCGCCCGACTTGGCCGCGCAGTAGCCGGCGCCACCCTCATAGGCAGTGGACGCCGCCGTCGAGGTCAGCAGCAGCACCGAGCCGCGTCCGCTGTCCCGCAGGGCGGGGAGGAAAGCCTGGGTCATCCGCAGGGCCCCGAGGACGTTGACGTCGTACATCCGCTGCCAGTCGCTGATGCTTCCGGTGGCCACCGGGTCCAGTCCGAAGGCTCCGCCTGCGTTGTTGATCAGGGCATCCACTCCCCCGTCCGCCAGGACCGCGCTGGCCAGCCGGGCCACGGAGGCGTCATCGGTGACGTCCGCTGCCATGGCGACGGCGCCGGTCTCCTCTGCGAGCGCCTGCAGCCGGTCTGCGCGGCGGGCCACCGCCACCACGTCCCAGCCCGAGGCACGCAGCGCCCGCACTGCGGCGGCTCCAATGCCTGAACTTGCTCCGGTTACTACGGCCCGCTTGGGTGTGATCTCAGTCATGGGAGCTACTTTAGCCAGCGTTTGCCTCTTCCCCGTGTTCGTTACGGACCAGTTCGTGTAGGCGCGGGGCGGGACTGTGCCTGCCCGGCGGCGGTTTGTTGCCGGGGTCGGACTGTGCCTGCCCGGCGGCGATTTGTTGCCGGGGCCGTCCGGTCCGTACCGGGCCGTTTCGATCCGGGCCCAGCAGGCCGGCGCCTGCCGCATCCGGGCCCAGACCGCTGGCGCCTGCCGCATCCGGTCCCAGACGGGGGTAGAGCGGATTCCAAGTCCGGCACGTGCGATGTACCAGTTCGATGAATCTGCCCGGACTGTGCAGGATCATCTCGGCAGTAACCCGTAAGGTGACCAATCCGCCGGAGGTCGAGCAGTTCCAGCGCTGCCGGTCTTTCCGGTATTCCGTCCGCCCGCTGTGGAAGGCGTAGCCGTCAATCTCAACGATCAGCCATCCGTCAATGAGGAAATCCACGCGGCCTACTCCGGGCAGCAGCACCTCCTCCTGCGGGCGGAAACCGGCGGCAAGGAGGTGGAACCGGGCACAGACCTCCAGAGGGGAGGCAGTCGTCCGGCGCACGGTTTCAAGCAGTCGGGCGATTCGCCAGTCCCTCGGTCCTGAAAATTCCTGTTTCAGGGTTTCCAGCCCCACGGCGTTGCAGACCACGGCGGACTCAGCGATCACCAGGGCTTCCACGCTGGGAAGACAGCGGAACGCGTCGCGGACAATCTCCCGGGGTGCTGCTATCAGCCGGTGGCCCGAGCGGCGCCCACGATGCAGCACTGCGTCCGGGAGGGTGAGTGCCCTGTCGCACCGGAGATGAACCGGGCCGGCCGGTGCCAGCACCCACCAGCCCAAGAGGGAGGCCGCGGAAACGCAGGAGACCGATGCCCCGTTGCAGGCCGCCCCAATCAGGGCCGGATTGGCACCTTCCAATGCCAGGAGGCCCCGACCAACATGCCGAAGCAGCCCGGAACGCACGGCCGCATCCACCTGCCGCTGGGAAAACCCGTTTGCTATGAGGGTGCGTTGCCTGGCCAGACAGTGCCTGGACCTGAGGAACGCCTCGAGTTGCTGCATTCCGCCACCCTCTCAGTTGCACTCGTCTACCGGTCGAGCAGTGAACTGTCATGTGAGGGAACGGACTGCATCGTGGCCTATTCCTCTGCTCTGGAGGGACAGTGACCAACCCGGCCGGCCTCGAAACTGAGCTCTTTCCCGGCCGCAACCGGGTTACTCTTCCCCTCTCCCGGCTGCTTCCCTACCTGAACTTCCCACGCTCTGGGACTGCTGTTACCCATGGGGTCACAGCAGCCGCATCCGTACCGAAGCGTGGGAAATTCCAGGCACGCGATCGGGCTGGAACCATCCTGGGCACAAGCCGGACTCTATCTCCATATCTCCCAACTTCCAGCCGTCTCTCTGCCCGTCCTCCCCCACTCCCGGCCGTCTCTCTGCCCGTCCTCCCCCACTCCCGGCCGTCTCTCGCAGCCGCACCCGGGTTCCTTGTCCCCTCTCCCGGCTGCTTCCCTACCTGAACTTCCCACGCTCTGGGACTCCTGTGACTGATGGGGTCCCAACAGCCACATCCGTACCGAAGCGTGGGAAATTCCAGGGCCCTCGGCCGGGAGCGCCTTGGCAACAAGCCTGCCCTGGGGCTCCGACACCGCTAGGGCCCGGCATGGGCAACCCTGCCCTGCACTGCCCTGCACTGCCCTGCCCTGCCCTGCCCTGCCCTGCCCTGCCCTGCCCTGCCCTGCCCTGCCCTGCCCTGCCCTGCCCTGCCCTGCGAGCCCTACGCCCCCGGACCGGGAACGGCCAGCAGATAGTCCCGCAGCACCACTGCTTCGTTCTCTTTCTCGTTCCGCGCCCCGTACAGCAGCACGGTATCCGGGCGGGACCGGCACTCGAGGTTGAAGTCTGCCACCCCGGGATTGTCCGCAAGTTCGGCCCGGTAGCGCTGCACAAACTCCTCCCAGCGCTCCGGACGGTGGCCGAACCATTTGCGCAGGCCGGTGCTGGGCGCCACGTCCTTCAGCCATTCATCCAGGCTCGCCTTTTCCTTGGACACCCCGCGCGGCCACAGCCTGTCCACCAGGACCCGGAACCCGCCGTCGGGCGGTTCATAGATCCGCCGGATCCGCACGTTCCAGGATGAGGATTCCCTGCTGGCAGCCATACCGGGATGCTACTGCCGGCGAACCCGGTCCCGACAGTGCCGCAGAGCATAGGCCTGCATGGAAGAATGGAAACCATGGCTGAACATATCCCGGGCACAGACACGCCCGACAACGCACCCAAGACCGTTTCCGTCCCCGACAAGCCCGCCCTTGAGGGGCTCGAGTCCAAGCTGAGCCGCCGCTGGCGCGAGGAGGGAACGTACGCGTTTAATCCGGACACCGTCCGGGAGCAGGTCTACTCCATCGACACTCCCCCGCCCACGGCCTCCGGTTCGCTCCACGTGGGACACATGTTCTCCTACACGCAGACCGACGTCATGGCCCGCTACCAGCGCATGACCGGCAAGAACGTGTTCTACCCCATGGGCTGGGACGACAACGGGCTGCCCACCGAACGCCGCGTGCAGAACTACTACGGCGTGCGCTGCGACCCCACCAAGCCGTACGACGCCGACTACCGCCCGCCGGCCAAGGCCGCGAAGAACCAGCGGGATTTCGACGTCGTCTCCCGCCGGAACTTCATCGAACTGTGCGAGGAACTGGCCGTGGAGGATGAGAAGGTCTTCGAGGACCTCTTCTCCACCCTGGGCCTGTCCGTGGACTGGAACCGGACCTACCGCACCATCGATGACCACTCCCGAGCCGTCAGCCAGCGCGCCTTTTTGGACAACCTGCGGGCCGGCGACGCGTACATGGCCGAAGCCCCCACCCTCTGGGACGTCACGTTCCGCACCGCCGTGGCCCAGGCCGAACTGGAAGACCGCGAGCAGCCCGGCGCCTACCACCGCATCAGCTTCCATGCCCCCGACGGCGAGAAGATCTTCATCGAGACCACGCGTCCCGAACTGCTGCCGGCCTGCGTGGCACTGGTGGCGCACCCCGACGACGAGCGGTACCAGCGCCTGTTCGGCACCACGGTGAAGTCCCCGCTGTTCGACGTCGAGGTTGAGGTGAAGGCGCATCCGCTGGCCAAGCCGGACAAGGGCTCCGGCATCGCCATGATCTGCACCTTCGGCGACCTCACCGACGTGACCTGGTGGCGTGAACTGAACCTGCCCACCCGCGCCGTGATCGGCCGTGACGGCCGCATCCTCGCCGATACTCCGGAGTGGATTGCCACGGAGAAGGCGAAGGAAAACTACGCCGCCCTCGCCGCCAAGACGGTGTTCAGCGCCAAAGAGACCGTCGTGGAGATGCTGCGCGAAAGCGGCGACCTCGACGGCGAGCCCAAGAAGATCACCCACCCGGTCAACTTCTTCGAAAAGGGCGACAAGCCCCTCGAAGTGGTCACCAGCCGCCAGTGGTACATCCGCAACGGAGGCCGCGACGAGGAGCGCCGCGAACGCCTGATTGCCCGGGGCAAGGAAATCGACTTCCACCCGGCATTCATGCGCTCCCGCTACGAGAACTGGATCGAGGGCCTGAACGGCGACTGGCTGGTCTCCCGCCAGCGCTTCTTCGGCGTTCCGGTGCCGGTCTGGTACCCGCTGGACGCATCCGGCAACCCGGACTATGACCACCCCGTGCTGCCGGCATCAGAGTCCCTGCCGGTGGATCCCGCCGCCGAAGCTGCTCCCGGGTACGAGGAGTCCCAGCGGAACCAGCCCGGCGGGTTCATCGGCGACGCCGACGTCCTGGATACCTGGGCCACTTCCTCGCTGACCCCGCAGATTGTGGGCGGCTGGAGCGTGGAGGAAGACCTGTTTGCCAAGGTCTTCCCGTTCGACCTCCGTCCGCAGGGCCACGACATCATCCGGACCTGGCTGTTCTCCTCCGTGGTACGCGCGGACGCCCTGAACGCTGCCGCACCCTGGAAGCACGCCGCGATTTCCGGCTGGATCCTGGACCCGGACCGCAAGAAGATGTCCAAGTCCAAGGGCAACGTGGTGGTTCCCACCGATGTGCTCAACGAATACGGCTCCGATGCGGTGCGCTACTGGGCGGCCTCTGCCAAGCTGGGCGCGGACACCGCGTACGAGATTGCGCAGATGAAGATCGGCCGCCGGTTGGCCATCAAGCTGCTCAACGCCTCCAAGTTCGTCCTGAACCTGGGCGCCACGGAGAAGAACGTGGCGCTGGATGACGCCTCGGTGATCACCAACGCACTGGACCTGGCACTGCTTGCCCAGCTGACCGACGTCGTCAACGCGGCCACCAGCGCCTTTGAACGCTACGATTACGCTAAGGCACTGCAGCTGACGGAGTCCTTCTTCTGGTCCTTCACCGATGACTACGTGGAGCTGATCAAGGACCGCGCCTACGGAGCCGCAGGAGACGCGGAGCAGGCCTCGGTGCTGGCCACCCTGGCCACCACCCTGGATTCGCTGCTGCGCCTGTTCGCACCGTTCCTGCCCTTCGCCACCGAAGAGGTCTGGGGCTGGTGGCGCGCCGGCTCGGTGCACCGGGCACCGTGGCCGAACGTGGACGGCCTGTCCACGGCCGTGGCAGACGCCGACGCCGGCATCCTGGGAACGGTCGCCGCCGCCCTGGGCGGCATCCGCAAGGCCAAGTCCGAAGCCAAGGTCAAGCAGCGCACCGAGGTCCTCAAGGCCACGGTAACGGCTCCGGAAGGGGCCGTGGCGCGGCTGCGTGCCGGCTCCGCCGATCTGAAGGCCGCCGGCAATGTCCGCGAACTGAACCTGTCCGTCGGCGAGGGCGAGCTGACCGTCTCCGACGTCGAACTGGCACCGCCCGCGGAGTAGCAGGTACGCAAAAGGCCCGGCCGGAAATATCCGGCCGGGCCTTTTAACGTGTCAGCCGAATTGACGTGTCAGTCGAAGCGGGGATTTTCGGTACGGCTGCGCTTGAGTTCAAAGAAGGCCGGGTTCGAGGCCAGCATCACGGCGCCGTCGAACATGGTGCCGGCTTCCTCGCCGCGCGGAATGCGCGTCAGGACCGGGCCGAAGAACGCGGTGCCGTTGAAGGCCACTACGGGGGTGCCGACGTCGTCGCCCACCTTCTCGATGCCTTCCTTGTGGGAGGCACGCAGCTGGGCGTCGTATTCGTCCGTATCGGCGAAGCGCGCCAGCTCGGCAGGCAAACCTACTTCGTCCAGGGACTCGCGGATCACGGCGGGGAAGTCATCGTTGCCGCCGTCGTGGATGCGGGTGCCCATGGCGTCATAGAGCTTCTTGACGTACTCGTCGCCGTGCAGTTCCTGTGCGGCAATGATCACGCGGACCGGGCCCCAGCCGCTGTCCATGCGCTGCCGGTATTCCTCGGGCAGGTCGCGGCCCTCGTTGAGGACGGACAGGCTCATCACGTGCCACTTGGTGGTTACGTCCCGGACCTGCTCCACCTCGCCCATCCAGCGGGAGGTTACCCAGGCAAACGGACACATGGGATCAAACCAGAAATCGGCAGTGGACGCAGAACGGTCAGCACTCATGCGGGTCTCCTTCAAAGGTCGTCGACGGCGTTGGATGCCGCGGTCAGTACCGTGTGCAACCGCACTCTAGGCAGATTTGTTCCTGCGCTTGGTAGCGACCGCGTGGGAGATCAGCGTGGGCTCGGCCTTGTTTTCGACGGTATCCGCCGTGATGACCACGGTGGCAACGTCGTCCCGGCTGGGCAGGTCGAACATCACCGGCAGCAGGACTTCCTCCAGGATGGCACGCAGGCCGCGTGCGCCGGTGCCGCGGGCCAGGGCCTGGTCCGCAATGGCATCCAGGGCGCCCTGCTCGAAGGTCAGTTCGACGCCGTCGAGCTGGAACATCTTCTGGAACTGCTTGACCAGGGCGTTCTTCGGCTCGGTGAGGATCCGGATCAGTGCCGTGCGGTCCAGGTTGGACACCGTGGTGATCACCGGCAGGCGGCCGATGAACTCCGGGATCAGCCCGAATTTCAGCAGGTCTTCGGGCATTACCTCGGCGTAGGAGTCCGTGCCCTTGGTGGTCTCGATCAGGGGCGCGCCGAAGCCGATGCCCTTGCGGCCGGACCGGGAACCGATAATTTCCTCGAGTCCGGCGAAGGCGCCGGCCACGATAAAGAGGACGTTGGTGGTGTCAATCTGGATGAATTCCTGGTGCGGGTGCTTGCGTCCGCCCTGCGGCGGCACGGAGGCCACGGTGCCCTCCAGGATTTTCAGCAGCGCCTGCTGCACACCCTCGCCGGAAACGTCGCGGGTGATGGAGGGGTTCTCGCTCTTGCGTGAAATCTTGTCGATCTCGTCAATGTAGATGATGCCCTGCTCGGCCTTCTTGACGTCGTAGTCAGCGGCCTGGATGAGCTTGAGCAGGATGTTCTCGACGTCTTCGCCCACATAGCCTGCCTCGGTCAGGGCGGTGGCATCGGCGACGGCGAACGGTACGTTCAGCCGGCGGGCCAGGGTCTGCGCGAGGTAGGTCTTGCCGCAGCCGGTGGGGCCGATCAGCAGGATGTTGGACTTGCCGATCTCCACCTCGTCCGCAGCGACGGCGTCCGAGAGGTTGCCGGTGCTGCGGGTGGCGTGGCCGGACTGGATGCGCTTGTAGTGGTTGTAGACGGCGACGGCGAGGGAACGCTTGGCCGGTTCCTGGCCGATGACGTATTCCTGCAGCGAGTCGAAGATCTCCCGCGGTTTGGGCAGCTCGAAGGTACCGAGATCGGCTACCTCGGAGAGCTCCTCTTCAATGATCTCGTTGCATAGATCAATGCATTCGTCGCAGATGTATACGCCGGGGCCTGCAATGAGCTTCCGCACCTGCTTCTGGCTCTTTCCGCAGAAAGAGCACTTGAGCAGATCCGTGCTCTCACCAATGCGAGCCATAGTTCAGTCCCCTTAGATGGTCCTTCAAAAAGCGGTTCCGCAGCACAAGCCAGCCAACCATGTTCCACTCTAGGACACTTGGCAGAGCTATTCAGCAACCGAGCGGCCCGTGGTGCGAAATAACGCACCACGGGCCGCCCGGATCCGGCGACAGCGTGGTTTTTGGCGGCGGGGTGT
>NZ_JAJJOC010000010.1:0-40254 GCF_020907365.1 Arthrobacter sp. zg-Y750 | reverse complement strand
TTTCGCCCTGTACCTTCTCCCTAAGCCCCCGGGGGGGGCGCGCCCCCCCCCCCCCCCCCCCCCCCCCCCCGCCCGGATCCGGCTACATCTTGTTGATGGCCGGCGTCTTGATCTTGCGGGAATCCAGTACCTGGTCGATCAGGCCGTATTCCAGTGCGGCATCGGCGGTGAGGATCTTGTCCCGCTCGATGTCGGTGTTCACCTGCTCGGAGGTGCGGTTGGAGTGCAGCGCCAGTGTGTCTTCCAGCCACGTGCGCATCCGCATGACCTCGGCGGCCTGGATTTCCAGGTCAGAGGCCTGCCCGCCCTGTCCGCCGGACAGCGAGGGCTGGTGGATCAGCACGCGGGCGTTCGGCAGTGCCAGGCGCTTGCCCGGCGTACCGGCGGCCAGCAGCACGGCTGCGGCGCTGGCTGCCTGGCCCAGGCAAACGGTCTGGATCTCCGGGCGGATGTACTGCATGGTGTCGTAGATGGCCGTCATGGCCGTGAACGAACCGCCCGGGGAGTTGATGTACAGGGTGATGTCGCGGTCCGGGTCCGTGGACTCAAGCACGAGCAGCTGGGCCATGATGTCATCCGCGGAAGCGTCGTCCACCTGTACACCCAGGAAGATAATGCGGTCTTCGAAAAGCTTGGTGTACGGGTCCTGGCGCTTGAAACCGTAGGGCGTACGCTCCTCGAACTGCGGCAGGACGTAGCGGCTGGTGGGCATCTGCGGTGCTGCGGCGGAGCCGGCGGTGCCGAAGTTATGGTTCATGAATTACTCCTGAAGTATGCAAATGGAGGAATGGCAGGATGCGGACCTAGTCCTCGTCCTTGCCCTCTGCCTGGTCCTGGTTGGTTCCGCCGCCTCCGGTGACTCCGCCGGCGTGGGCGGAAATCTTGTCGAAGAAGCCGTATTCCAGGGCTTCCTGCGCGGTGAACCACTTGTCGCGGTCATTGTCCCGGAGGATGGTTTCAACGCTCTGGCCGGTCTGCTCTGCGGTCAGCTCGGCCATAACGCGCTTCATGTTCAGGATCAGCTCGGCCTGGATCTTGATATCCGAAGCCGTGCCGCCGATGCCGCCGGAGGGCTGGTGCATCAGGATGCGGGCGTGCGGGGTGGCGTAGCGCTTGCCCTTGGTGCCCGAGGACAGCAGGAACTGTCCCATGGATGCGGCCAGGCCGGTTGCCACGGTTACCACGTCATTCGGGATGAACTGCATGGTGTCGTAGATGGCCATGCCGGCCGTCACCGAACCGCCGGGCGAGTTGATGTAAAGGTAGATGTCCTTCTCGGGATCTTCGGCCGAGAGCAGCAGAAGCTGGGAGCAGATCGCGTTGGCATTCTCGTCCCGGACTTCCGAGCCCAACCAGATGATCCGCTCTTTGAGCAGGCGGTTGTAGATGTAGTCGTCCCGGCCGGCCGGGTCCACCGTTGCCATAGTGGGTGTGTTCGGTGCAGTTGCCATGAGTGACCTCTCGCTCTGGCAGGAACAAGGTGCCGGCTGTGCCGGCTGCTCCTGCCGTTTGTCTCTCCTAGGACACTAGCCTGTCAGCGCCGTGCCCGGCTTCCGTTTGGCAGGCTGTTCGCTGACGGCGCACGATGTGGATCACAGGGTCCGGTGGCGCCCGTGACGCCTCCGCGGCAGGCTGAAGCCCCGCCTTAACACACTGTCTTAAACGCACCGCGCCGCCGGCCCTTTCGGACCGGCGGCGCGGTGTGTATCGCTTCGAACCTTCGAAGGCTAGGCCTTGTCTTCGTTCTGCTCTTCGGTTTCTGCTGCTGCTTCAGCCTCTTCGCCGGCGGGGCGGACGAATTCGGTGAGGTCGATCTCGGCACCGGTGGTGTCGGTGACCTTGGCCAGCTCCAGGACCTTGGCCAGGGCCTTGCGGCGGCGGACTTCACCAACCATCATCGGCACCTGTCCGCTCTGGTCGATCAGCTGGGCGAACTGGTTCGGATCCATGCCGTACTGGCTGGCGCTGGAAACGATGTAGTCGATCAGCTCGTTCTGGTTGACGCCCACTTCTTCCTTCTCCGCCACGGCGTCGAGGATGATTTCGTTCTTGAAGGCCGCCTCGGTGTTGGCGCGGACTTCGGCGCGGTGCTCTTCGGTGTCGTGGTCGGCACCCGAGGCCTGGGCGCTCTCGGAGTTGAAGTGCTGCTCGATCTGCTCTTCGATGACGGATTCCGGAACCGGAACCTCAACGAGCTCCAGCAGCTTCTCCAGCACCTTGTCGCGGGCCTCGACGCCCTGCTCCATGAGCTTGGACTCGGCGGCGCGCTTGACCAGGTCCTCGCGCAGCTCGGCGATGGTGTCGAATTCGCTGGCCAGCTGGGCGAAGTCGTCATTGGCTTCCGGAAGCTCGCGCTCCTTGACGGCCTTGACCGTCACGGTGACCTCGGCGTCGGCGCCTGCGTGCTCGCCGCCGGCCAGCTTCGTGTTGAAGGTTGCGGATTCGCCGGTGCTCAGGCCGGTGACGGCCTCGTCCATGCCCTCGAGCATGGTGCCGGCGCCCACCTGGTAGGACAGGTCTGCTGCGGAGTCGACCTCTTCACCGTCAACCTTGGCGACGAGGTCCATGGTGAGGAAGTCGTCGGCTACGGCCGGACGGTCCACGGACTTCAGCGTGCCGAAACGGCCGCGCAGTTCGTCCAGGGCCTTGTCGACGTCGGCGTCGGAAGCTTCGGCAGGCTCAACCGTGACCTCGAGGCCGGCGTAGTCCGGGAGCTCGATTTCCGGGCGGATGTCCAGCTCGACAGTGAAGACCAGCTGGCCCTCGTCGGAGGCGGGGTCCGGAACTTCGGTGATCTCAACCTCGGGGCGGCTCAGGGGGCTGATGCCGGTTTCCTGAACTGCTTCTGCGTAGAAGCCGTTCAGTCCGTCATTGATAGCCGTCTCGAGGACGTAGCCGCGGCCTACGCGCTGGTCGATGATGCGGTTGGGAACCTTGCCCTTGCGGAAGCCCGGGACCTGCACCTGGGTGGCGATGGTCTTGTAGGCCTCGTCGATGCTCGGCTTCAGTTCCTCGAACGGAACTTCAACGTTGAGCTTTACCCGCGTGGGTGTGAGGTTTTCTACGGCGCTCTTCACAGCGTAAGTTCTCCTGAGGGTTCTGGGATTGGTCTGCACCATGGTTATACAGAGTCGGGGTGACAGGATTTGAACCTGCGACTTCCTGCTCCCAAAGCAGGCGCTCTTCCAAGCTGAGCTACACCCCGTCAGTGCACCTGACAGCCTACCTGCCCGAAAGCGGGTATGACGAATTCCGCAGCTGTCGGTTCCGGTGCTGGTCCGGTGTTGGTCCGGTGCAAGGCCCGGCCAGGGCCCGGCCAGGGACCGGCCCGGCCCTTGACCGGCAACACTGTTCCGCACCGATTACTCAGGGCAGGTTTTCCCGTGCTAAGGTAAAACCTGCCTTACGGCGCCGGGGATGTAGCTCAATGGTAGAGCCTCAGTCTTCCAAACTGATTACGCGGGTTCGATTCCCGTCATCCCCTCCACCTTAGAAGGGCCTTTTCCACAGGGAAAGGCCCTTCTTGCGTTAATGCCGCGCCCAGCCCCTAGTCCGCCTGGCAGGCCGGGCACCAATACAGTTTCCGGGCGCCCATTTGGGTCCCCGCCACTGCGGTGCCGCACCGCCGGCACGGCAGTCCGGTCCGCTTGTACACGTAGTGCGCCTCGGCCACCGGGACGGGCTCGGCCGGGTCTGCCCGGTCCTGCGGTTCGGTGGTGATGATCCGGCCCTGCCGCACGCCGTCGTTCATCAGGGCCACGACGTCGGCCCACAGGGCTTCCGCCTCGGCAACAGTCACATCCCGGCCGAGGCGCCAGGGCGAAATCCTCTGCCGGAACAGCACTTCCGCCCGGTAAACGTTGCCCACCCCGGCCAGGATCTCCTGGTTCATCAGGAGCAGCCCCACGGGTGAGCCCTTGCCGCGGACCCGCCGCACGAATTCCTGGACCGCTGCGGACGCAGAGGCGTCCGGTCCCAGCGGATCCGGTCCCAGTCGAGCCAGGACAGCAGCACGTTCCGAGTCCGTGATGACCTCGCACGCCGTCGGTCCGCGCAGGTCCGCCCAGCCGTGCTCCGACACCAGCCGCACCCGCACCGCACCCTTGGGCTCGGGCGGGCCGGCGTACCCCGCGCCGTCGTCGTCACCTGCGACTTCCCGCTCCCCCACCCGGCGGGGCGCGCCGATGCTGGAAGCACCGGCAAAAGTTTCATCACCGCCGAAATCGAAGGCACCGTACAGGCCAAGGTGGATGCGCAGGTAAAGGTCATGGTCGAAGCGCAGGAACAACTGCTTGCCGTGTGCTTCAGCAGTTTCCAGGACATGGCCGTCCAGCCGGGCGGCTCCCGCAGCGAAACGCCCCTGCGGGCTGCTGACCGCCAGCCGGGCACCGGCAAAGACGGAGGAGAACTGCCGGGCCAGCCGGTGGATGGAGTGCCCTTCGGGCATCAGGCGGTGGTGCCGGTGGCTTCGTAGCGCGCGATCTGCCCGATCCGGCGAACGTGGCGCTCGTCTCCGCTGAACGGCTCGGCGAGGAAGGCATCGATGATTTCCGCGGCTTCGTCCACGGTGTGCTGCCGCCCGCCCACCGCCACCACGTTGGCGTCGTTATGCTGGCGGGCCAGCCTGGCCGTATCCAGGTTCCAGGCCAGCGCGGCTCGGATGCCGCGGACTTTGTTGGCGGCGATCTGCTCACCGTTGCCGGAACCGCCAAGGACAATGCCCAAGGCATCGACGCCGGCCTCCCGGTCATCCGCCACCGCCTGTGCGGCGTTGATGCAGAAGGCGGGGTAGTCATCGTTGGCGTCGTATTCCTGCGGACCGTGGTCCACCACGTCGTAGCCGCTCTCCCGCAGGTGTCCAATCAGGTGGGAACTGAGTTCCATGCCCGCGTGGTCGGTTGCAATGTGCACGCGCATTCTAGGTAAGTCCATTCGGTGTTGGGGCCAGATGACACTTCCAGCGTAGCTTCAGCCTCTGCAGGGGCTGAAAATTCGTGAAAACATGCTTAGGCGCTAACCTCCGCGCTGCCGTTGCCGATAAGGCAAGTAGGACTATTTCGCCCCCAGGCAGACAACCACGCCCGTTCCCGGGCCCGGTTGCTGCCAGCAGCAGCACCTGTGCGCCGCGCCCCCAGGTCTCGCCTACAAGGATTTCCATTGAAAAGTGCAAAACTCGCCATGCTGGCCGTACTGGCAGCAACCCTGACGGCCGGCAGCCTGCCTGCCCAGGCCCCCTTCGAAGTGCCGCAGCCGGCACCCACGGACGTTGCCGGGTCAGGAGAGGCTCCGGCCGTTGATCCTGTGCAGTCCCCGGCTCCAGGCGAGGTCACCGAGCAGATGACGGCTCCGGCAGCGGACCCCGCGGCGCCCGCGCCGGTGACGGCTCCGGCAACTGACCCCGCGGCGCCCGCTCCGGCGACGGCTCCGGCTGCGGAGCCGGCGGCTGACGGAGGGTACGACCCGGTGGTTGGCGGCGGCTTCCCCGTACCCGGCCCCAATACCCCCATGGTGACGGATCCGGACGGTACCGTCCGTTCCGCCGTCGAAACCGATATCACGGCCGTGCACGGCCAGGAAGCGGGCACGTTCAGCTCCCGGAGCGGCGGCGCCGCCACGGCCGGCGGAGCGGCAGCCCGCAACGGCACCATCCAGGTGACACTGGTGTACGCAACCCTGACCGATAACCGCAACGGTGTAGACCAGGACGCGGCGTGGCACTCGGTGCTGGCTGCCGACACCTACTGGCGCAATGCCTCCAACCAGCGTCTCGGTATCAACATCGCCAACGCATACAGCATCAACAGCAACGCCAATTCCGGCATGGACTACTCGGTGATGATGGACCAGCTGAAAAGGGACATC
Source organism: Arthrobacter sp. zg-Y750 (assembly GCF_020907365.1). Classification (NCBI taxonomy): domain Bacteria; kingdom Bacillati; phylum Actinomycetota; class Actinomycetes; order Micrococcales; family Micrococcaceae; genus Arthrobacter; species Arthrobacter sp. zg-Y750. The sequence continues at coordinate 34,392 of NZ_JAJJOC010000010.1, read as the reverse complement.
GGATGGAGGGACACCGCCTACACGGCGCTGGTGGTCTACGTACCCGCCGCTGATCTGCGCAGCGGCGGCTACGGCGGCATCTTGGGCGGCGGATGGACCACCAACAACGGGACCGGCGGCACCGTGGTGATGCCGCGGCCGTCGAACTTTTCCAAGAACGTGGTCACACACGAACTGGGACACGTCCTCGGACTGCTCCACGCCAACAGCCTCAAGTGCGACAACGGGCGCTCCGATATCTGGGTAGCCAACGGCAGTTGGGCCGATCCGCAGTGCACCTCCCGCGAGTACGGCGACACTTCGGACCTGATGGGCTACGCCCAGTACAGCTTGCCGATGATCAATTCCTATTTCTGGGACTCCGGGGCGTTCGGCCGCGGTGACGAAATCTACAACGCGGGCACGCCCGCCCAGTCCGCGACCTATATCCTGCGTCCTTGGGCGGGATCGTCCGCAAACCGGGCCGTGAAGTTCCGTGACACCTCCGGAGAGACTTATTATCTGGAACTGCGGCTCCCCGTTGGCAACGACTCCTCCACGGCAGTCGGCGGAAACCGCGGAGTCAAGATTGTCAAGGCCGACCTTGCCAACAACTGGGCGGTCAATTCCCTGGTCATCGCACCGAATACCCGCGACTTTGCCGGTTACACCAACGCGAACAGCACCTGGCAGGCAGGACAGACCTTCGTTGCCCATACCGGCACCACGGTAAAGATCAACTGGATCGACAACGAGTCGGCATCCGTCACCGTCAGCGGAGGAGCAACTGCACGGGCGCTGGCTCCCATCCAGGAAATGCGGGCAGCCCACCCGGAACTTGGCAGCGCCACGTCCGAGGTCACCGGCGGTCTGCGCAACGGCGGCGCCTACCAGAACTTCCAGAACGGCGTCATCCTGTGGTCTGATGCCACCGGCGCCCGTATATCCTTCGGCGGCATCCGCAGCTTCTACGGGACCACCGGCTACCAGGACGGGTTCCTGGGCTATCCAACCAGCAACGAATACGGTGTGGCCGGCGGCGCAGCCCAGGACTTCCAGGGCGGCCGCATCTTCTGGTCAGCGAACACCGGCGCAAGCTACGTCTTGGGCGCCATTGGGAGCGCCTACATCAATAAGGGCGGACCCGCAGGTCCGCTGGGGTTCCCGGTGGGCAACGAATGGTCCCTCGGAAGCCGCGGCGGGGTTGTCCAAGCCTTCCAAAAGGGTGCCATTTACTGGACACCGTCCACCGGTGCGCACATTATCGGCGGCGCAGTCCAGACCTACTACGGAACGCAGGGCTACGAAGCCGGGTTCCTGGGCTATCCCACCTCGGACGAGATTTCCGGAGGCGGCGGTGTTATTCAGACATTCGAGGGCGGCGCCATTGCCTGGTCGCCCGAAACCGGCGGCAAGCACCTCTACAAGGGTATGGCTGCCTCTTACATGAACCACGGCGGCCCCGGCGGCGCGCTCGGCTTCCCGATAGGGGTAGAAAAGGGCCTCGCGACCCGGGCCGGTGCTACCCAGGAATTCCAGAAGGGCGCCATCTATTGGTCCCCTCGGACGGGAGGCGCCCCGGTCTTGAACGGACCGGTGCGGGACGCATATAAAGCCAAGGGCGCTGAAGCCAGCTTCCTCGGTTATCCCACCGCGTCCACCGTGAACATCGGCGGCGGATCCAGCCAGTCCTTCGAGGGTGGACGCGTCACCATGACGGCTGCCTCAGGCGTCCGAACGGTCTATGCCGGCATGGACAGCGGATACGCCCGCCTGGGCGGGCCCGGTGGAAGTCTCGGCTACCCGGTGGGAGATGAAACCGCCGCTGCCAAGGGCGGCGTGTTCCAGGCGTTCGAGAAGGGCAACCTCTACTGGTCCGCAGCTACCGGCAGTTATGCCGTTATGAAGGGCGCGCCCCTGGACGCCTACGGAAAGGCCGGGGCCGAAAATGGGCTTGGCTACCCCACCGGCAACCCGGCTTCCGTAGCCGGCGGGACCATCCAGTCCTTCGAGCGCGGGCGGATGGCCTGGTCGCCTTCATCAGGGGCCCGGCTGCTCTTCGGCGCGGTCGACGGCGCCTTCGCGGCCGCCAACGGTCCAGCCGGCCCCTACGGTTTCCCAACCGGCGAGGAAACCGCTTCCATCGGTTCGGGCATAACCCAGAACTTCCAGTACGGAACGATGTACTGGTCTCCCTCCACAGGGGCACAGTTTGTGGGAGGCGCGGTGAAGGTTACCTACGGACAGCAGAACAGCGAAAAAGGTTCGCTCGGCTACCCGACAACCAATGAGCGGCCAACCGCAGGCGGCGTGATCCAGGACTTCCAGGGCGGGTCCATCCTGTGGTCCCCGGCAACCGGCGCTTATACCGCATTCGGCGCCATCCGGGCCATGTACCTCGGCGCCGGCGGACCGTCAGGTGACCTGGGCTTCCCGGTGGGCGGCGAGAAGACCACGGCCCCGAACACGGCCTCGCAGGAATTCCAGCGGGGCACCATCCATTGGTCCGCCACCGGGGGCAGCCGCATCGCCTGGAAATAGCCGAGCGGCAAAAAAACAACACTGAACGGCGGATTGCTGCATAGCAATCCGCCGTTCTGCGCTTGGCAGGTTGCTTAGTAATGAGATGATATTCAGTAGATCAACAGTGTCCGGCAATTCCCGTGCCATCCATATAAATTGCCGGCCTCCTTTTCCGTTCGAAAGGCCTTACCTTGCCAGGTATGAATCTCACGCGCTCCGAAGCCCGTGAACGTGCAGAACTCATCAGCGTAGAGTCCTATGACGTCAATCTTGACCTGACCCGCGGGGACGAGGTGTTCGGCAGTACCACCGTTGTCCGGTTCACAGCCCGCCCGGGCGCCTCCACCTTCATTGATGCCGTCACGGACACGGTCCGCCGGGTCACCCTCAACGGGGTGGCGCTGGACCCGGCAGAGGTATCCGACGGCGTACGAATCTCGCTGCCGAACCTGGCCGAGTCCAACGAGCTGATTGTGGACGCCGACGCGCGCTACATGAACACGGGCGAAGGGCTCCACCGCTTCGTGGACCCGGTGGACAATGAGGTTTACCTTTACTCCCAGTTCGAGGTGCCCGATTCGCGGCGGATGTTCGCCGTGTTCGAGCAGCCGGACCTGAAGGCTGCGTTCCGCTTCACCGTGACGGCGCCGTCGCACTGGGACGTTATCTCCAACTCCCCCACCCCGGAGCCCGTCCCGGCCGGCGACCTTACAGATTCCAAGCCGAGCTCCACGTGGTCCTTTGCCCCCACGCCGCGGATTTCCTCCTACATCACCGCCCTGATCGCCGGACCCTACCAGTCCGTGCGCAGCGAGCTCACAAGCTCGGACGGCCGCACTATTCCGCTGGGCGTTTTCGCACGCCGCTCCCTGATGCAGTACATGGATGCCGAGAACATTTTCGAACTGACCCGGCAGGGCTTTGCATTCTACGAAGAGCAGTTCGGCGCCCCGTACCCCTTCGAAAAGTACGACCAGCTCTTTGTGCCGGAGTTCAATGCCGGCGCCATGGAAAATGCCGGCGCGGTCACCTTCCTGGAGAGCTATGTCTTCCGCTCCCGGGTGACCGAAGCCACCGTTGAACGCCGTGCCGTCACCGTCCTGCACGAACTGGCGCACATGTGGTTCGGCGACCTGGTCACCATGCGCTGGTGGAACGACCTGTGGCTCAACGAGTCCTTCGCCGAGTTCATGTCCACCCTCGCCGCCGCCGAGGCCACCGAATTCAAGCAGGCCTGGACCACCTTCGCCTCGCTGGAAAAGGCGTGGGCGTACCGTCAGGACCAGCTGCCCACCACTCACCCCATCGTCGCCGAGATCCGCGACCTGGAAGACGTGCAGGTCAACTTCGACGGCATCACCTACGCCAAGGGTGCCTCGGTGCTGAAGCAGCTGGTGGCCTGGGTGGGCCAGGACAAGTTCATGGCCGGTGTGCGCGAATACTTCGGCAAGCATGCCTGGCAGAACACCGAACTATCCGATCTGCTGTCCGAACTGGAAGCAGCCAGCGGCCGGGACTTGAAGGACTGGTCCGCCAAGTGGCTGGAGACTGCCGGGGTCAACACCCTGCGCCCGGAGTTCGAAACCGATGCGGACGGCACCATCACCTCCTTCGCCGTATTGCAGAGCGCCATCGAGGAATACCCGGTCCTGCGGCCGCACCGCCTCGCCATCGGCTTCTACAATCCGGACGAGGACGGCTTGCTGCAGCGCACCCACCGTGTGGAACTGGACGTCGACGGCGAACGCACCGAGGTGCCCGAGCTGGCCGGACAGTCCCGCCCGGCCCTGCTGCTGCTCAATGACGACGACCTCGCCTACGCCAAGATCCGGCTCGACGACGTCTCCCAGCGCACCGCCACGCGGAGCCTGCGCGACATCGCCGATTCCCTGCCCCGCACCCTTGTGTGGGCCGCGGCGTGGGACGCGGCACGCGACGCCGAGATCCCGGCCCGGAACTATGTGGAACTGGTACTGCAGAACATCGCGTCCGAGTCCGATTCCACCGTGGTCCAGGTCCTCCTGCGGCAGCTGGCCACCACGCTGGCCTTCTACGTGAACCCCGAGGACCGCGACCCCATGACCGTGGCCGCCGCGGAAAGCCTGTGGGAACTGGCCTCCGCTGCGGAACCCGGCTCGGATTCGCAGCTGCAGTTCGTCAAGGCCTTCGCCGCCCATGCCTCCTCGGATGAGCACCTGGATGCCCTGGCGGGCCTGCTTGACGGCGGCCGGACCCTGGAGGGGCTGTCCATCGATGCAGACCTGCGCTGGGAGCTGCTGACCGGCCTGGTCGCCGGCGGCCGGATGGGCGAGGCGGAAATCGCTGCCGAGCTCGAGCGTGATGCCACGGCAACCGGCGCCCTGGCCGCGGCCATGGCCCGCGCCGCGATCCCCACCGCCGAAGCCAAGGCCGCGGCTTGGGAAGCCATCGTGGAGCGTTCGGACATGCCCAACGCAGCCCAGCGCTCGGCCATCGCCGGCTTTATGCGGGTGCACAACACGGACCTGCTGGAACCGTACGCGCAGAAGTACTTCGACTCGATCCGTGATGTCTGGGCAGGCCGCACCCATGAGATCGGCCAGCAGATCGCCGTTGGCCTGTATCCAGCGCGGCTGGCCCGGCAGGACACCGTGGACCGGACGGATGCGTTCCTGGCCGAGCTGGGCGACGATGCGCCGTCCCTCCGCCGGCTTGTGCTGGAGAACCGCGACGGCGTGGTGCGCGCCCTGAAGGCCCAGGCTGCGGACCACTAGCCGTTTCTGCCGCGGTTTCCCGCGGTTCCCCCTCCTGCGGGCAGCGCGCACGGTACCTTGGAGAGCGTGAATCTCTCTGAGCACCGTTACACGCTGGACCTGGAATGGACGGGGAACCGCGGCGGCGGTACCGCCGGATACCGCAGCTACGGCCGCGACCACATCATCCGGGCCGCCGGACTCCCGGACCTGCCGGGCACCGCCGATCCCACGTTCCACGGCGACAAGGACCGGTGGAACCCCGAGCAGCTCCTGCTTGCTTCGCTGGCCCAGTGCCACATGCTCTCCTACCTGCATGTCGCGGTCCGGAACGGACTGCGCGTTACCGCCTATGCCGACTCCCCCGAGGGAACCCTCCGGTTGAACCGGGACGGCAGCGGGGAATTCACTTCGGTCATCCTGCGCCCGCGGGTCACCCTGGCGCCGCCCGCCGGAGCCGACGCCGTCGAACTGGCCACCGGCCCCATGCATGCCGAAGCGAACCGCCTGTGCTTCATCGCCCGAAGCGTGAACTTCCCGGTGGACCACCAGCCCGTGACGCTGCTGGGAAGCTAAGTGCGGCCTTCCGGCCCCGCGCCCGGGTAGCCTTAACCGGAAGAAGTTCCCTGTTCCGCTAAAGCGAAGGATGTTCAACAGCCCGTGGTTTCAGCTTCCGAAATAGACCTTTCCTCCGTGACCGTCGGCGACTTCGACTGGTCCGGCCTGATTGAAGCCGCGGTAATAGTCGTGGCCGCCTCCGTGGTCTGGTTCTTTGCCCGTTTCGTCATCAACCGCCTGGTCTCCCGTGCCCAGAAAGGCTATTCGCTCTTCCATTCCTCCAGGCTCAAATGGGCGCAGCCGGTCATGCGCAATCTGGATAAGAAGCGCCGCGCCCAGCGCGCGGACACCATCGGGGCCCTGCTGCGCAGCGCCGTGAATGTCTCCATCTGGACCGTGGCGATCATCATGGTGCTGGATGCCGTGGGCATCAACATCGCACCGCTGCTGGCCAGCGTCGGTATCGTGGGTATCGCCCTGGGCTTCGGTGCCCGCGAGCTGATCCGCGACGCGCTGGCCGGGTTCTTCATCACCATCGAGGACCAGTATGGGATCGGCGACGTCATTGAGGTGGGTGACACGGTGGGAACGGTGCATTCCGTTGGTATCCGCATTACCCGGATCACCGATGAGCGCGGAGTGATCTGGTACATCCGCAACGGCGAAATCGCGAAGATCGGCAACCGCTCCCAGGGCAGCTACACCGGCGACGTGGAGGCAACACCGGAGCCCGAACCCGGCACCGCCGGAGCAATCAACGACGGAATGGCTAAAAGTGAGTGATCCAACCCCGGACCCGGCGCCGGGCTTTTCCCTGCCGCTGCAGCCAACCGGCCAGCAGCCGTTCACCACACCGCAGTACAACTTCTACGAGGCCGTGGGCGGCCACGAGACGTTCGTGAAACTGGTGGACGTTTTTTACGAAGGTGTTGCCGAAGATCCGCTAATGCGGCCCATGTACCCCGAAGAGGACCTCGGGCCGGCCAAGGAACGGCTTTTGCTGTTCCTGGAGCAGTACTGGGGCGGGCCGAAGACCTACGGGGAGCAGCGTGGACACCCCCGCCTGCGGATGCGGCACATGCCCTTCCTGGTCACCCCCGCAGCCCGGGACGCGTGGCTGCGGCACATGCGCGCCGCCGTCGACGCCTTGGACCTTGCCCCGCTGCATGAAGAAACCCTGTGGGATTACCTGGAGCGGGCAGCCCACTCGATGGTCAACTCCGCCTAGCCCGGTAGGACGCCTAGCCCTACAGGACGGCCGGCATCCGGGTCAGCACGTGCCCCCGGGGCGTGCTGAGCCGCAGCCAGCGGCCGTTGCGGAAAAGCGCGGCGTCGCCGTCCTGCCCCTCCGGGCCGGCAGGCAGGAAGCCGAGCGAGAGCGCGGCGAACGCCGCCCCCGCCGGAACCGGGACCTGTGTTCCGCCCATGGGCTGGGACCAGACCCGGGTGCGTGCGCTGTGCACGACGGCGGCGCCCGGACTTGCCGGCAGCAGCGCCGCCACTTCCCGGATACCGCGGTGGGCGGTCTGCTCCAGCAGCTGGAGCGGAACTGCTCCTGCCGGCTGCCAGCCTGAGCGCGGCGCCGTAATGCCTGCCCACGTCTCCCTTACCGTCACCGGCGGTATCTGCAGCTCCGTCGCGGTGCCGGCCAGGCGGGCCAGCCTGTCCCCGACCGCGGCCAGCTGCACCGTAACGTCAAGCTCGGCGGGAGCGGCCAGCGGCATGGTCCGCAGCCCCAGGACCGTGGGGGTATCCTCCCCCAGGATGCGCGGCCGCAGGACGCAGACGTAGGCGGCCAGCACCCCGCCTACCGCCTGCAGCCGGATCGCGCCGTCGTCGGCAGCCCGGGCACGCACCACAAAGTTCCGGAAGTCGGCGCTGACCTGGGGATCGGCCAACTGCAGTTCGCTGTCCACGTCAGTTGACCTTTCCGGCGGCAGCTGCCGCGGCTGCCCGGAACGGCACCGGTTCACCCAGCCAGTGCTGCAGCACCAGCCGCTGGCCGTCCGTCAGCGGGGTGGGCCGGCCGGAAGCCGCGTCCACCTGCACCATGGCCGCTTCCGCGTAGGCATAAACCGTGCCGCGGTCCTCGTCTGCCACGCAGAAACCGTAGGACAGGCTCGAGGAGCCAACGCGGGTGACCCAGATGTCCACCCAGACCGGCTCGGTCCTGTGCAGGAGCGGGGCCCGGTACTCGATCTCCTGCCGGGCCACCAGGGCGGCTGTCCGGTCACCGGTCAGATCCCTGAAGGATCCCGGACCGCCGGCGTGCGCAGCCAGCGGCAGCATCCCCAGCCGGACCCGTGCTTCCTCCAGGAACTGGACGAACCGGACGTTGTTGATGTGGCCGTTGGGATCCTGGTCGCCGAAACGCAGGTGGACGGGGAAACGATGCATGCCTTCCATCCTCCCAGACAGTGAGCTTTGCCCTAAAACGCCGCGGCAGCCGCCCCGCGGCGGGAAACCGGGTTACCGCCCGGTATTTTTAACGTAAGAGTATTCTGCGGCCCCGCCTGGGGCGGTGCCGCCCCTTTCTGCTAGGAGACAGTCCCGCATGTCCATTGATGAACCCTTCGATCCCACCGCTTCCCTGTTGGAACTGCTGAACCTGAGCTCCGCCGGCGGTGCGAAGACGTACGAGGACATCTTCGTCGGAGGTTCCCAGAACGAACCGCGCAAGCGGGTGTTCGGAGGCCAGGTCCTGGGCCAGTCGCTCATCGCCGCGGCCCGGACCGTTCCCGAGGACCGCGTGATGCATTCCATGCACGGCTACTTCCTCCGGCCGGGAGACACCGAAGTTCCCATCACCTTCGGCGTGGAGCGGCTGCGCGACGGCAGGTCCTTCTCCGCCCGGCGCAGCCACGCCTACCAGAACGGCAAGCCGATCCTGTCCATGATCGCCTCCTTCCAGATTCCCGACTCGGGCATTGACCACCAGGAGGAAATGCCGGCGGGCATTCCGGAACCGGAGGACCTCCCCACCACCGCCGAACTGCTGAAGGGCTTCGACCACCCGGTGGCCGATGCATGGTCGCACCGCCGGCCCATGGACATCCGCCACGTCATGGACCCGGTGTATGTTCGGGCCGGCCGGGAGAAGACCCCGCACAACGCGGTGTGGATGAAGACCTTCAAGCCGATGCCCGACGGCGAGAACCTGCACCGCGCGGCCCTGGCCTATGCCAGCGACTACACCCTTCTTGAACCGGTGCTGCGCGGCCACGGCCTGTCCTGGACCACGCCCGGCATGAGCATCGCGAGCCTCGACCATGCCATGTGGTGGCACCGTCCGCTGCGCGTGGATGACTGGCTCCTGTACGTGCAGGAGTCCCCCAGCGCGTCCGCCGCCCGCGGCCTTTCCACCGGGCGGATCTTCAACCGCAGCGGCGAGCTCGTAGCCACCGTGGCGCAGGAAGGAATGGTGCGGGTGCCGCAGCTGTAACACCGCCGCAAAAAAGAGCTCCGCTTCCCGTCCGGGAAGCGGAGCTCTTTTATTGTCCTGCCGGCAGACCTAGTCGCGGGTCAGGCGGCGGTGTGTCACCCGGTGCGGCTTGGCCGCGTCGGGGCCGAGGCGTTCAATCTTGTTCTGCTCGTAGGACTCGAAGTTGCCCTCAAACCAGTACCAGTTCGCGGGATCCTCCTCGGTGCCCTCGAAGGCCAGGATGTGGGTGGCCACCCGGTCCAGGAACCAGCGGTCGTGCGAGACCACCACGGCGCAGCCGGGGAATTCCAGCAGCGCGTTCTCGAGGCTGGAGAGGGTTTCCACGTCCAGGTCGTTGGTGGGCTCATCGAGCAGGAGCAGATTTCCGCCCTGCTTCAGGGTCATGGCCAGGTTCAGCCGGTTACGCTCACCGCCGGAAAGCACCCCGGCCTTCTTCTGCTGGTCCGGACCCTTGAAACCGAAGGCGGACACATAGGCACGGGACGGCATCTCCACCTGCCCCACCTGGATCCAGTCGTGCCCTTCGGAGACGACCTCCCAGAGGCTCTTCTCCGGGTCGATGCCGCCGCGGGACTGGTCCACGTAGGAAATCTTTACCGAGTCACCGATCTTCAGCTCGCCGCCGTCGAGCTCTTCGAGCCCAACGATGGTCTTGAACAGGGTGGACTTACCCACGCCGTTCGGGCCGATAACGCCCACAATGCCGTTGCGGGGCAGGGAGAAGGACAACCCGTCGATCAGCTGCCGGTCGCCGAAGCCCTTCTGCAGGCCCTTGGCCTCCAGCACCAGTGAACCCAGGCGCGGGCCCGGCGGGATCTGGATTTCTTCGAAGTCCAGCTTCCGGGTGCGGTCCGCTTCGGCTGCCATCTCTTCGTAGCGTGCCAGGCGGGCCTTCGACTTGGTCTGGCGGCCCTTGGCATTGGACCGCACCCAGTCCAGTTCGTCCGTGAGGCGCTTGGCGAGCTTCTGGTCCTTTTTGCCCTGGACTTCCAGGCGCGCGCGCTTCTTTTCGAGGTACGTGGAGTAGTTGCCTTCGTACGGGTACAGGTGGCCGCGGTCGACTTCGGCGATCCACTCGGCCACGTGGTCCAGGAAGTACCGGTCGTGGGTCACGGCCAGTACGGCGCCGTGGTAGGAGGAGAGGTGCTGTTCGAGCCACAGCACGCTCTCGGCGTCCAAGTGGTTGGTGGGCTCATCGAGGAGCAGCAGGTCCGGCTTCTGCAGCAGCAGCTTGCACAGCGCCACGCGTCGGCGCTCACCTCCGGAGAGGAGGGTGACGTCGGCGTCCGGCGGCGGGCAGCGCAGCGCGTCCATGGCCTGTTCGAGCTGGGAATCGATGTCCCACGCATCGGCGGCGTCGATGGCTTCCTGCAGCTTGCCCATTTCCTCCAGCAGGGAGTCGAAGTCCGCGTCGGGCTGTGACATCTCTTCAGAGATCTCGTTGAAGCGCTGGATCTTGCCGTAGATCTCGCCTACGCCTTCCTGGACGTTGCCCAGGACGGTCTTTTCTTCGTTCAGCGGCGGCTCCTGCAGCAGGATGCCCACCGTGTAGCCGGCGCTGAGCCGGGCTTCACCGTTGGAGGGGGTGTCCAATCCGGCCATGATTTTCAGGATGGTGGACTTACCCGCACCGTTGGGACCCACCACGCCGATCTTGGCACCGGGGTAGAAGGACATGCTTACGTCGTCGAGGATTACTTTGTCGCCAACGGCCTTGCGGGCCTTGGTCATCGTGTAGATAAATTCCGCCATATCTACAAGGCTAATGTGTCAGCGCCGATATATTCCATTTATCCGGATCCGGCACGACAACCGGGCCGCCCCGACGCATCCGTATCGGTCAGTTCCCCACGAAACAGCGTCCGCCGGCGAGGACCGGCAGGACGCTGACCGTGACCTTGCCGTCCCGGACTTCGCCGAAGATACATTCACCGCCCTCGACCGCTGCCCCCTGGATGGCATCGACGTCCAGGCCGGTGGGCGTTCGGTCCGCGGACACCTCCACGCTCGGCTCGGCAAAACCGGCGGCCACGAAAGCCTGCATGATGCCGCTCCGGTCAGGTGAAGGTTCCGCCCCGGCCAACTCTTCCAACCGGGCCTTCAGCGCCAGTGCTTCCGGGCTGTCCCCGGCCTGCCGGGCCGCTGGATCCTCAGTTTGGGCGCCGGCATTTTGGGTGCCGGCCCCGGACGGTACCGGCTGGCCGGACTCCCCCGCAGCGGCCCCGCAGCCTACTGCCCCGACGGCGAGCGCCATGGTTAACAGGAGCACGGCCGGTACCCGGAGGAAGGTGCCGGGTGCCGTGGGCACCAGGGAGGGCGTTCGGCTCGGGTCATGTGTCACCGGGCGATTGTGTCATGCAGCACAGGAAGTGGCCACCGAACCCGCTGAACGTCAACGCGCTAGAACGGAGCGGCGGCACGGTCCCGTTCCGGCTGGTCCGCGTCTGCGTCAGCATCTCCTCGGCCCGGTGATTCGTCCCTTCCGCCGGGCTGGAGGGAATCCGCATCCTGGTCTGCATCGGGAAGTTCACCGGTCAGCGGATCCGCCAACCGGCCAAACGAATCGGTGAGGTCCGTGTCCTGCCCGAACGGATTGGCTGCCGCATCGGGGCTTCCAACCGGATAGCCGTCAGGGCGGGACCCTGCGTCGGCGCGGTCGCTTGTTCCGGAGACCGTGCGCCGGAAGCTGGCTGTTCCCCACATCAGGTCGTGGCCCACGGTGTCTGCATCAATGTCGGCGCTGGTACCGCTGCGCCCGTCCTCCGTTGCCCACTGTCGGAGCCGGAGCCGCCCCGTGACCACCACGCGGTCTCCCTTGTGGATGCTGAACGCCGCGTTGGTGGCGAGCTGGCGGAAGAGGCTTACGGCGTACCAGTTGGTCTGGCCGTCCAGCCAGCTGCCCGCGTCCCGGTCATAACGCCGCTCCGTGGTGCACATCCGGAAGCTGGCTACGGCCAGTCCGTTGTCGGTGGTGTTCTGGCGCAGTTCGGTGGCTACATAGCCGCGGAGCGTAATGGTGTCACTCATAGTGTCCTGCCTTCGGGTCGTTGGGTCCGGCCAGTCTTCTCCGCTGCACCGTCCCGGTCCGCCTCCAGACGGGCACGTGTGGACGCCGGACGGATGCAGGACCTCCCGGGGATCCTGTGGAGGAAAGGCTGTCCCTGCGTCAAACCGGCGGTTCATTCTGTGCCAGGGCCCAGCAGGCAAAGTCGCTGATAGCCGCTGCCGCCGCGCGGGAACGAACCGAAGCGAAGTAATCAAAGGAGTGCTGGGCCCCGGGAAGCGGGCACCAGACCACGGGACGGCGGGACACTCCCCGCAGCATGTCCGCGAAGCCCCTGGCGTGGCCAATGGGCACTACGTTGTCCTTGCATCCGTGGAGGATAAAAAACGGGGGTGCGTCCGGCCGGGCGTACGCTGCCGGTGTGCTGCCGGGGTCCTCCCCAGCCACCCGGCCGTAATAGCCGTACAGGCATACTGCCGCCGCTACGGACGTGTCGGTTTCCTCGAAACCGGGCTGCAGCTCCGGACGGTTGGCGGTCAGAGCTGCAAATACCGCCAGGAAGCCACCGGCGGAACTCCCCGCCACAACCGGCGGTCCGGTGCCCACACCGTGTTGGGCGCCCTGGGTGCGCACCCATGCAATGACACGTTTGGCATCCACCGCATAGTCCGGGAACTGCGCCCCGGGTGCGAGCCGGTAGTTGGCGCTGATACAGCTCCAACCTCGGGAGGCCAGCAAATACAGCAGATACAGGGCTTCCCGGTCCTTCGCCCCGGAGACGAACCGCCCGCCGTGAAAGTGTACAAAGACCGGTCCTGCCTGCGGCCCGCCCCGGGGCAGGTAAAGGTCAAGGGTGTTGTACTTCCCCGCAGGTCCGTACTGCAGGTTGCGGATGTGCCTGACACCGTGCAGGCGGCGCCGGAAGGGCAGGAAGATCCCGGCCAAGACATCCCGCAGCCCGAAGGGAGCATGCTCAGGCCCCGTGGAGTAACGGTGCCCGCCGGCCGAAAGGCCTTCGTTCAAGGCCTGCACGGGAGCGGTGCTGCTGCGGACCGCACGCCATCCCGTCAGCAGGAGCCCCGCCGCGACCAGGACCATGCCGGCAGCGCCCGCCGCGCCGGCAGGTGTGGACGTGTCCCCCTCCACCACCGCCAGCACCGTCGCGGCTGCACCCAGCAGAAGCGGGAAAACCGGAGCTTCGCTGAAGGTCATTCCGACGATGTACGCGCCGGTCGAGAGCCGGGACCTCCCCTTTCCCGGCGGCCACAGTGCGCAATATGTGCTGAGCCCGAGCAGCAAAACGGTGAGGAGGTAACCGGCTGGCACTGCAGCTCCTTTGAGCGTGCCTGTCCTGACCGGCCTGAGCCTACGCTGCCATGCCCGGCACGCGCAGCGCGTGCCGGGCATGGCGTAAGGGAGCGGACACAAAAAAGTGCCCCCGGCGCGACTCGAACGCGCAACCTACGGATTAGAAGGCCGTTGCTCTATCCATTGAGCTACGGGGGCAACCACACGATGATACTACGGACCCTGCCCCGCCCTGCCCCTGGGCCTTCCCGCCGCAGCCCCGCCCCCGTGCGGAAGCCACGCCAAAAAAAGAATTCGAATTCCGTGCATCCATTCCGCCTGCCCCGGAAGTAGTAGGGGTGTAAGTCAAAAACCCGTACCGGTGGGTGCGGCAACTAAAAGGAGCACAGACCATGCGTAAGACCGCAACCGCTATCGCGGCCCTCGGCGTAGGCGCCGCAACAGCGTTCTCGGCCGTACCGGCCTCCGCCGCCGATACCGACACGGCTAAGCTCTCCGTCCTGCACGCTGTGCCGGACACTACCGTTGACGTGTACGTCAACGGAACGCTCACCCTGGATAACTTCATGCCAGGCCAGATGGCCGGGCCGCTGGACCTGCCTGGCGGCAACTACCAGCTTGCCATCACCGCCGCGGATGCGCCGGATGCCTCCGCGCCCATCATCGGCCCGATCTCCGCGGACCTCGCGGCCGGCGGAAACTACACGGCCACGGCAAATCTGGACGCCTCGGGCAAACCCACGGCCAACCTCTTCACCAACGACACGTCCATGGTGGAAGCCGGCAAGTCCCGGCTCACGGTCCGCCATGTGGCTGCCGCCCCCGCAGTGGATGTCCTGGCCAACGGTTCCCCTGTGATCCAGGGCCTGACCAATCCCAATGAAAAGGTCCTCACCGTCGACCCCGGAACAATCTCCGCCTCCGTTGCCGCCGCCGGAACTACCGATCCGGTTATCGGTCCGGCAGACCTCGCGCTGGGTGAGGGCACCAACACCATCGTCTACGCCTGGGGATCGCTGGAGGCCGGAAACCTGGCCCTGGCTACCCAGACCATCGACGGGATGGCCTCGGCTCCGCACGCAGTCCCGGGTGCACTGGAGCAGGCAGGCCAGGACCAGCAGGGCACGGTCGCTGCCGCCGCTGCCGGCGGTGCCGCCCTTCTCGCCCTGGGCGCCGTCCTGCTTCGCCGCCGCACCGCAGCCGGCAGCAAGTAGTACGGACCACCCCAACCCCCCGGTGCTGCAGCGCTCTCCCGCCCCTTTCCGCGCTGCAGCACCGGGTTCACCCTTCCCGGAGGAACCATCCATGCCCTCAGCTCCCCTCCGCCGGCTCGCCGCGGCAGTATTCCTCTCGGCAGCTGTTGCCGGCACTGCTGCCTGCGGAGGCAGCCAGCCGCCGTCGGCCGGACCGGACGCATCAGTAACCGCCGCGCCGGGGGCGTCGTCGCCAGCCCCTTCCGCCGCGGCAGAGCCGGTACCGATTCGCCAGGCCACCCCCACCCCGGCTGAGGAGATTCCGGATCCCGTCGGCATCAGCGTGGACGGTACCGGCATCGAACTGGAAGTCATTCCCGTGGGCCAGGAACCCAACGGGGCCATGACCCTGCCCAACAACCATTACCAGGCCGGCTGGTACCGCTTCGGACCGGCACCCGGATCTTCGCGCGGCGCCGCCGTCCTGGCAGCCCATGTGGACTCGCGTACCGAACAGCTTCCCATTGCCGGCCTGGACGAGGTGCCCGCAGGCACGCCGCTTACCGTGACCCGCAGCGACGGCTCCGTCCTGAGATACACCACCCAAGAGGTGAAGAACATCCCCAAGGCTTCCCTGGACCAGTTCGATCTGTTCGACCGCGGCGGCGCACCCCGGCTCGAGCTGGTAACCTGCGGCGGCAAGTGGCTCGACTCGGTCGGAGACTATGAAGATAACGTTGTACTCACTGCGGTGCCCGTACCATAGTGGCAACCCAAGAGAGCCGGCCCGTACCTGGTCCGGTCCCGCACGAGTACGGCAGGAGAACGGCACTGATGCCCACCGGCGCCACGGAGCCCGACGCCGCGATGGACCACGCCTTCGCTGCGGGCGACGAAACGGCGCTGGCGGATGCCTACCGCCGCTTTTCGCCCCTGATCCGTGCGCTGGCGCTGCGGAAGCTTTTTGACCAGGGCGCTGCCGACGACGCGGTACAGGAAGTATTCATCCGGGCCTGGAAATACCGGGAAAGTTATTCGCCGGAACGCTCGACGCTCGCGGCCTGGCTTGTCGGCATAGGACGAAACGTCGCGGCCGGAATGGCCACGGCCAGGCAGCGAAGCTCCGAAACCCTGGTGGACGAACCGGTCCTGCCCCACGGGCAGCGGACCGAACCGGCCGGGCCGGACCCCGACGGCGTTGCTGACCGGGTGGTTCTCGATGCCGAGCTGGCCCGGCTCGGGGAACCACAGGGATCCATCCTCCGGCTCGCTTTCCACGAGGACCTGACACACCAGCAGATATCGGAAAAACTGAAACTACCCTTGGGTACCGTCAAGAGCCATATCCGAAGAAGCCTTGTCCAACTACGCCAGCGATTGGAGGTCAGCGATGCAGCATCTGTCATCTGAAGCGCTGGCCCTGAACGCCTTGGGCGAGGGCACGGCCGAAGAAACCGCGCATCTCCAACAGTGCACCCAGTGCACGGCCGAAGTGGAAGCACTGGGCCGCGTTGTGACGGCAGGACGTGCCCCTGCTGCCGGCGCCCTGCCGCATCCGCAGGCCTCGGTCTGGGAGGGCATCCATTCCTCGCTGGGCCTCGGCGACGCCGTACGCCGGGACCCCTTCGATACGCCCCCTGCCTCAGGCGCGGCGGGATCCGGCCCTGCCCGGGAACAGTCCGCACCCGCGGCGGAACCGCAGGCTTCCCCCGTTTCCCTGGACGCAGCCCGTAGCCGCCGCAACCGGCGCCGCCTGCCGCAGATCCTGGCCGCCGCAGCGGCAGCCGTAGTCCTCGCTGCCGCCGGCACCTGGGGTATTTCCCGGATCCTGGCCGACCGCACCGAGGTAATTGCTGCCGTTGACCTGGCACCGCTGCCGGCCTATCAGGACAGTGGCCGCGCAGAGGTGGACCAGCGGGCCGACGGCGGACGGGAACTGGTGGTGACGGCCAGCGGTGCGGACGCGCAGGGTTTCCGTGAAGTGTGGCTGATAGCCCCCGATATTGAACGGATGGTCAGCCTGGGCACCATGGAGGGGACGGAGGGCAGGTTCACCATTCCGGCTAACCTTGACCTCAATGAGTACCCCATTGTTGATATCTCCGATGAACCGTTCGACGGCAACCCCACGCACTCCGGGGATTCAATCCTGCGCGGCGTGCTGGAACCCTGACCCGGCCGCACGGGCCGGCGGCGCACGTGGCTGACGCCGTGCCCGGCTCCCTTCCGGGGATTACCTCCGAGTGGTGGTCCAGGGTACTGGAGGGTTTCAGCCGCGGGCCGGCCCTCGACCCGGCTCCGGCGGTGCTGCTGCTTGTTGTTGCCGCAGCCGCCCTGCTCAGCATCCCGCGGAGCACCTGGCGCTGGTTTGGTCTGTTCGTGACCTTTGTCCACGAACTCGGACACGCCTTCGCGGCCCTGATGACCGGGCAGGTGGTGAAGGGCATCCGGCTGCGTTTTGACCATTCCGGAGACATGCGTTCGCTGGGCCGCGGCGGGTTCCCTGCTGCCTGGGCGGGGTTTTGGGGTTACCCCGTGCCCGCGGTGGTGGGCGCCGGGCTCATTCTGGCGGCGCTGTACGGCTGGGCGGGGACCGCGCTGTCCGCCAGTGCACTGGTGCTGCTGGCGGCGCTGCTGTTTATCCGCAATGTCCAGGGCTTCGCCATCGCCTTTGGCAGCGCCTTGGTCTCCGTACTGCTGGTGTGGTTCTCCTCGCCGGTGACGGCTGGTTATGCGGCCGTGTGCACCGGTGTTGCCCTGCTGGTGGGTGCCGTGCGGGACTGGCTGAACGTGGTCCGGGTCCATACCCGCCGGCGAAACCTGGAAAGCTCGGACGCCTTTATCCTCGCCCGGCGCACCGGCATACCCGCTGCCGTGTGGCTGGCCGGCTTCGCGCTGGTGATCGCCGCTGCCGCGGCCGCAGCACTGTACGCCGCGCTGACGGTCCTTCCGGTGCCGGGGCGGTAAGTGCCCGGCCCGTACTACGCTTGGATTTCCGGGAAGGTTACCCGCAATTCGAGCCGGTGCTGGCCGTCCTCCTCCTGAGTGTAAATTGCCTTCCCGGAGATACCGGCAAGCCCGTCGGTGCCGGAGCCGGGGATGATATGGCCGGAACTGGCCGTGGCCGTACCTTCGGCGAGGCCCCAGTGCTGGATGACCATGGTTCCCGTCCGGCCGGCGACGGTGCCGGCAAACACCTCGGACCCGACATAACCCGCCCCTACCGTGTTGCCGGCCATGATGAGGTCCGCGACGCTGGTGCCGGTGATGTCTCCCTCGAAGATCTTCACCGCCCGGACGGTGGACAGTTCACTGTTGGTTCCCTCCACCTGATAGGGGGTGGGTTCCCACTCCGAAACATCAAAATCCGCCACGATCACTTCTTCAGTTAGGTCGGTCATGGTTCCAGTATCCCGTGTCCGGCGCCGGATTGCATGCCGGGCGCCGGACGCCGGTAGCCTTATCGCTGTGCCCGCGTGCGGCACGGCAACGGTTTGAGCTAAGGAGCACCACCCTCGCATGTCCCGGATTCCGGCAACCTTTCAGCGGCGGTTACTGAGCCCGTCGGCCCTCTGGACGGCGTTTGCCGTGGTCCATCTGGGCTTCCTCGCCGCCCTGGCTCCCTTGATTCTCGACGGCGGGGCGCTGAGCGATGTGAACTTCTACCGGCAGTGGGCGTTTGACGGCCTGAGCCATGGCCATTGGCTGGTCTTTGACACTGCATGGGTGTATCCCGTCCTCGCGCTGGCCCCCATGGTGCTTGCGGCGCTGTTCGGGTTCGGCGCGTACCAGTTCGTCTGGTTCCTGCTGTTCACGGCGCTGAACGCCGGCGCGGTCGCCGTCCTGGCCCGCCGGGCCGGAGCCGGCGGCACCGCTGCCGCGTACTGGTGGCTCGCGGCCACTGCCCTGCTGGGGCCCGTGGCGGTGGGGCGCGTGGATGGGCTGACCGCTCCCCTGGTGATCATGGGCCTGCTCTTCCTGGCCACCCGACCGGTGCTTGCCTCGGCGCTGCTGTCCGTGGCCACCTGGATCAAGGTTTGGCCGGCTGCCGTTATCCTCGCGGTGCTGGTCGCCTGGAAGAAGCGGCTCACGCTGCTCGCCACCGGTGCCGCCGTCTCCGCTGCCGTTGCCGTCACCGTCGCCCTAGGCGGCGGCCTGCGGCACCTGCTGAGTTTCTTCGGCGAACAGGGGGCCCGCGGGATGCAGATGGAGGCGCCGTTCACGACGCCGGGGCTGTGGCAGGCGATCCTGGGTTCATCGGATGCCCATATTTACGAGGACAAGATCATCAATACCCGCGAGGTCCGCGGTGCCCTCGGCGAGCCGGTGGCCGCGCTGATGACGCCGCTGCTCGCACTGGCCGCCCTCGCCGTCGTCGGACTGCTGATTTGGGCGCTTCGCCGCGGCGCCGATCCGCGCTCCCTGCTGATCTCCGGCTCGCTGGCCCTGGTGGCCGCATTTATTGTCTTCAACAAGGTTGGATCACCGCAGTTCATGCTGTGGCTCGGTGCCGTCACGGCGGTGGGGCTGGCATGGGAGGGCAGGGACTGGAAAGTGCCCGGGATCCTGATGCTGGCCATCGCCGCCCTGACCACACTGGTTTATCCGATGTTCTACGCAGCCCTGTACAACGACCTGAACATCGCCGTGGCGCTGCTGCTGACCGCCCGCAACGTCCTGCTGCTGGTGCTGTTCGGCTGGGCGCTGGCGCGGGTCATCACCCTGACCCGCGCCGGCGGGAACCGGGTCAGTGCCGCAGTTCTCCCGGAGCAGGCGCCGTAAGCTTCTTGCGGAACAGGACCTTGGTCTTGGGGTCCAGGAAGATCAGGTACAGCGCGAAGCCCAGTGCCGTCACGGCGGCAATCTGCCGGGCCGCGCTGAGGCTGAACTCGAAGTAGGGCCAGATATCGAGCTGGTCGCTGATCGCGTAGACCATAAAGAAGGACACGAACAGGTACAGGGTCTTGGCCTGCCAGTCATCGCGGATACCGGTCACGGCGAAGAGCGGGATGAGCCAGACCACGTACCAGGACTGGATCATGGGCGCGAGCATTACGATGGCGGCGAAGGCCAGGGTCAGCCGGCGGATCAGCCGGCTGTACTCACCCACGAACATCTGCCACAGCACAATTCCCACGGATGCCAGCCGTCCGATGGTGTGGACAACATCGGCCATGGTCCAGCCGGGCAGTCCCAGCGCGTTGCCGAGGGTGGCAACCAGCATGCCGGCGAAACCGACCGGCGCGTACCAGATCCATACACTGCCCGGGGTGCTCAGGGCACCCACCCAGCCGAACCCGAAACCATTGATCAGGCCCATGATCCACAGCAGCCCCAGTGACATGGCGGCCGTGATGAACCAGTAGGTGAACCTGCGCCGCCAGGATGCGTTCTTGCCGGCCCACAGCAGGCCGATGAACGGAAGGAAGATGATGGTGATCGGCTTGATGCCGATCGACAGTGTGACCAGCAGGATGCCGGCTACGGGACGCTTGGTGGCGGCAAGGTAGAGCCCGGCCAGCGCCAACCCGATCATCAGGGCGTCATTGTGGATGCTGGCGATGAAGTTGGTCAGGAACAGCGGGTTCGCTGCCGTGAGCCACAGCGCGCGGTTGGGATTGATCCCGTGCAGTTCAGCCAGCTTCGGCACGAAATACACGCACATTGCCACACCGATGACGGCGATCAGCCGGAACAGCAGGATGGAGAACTCGGTCTGGCCGTTCGTTACCAGAACCACCAGCTGCTCCAGCCAGAGGAACACCGGACCGTACGGGGTGGGGCTCTGTGCCCACAGATCGTCGGCGCCGATCTGCAGGTAGTTGGAGATCTGCGAGTAGCCGTCCTTGTACGGGTTCAAACCGCTGACCATCACCAGGCCCTGGGCGATGTAGGCGAACACATCGCGGCTGAACAGCGGCAGCGTGAAGCACAGGGGCGCCGCCCAGGCAATGACCGCCTTCAGGATGACCGGCCGGGACTCCGGGCCCCAGCCTTTCATCCGCTGGCCCAGCCGGAGCCAGGAGCGCACCAGCAGCATGCCGCCCGTGGACAGGAGCAGCACGGCGACGATGGCACCGAAGGGCTCGTCGAAACGCATCCAAATGATCACCGGGTTGCTTCGCAGGCTGGCAGATGCCAGTGAAAGCCAGCCCACCCCGAAGGATCCAGCGAGCATCATGAGGGAGCCGATGAACCCCTGAATGATCGCTATGTTGGGACGGTCGGCTTTAGCTATCTCCGGGCCCGGAGACGAAGGCTCGGTCGCGGGGACCTGCGCGGTCATCTACGTGGTTCCAATCTCTGGGGTGAACACGATTCCTGCGGGCCTGGCGGCGGACAGGGCGGCGCCTCACCCTAAAGCAGGGCAGCATAGAGCCCGGGCACCGTCAATAGGCTGATATTAGCATCGCGGCCCGGGCAAACCCGGCGCGCGCGACGCGGCGAAGTCAATCCCGGGCCCGGACACAGCGTCGCTTAGACTGAAGCTCCAGATGTGATTTTTGATGCAAGTAAAAGGCAAGGCGGTAAAGGCTGTGGGGCGCCACCGGGCAGAACCTGTAAGGAAAGCTGTAACTAAACCCGCGCATCCGTCGGGGACCGTTCCCGCACGTGCCGCAACCCGGGATGCCCCGGCCGGGCACCCGGGCCACCCGGGCAAAGCAGGCAAAGAACACAGCCGGGCAGGCCGAAACCACACGCAGCAGCGCCGCAGCCCGGAACTGCTGGGCTGGGGGTTGTTCCTCACACTGATAGGAGCAGCCGCCATGGTGTGGGTGGAGGTACCCCCGTCCGCGGTTGCGGTGACGTCATCGCTGCTCCTCTTCGCCTTTGGAGTCGCATGGTGCTTCTCCCCCGCGCCGGCTTCCCCGGCCGCTGTTACCGCTTCTTCGATACCTGCTCTGGCTCCTGCACCGGCTCCCGCAACGGATTCCATCCCTGCGCCGCCCGCGGTTTCCGTTCAGGCACCCGTTCCCACCCCCGCCACGGGCGCCGCCACACCCGCTTCCCGCAGCACCGCTGCCACTGCCGCACCAACCCGCCCGGCACTGCGGCCCTCCCCTGCACTGCAGCCCTCCGCAATACAGCCCTCCCCCGCACTGCGCCCCGCCCCGCAGCCGGCGCGGATGGACCGTCCTGCCCCGCACGGGCGGCGTGCAGCCGCCATGCCGGTTGTTCATGAGATGCCGGCTGAACCCAGCCGGTGGACGCGCACCTTCGGCCCCCCGGAAACGGGCCAGATCCCGCTGCAGCCCTACCTTGCGCGAACGCCCGCTCCCCTCGTGACGGCGGACGCAGAGCTGCCGGACCGCCGCCAGCGGAGCCACTCCAGCCTGTAGCCGCCCGCCGGCTCCTCCGGTTTCCCGCCTGCCGGGCGGCGGACGCGGTACATTGGATTCGTGCCAATAACTAATGAACGTATGGTCTGGATCGACTGCGAAATGACCGGTCTGGACATTGAATCCGATGCCCTCATTGAGGTGGCCGTCCTGGTCACTGACTCCGAGCTGAACATCCTCGGCGACGGCGTAGACGTGGTGATCAAGCCGGACGACGCCGCTTTGTCCCAGATGGGCGACTTCGTGCGCCAGATGCACACCACTTCCAAGCTCCTGGACGAGCTCCCGAACGGCATTTCGATGGCTGAGGCCGAGGCCGCGGTTATCGAATACATCACCAAGTGGGTTCCGGAACCCAAAAAGGCGCAGCTGGCCGGCAATTCCGTAGGCACGGACAAGATGTTCCTCGCCCGCGACATGCCCGAGGTCATCAATTACCTCCATTACCGGATCATCGACGTCTCCACCATCAAGGAACTGGCGCGGCGCTGGTACCCGCGCGCCTATTTCCAGGCCCCTGCCAAGAACGGCGGCCACCGGGCGCTGGGGGATATCCGCGATTCCATCAATGAGCTGCGCTACTACCGCGAGGCAGTTTTCGTGCCCGCTCCGGGGCCGGATTCCGCCACGGCCAAGAAGATCGCCGCGGGAATCGGAAGTTAGCTCCGTCACAAAACCGGCCTCCGGTGCCGGTTGTGTCAGAAGCACTCAAAAAACCGTGTAAGCTTGATTCCGCTGCCTCAGATAAATGAGTCCGCAAGACCACTCGCCTGGACTTCGCGGATGAACGTTTGAGGCACATGGTGGGTATAGCTCAGTTGGCAGAGCGCCTGGTTGTGGTCCAGGAGGTCGCGGGTTCAACCCCCGTTACTCACCCCAATGAGGCTGGCGGTTACAGCTTCGAAAGGCCGCCTCGGATGATTCCGGGGCGGCCTTTCCTGTGTGTGTTTGACTGTTAGCCTCAGGGGCGATCACTGCCGCTGCGGGCACGGCCCGGCAACAACCCCTACGCCTACGCGTGGCTTATCAATGAGGAGGCGCCGCCTTGGAGCGCAGACTGTTCGAAGAGGACCATGAGCTGTTCCGGGAAGTCGTCCGGGAATTCGACGCCCGCGAAGTCGCCCCCGGGTATGCGGACTGGGACGCCGCGCACATGATGCCGCGCCGGCTGTGGAAGGCTGCCGGCGAGCAGGGCCTGCTTGGCCTGGCTGTCCCCGAGGAGTTCGGCGGGGCGGGCATGCCGGATTACCGCTTCCGCGCGGTGATGGACGAGGAATTCGCCCGTGCCAACCATCTCGCCGTCGGCCTGGCCTTCCACCTGCATGACGACATGGTCCTCCCCCACCTGCTCGCCTACGGCTCCGATGAACTGAAGGAACGCTGGCTGCCGGGCATGGTCTCCGGGGACAAGGTCACCTCCGTCGCCTGGACCGAACCCGGCGCGGGCAGCGACCTGCGCGGCATCCGCACCAAGGCTGTACGCACCGACGACGGCGGCTGGCGCATCAGCGGCCAGAAGACGTTCATCGGCAACGGCATCAGCGGAGACGCCTCCCTGGTCCTGGCCCGCACTGACGGCGGGACGGGCCGCGGGCAGCGGGACTCCTTCAGCATGTTCATGGTGGAGAAAACCGAGGGGTACAGCACCGGCCGGCAGCTGGACAAAATGGGCCTGAAGGCCTCGGACACCGCCGAGCTGTTCTTCGATGATGTGTTCGTCCCGTCGGTGAACCTCGTGGGCGAGGTCGGCCGCGGCCTGGAATACGCCGAAGGGCAGCTGCCGCAGGGCAGGCTGGCCATTGCCGTTGCCTCCTCCGCAGTTGCGCGCCGGATTTTCGAAGCCACGGTGGAGTACACCAAGGAGCGCAACGCCTTCGGGGAGCGGATCGCCGACTTCCAGAACAGCCGGTTTGCCCTCGCCGACATCGAAACCGAAGTCGAAGCCACCGAAGCGTACGTGGATTCCGCCGTCACCGCCTTCAACGAAGGCAAGCTGGATGCCGTTTCTGCCGCCAAGGCCAAGCTCTGGGCCAGTGAGCGGGCCAAGTCCATTACGGACCGGTGCCTGCAGCTGCACGGCGGCTACGGCTACATCCTCGAATACCCGGTGGCCCAGGCGTTCCTGGCTGCCCGCCTGCTGACCATCTTCGGCGGCACCAGCGAAATCATGCGGGAAGTCATCGGACGCGGCATCGTCCGCTAGCACCGCCGCGGCCCCGGCGGCCCTCCCCCATCCAGACGAAAGAAAGACAGCAATGACCGTACGTCCCATCGTTATCCACGGCGAACCCGTACTGCACCGCCGGGCGTTGCCGGTGGAGGAGTTCAACGACGAACTGCGCACCCTCGTCGCGGACATGTACGAGACCATGGATGTCGCCAACGGCGTGGGCCTGGCCGCCCCGCAGGTGGGCGTGGGCCTGCGCCTGTTCACGTTCGCCTATGAGAACGACGACGACGCTCCCGACCGCGGCGTGCTCATCAATCCGGTGCTGATCACTTCCAAGGTTCCCGGCGCGGCGCCGGACCCGGACGAAACCTCCGAGGGCTGCCTCTCCGTTCCCGGTGAGAACTTCCCGGTGAACCGGGCGGAATGGGTCAAGGTATCCGGTTTCGACGAAAACGGTACCCCGGTCGAGTTCGAGGCGACGGACTGGTTTGCCCGTGTGATCCAGCACGAGTATGACCATCTGGACGGCAAGCTCTACGTGGACCGGCTCAACGACCGCTGGAGCCGCAAGGCCCGAAAGGTCATCAAGGCCCAGGGCTGGACCGTCCCCGGCCACAGCTGGATGCCGGGCGTGGATCCGGACCCGTTCGGCCACTAGGGCGGACAGCAACGCAGGAGGGCCCGCAGGATATCCTGCGGGCCCTCCTGCGTCAGCGGTCGGTCCTAGCCGGCGATCGAGGCCAGGGACTGTGCCAAGGGAAATGCCGGCGGATTCACGTGCGCCATCTCCTCCAGCACCCGGACCACCTGGCAGCTGTAGCCGAACTCGTTGTCATACCAGACGTACAGCACCAGGTTTGTGCCGTTGGAAATGGTGGCCAGGCCGTCCACGATCCCGGCCCGCTTGGAACCGACGAAGTCGCTGGAGACCACCTCGGGGGAATCGATGTAGTCGATCTGCTTGTGCAGCGGCGAGTTCAGCGACGTCTCCCGCAGGTAGGCGTTGACCTCTTCCTTGTCCGTGGCCGTTTCGAGGTTCAGGTTCAGGATGGCCATGGACACATCGGGGGTGGGCACCCGGATGGCGTTGCCGCTGAGCTTGCCGGCCAGTTCGGGCAGCGCCTTGGCCACGGCCTTGGCGGCCCCGGTTTCGGTGATGACCATGTTCAGCGCAGCGGAGCGGCCGCGCCGGTCCCCGTTGTGGAAGTTGTCGATCAGGTTCTGGTCATTAGTGAACGAGTGCACCGTTTCCACGTGCCCGTTTACAATTCCGTACTTGTCATTGAGGACCTTCAGCACCGGGGTAATCGCATTGGTGGTGCAGGAGGCGGCAGTGATAATCCGGTCTTCGTCCGTAATGGCGCCGTGGTTGATGCCGTGCACAATGTTCTTCAGGTTTCCCTTGCCCGGCGCGGTCAGCAGGACGCGGGACACGCCCTTGGCGGCCAGATGCTGCGAGAGTCCTTCTTCGTCCCGCCAGCGTCCGGTGTTGTCCACCACCACGGCATCATTGATGCCGTAGGAGGTGTAATCCACGGCTGAGGGATCGTTGGAGTAGATCACCTGGATGAGAGTGCCGTTGGCCAGGATGGTGTTGTTGTCCTCATCCACGGTGATGGTGCCGTTGAAGGCCCCGTGCACGGAATCGCGGCGCAGCAGGCTGGCACGCTTGATGAGGTCGTTGTCGGAGCCTTTCCGCACCACGATGGCACGCAGGCGAAGGCCCTGCCCGCCGCCGGCCTTTTCCACCAGGATGCGGGCGAGCAGGCGCCCGATGCGGCCAAAGCCGTATAGGACGACGTCGGTGCTGGTGCGTTCATCGGCACCCCGCTTGCCGGCGACGTCGGCCAGTTCGGCCCGCAGGAACTCGTGCAGGTCCCCGCCCTTCTCCTTGTACTTGTTGCCCATCCGCGCGAGGTCAACGGAAGCGGCTCCGAGTTCCAGCTCGGTCAGGGCTTTGAGCAGCGGATAGGTTTCCGAGACGGGCAGCTCCGCTTCGTCGATCTGGCGCGCAAACCGGTGCGCCTTCAGGATCTCGATCACCGATTTGTTCACCAGCGGACGTCCGTACACCGAGGTCACTACGCTGTTTTCCCGGTAGAGCCGTCCGATCAGCGGGATCATGGCCTCGGCGAGGGCTTCCCGGTCCATCCAAGTGTCAAGGCACGTATCGGAGTTGGAACTCACAGATCTTCACATCCTTTTCTCAGCCGGCACTGCGTTGTGCCGGTTGGCAGTAATGCCTCTAAGTGTATTAGGACACATCGCACCGGCCGGACGCCTCCCGGAGACGTTCGTCACACTCAGGAGGGGCGGAGCCGGGACGCTTCCTGGCCGGCCGGTTTCCCCGCTTTGCCCTCCGGTTCCAGGTCCTCGAGGTCCCGGACCCGGCGCAGCGGCCCCAGTGCCGCGGCGAGCGGCGCGAGGGCGGCCACCAGGATGCCGGTCAATATGGCACCCCGGATGCCTACCAGCTCCACGAGGATGCCGGCGGCGAACGCCGCCAAAGCCAGCATTCCCCAAGTGATCATCCGCTGGGCGGACCCAAGCCGTCCGAGCATCTGCGGCGGGCATACCCGCTGCCGGAACGTGGTGGACACAACGATGTTCAGGGAAATGGCGAACCCCGCCACAAAGAGGCCGATGAAGCCGGCAGTCATTCCCCATCCAGGTGAAATCAGCAGCAGGCTGGCGTAACCGGCCACGGCCGGGAACATGGAATACCGCCACACCCGGCCCGAGCCGACGCGTGAGGCTATCCGTTTGACGGACAGTCCGCCCAGGGTGCCGCCCACCGCCGTGGCCGCAGTCAGCAGGCCCAGCATGCCCGGCGTCTCCCCCAGGGACCGGATCACCAGGAGGACCAGCAGCGAGACCACGATGTTTCCGCCCAGGTTCCACAGCGCCCCCGTCACAAGGAGCATGCGCAGCGGCAGCGTACTGAAGACATAACGCACGCCCTCCCCCATGTCCCGGAGCACCCGCCGGTCCTTCGGCCGGTCGGGCCGGGGTTCACGGATGTCCAGGCGCAGGATGGCAGCCAGTGAGCCCAGGGAGGCCGCAACCTGCAGCAGGAGGGCATTGGAAGCGCCCCACGCGCCGGTGACCCAGCCGCCCAGGGCCCGCCCGCCGGCGTCGCCGAAGGCACCCGAACCGGTCATCAGTCCATTGCCCTCGACCAGTTCTTCCCGGTCCACGGCACTGGGAACCAGTGCCTGCTCAGCGAGGGTGAAAAACACAGCGGCAAGCCCGGCGCCGAAGGAAACGGCGAAAAGCTGGACCACGGTCAGCAGGTCCAGCCACCAGGCCACGGGCAGGCTGGCCAGGAGCAGTGTCCTGACAGCGAGGGAGGCCACAATCACGGGCCGGCGCCGGTACCGGTCCACCAGCACTCCTATGGGCAAACCGAAGAGCAGCCAGGGCAGGAAAGTCATGCCCGCAAGGACCGCTACGGTGAAATTCGACGCGTCCAGTTCAGTCACCGCAATAACGGGCAGGGCAACGCTGGTTACGGCACCGCCGAAAATTCCGGCAGTCGAAGAAATCCACAACCTCCGGAAATTGGCGTTGCGGATAACCAAAGGTTTCCGGGCTGCCTCGGTTTGGGACATTGCCACAGAATAGCCCAGCGCCCGATTAATCCAACCCGTTGCGGCCCAAACCGAATCCAATTGCAGGAAACCCCGGCAAAAGGTGCGCCATTGTTGAGCACTTAAGCGGTTTCCTGGGCGGCCCGGGGAAATGCGGGCGGGGGTGGACGGGTTGGCCGATAAGCCGGGTTTTGTGCGTCCGGTCCGTTACCGGGCCGGACGGAGCAATCATCCATCTAGGGCCGCCGTTGCCGGCGGCCTCAAGCGGCCTACCCGGACACATCGGGCGGGCAGCCCTCAAACGTGTCCTGTATGGCCTTGCTCCGGGTGGGGTTTACCTAGCCGTCCCGGTCACCCGGGACGCTGGTGGTCTCTTACACCGCCTTTTCACCCTTACCTGCGGACCGGCAAAACCGGTCTGCGGGCGGTTTGTTTTCTGTGGCACTGGCCTGCGGGTTTCCCCGAGTGGGCGTTACCCACCACCCTGCCCTGCGGAGCCCGGACTTTCCTCGGCGGCAGCGGCGTCCCGAAGGCAGCCGCACCGACGCGATTGCCTGGCCAACCCGTCCACGGTCAACTCTACCGTCCCCGCGGACCCGCCCCGGACCCGCCGCCCGGCTCGCGTAGGATTAACCGGTGCTGATTCTGCTCCCGCCCTCCGAAGGCAAAACTCCGGCGCCGGCCGGTCCGGCCCTGGACCTGTCCCGCCTCCACTTTCCTCTGCTGTCCGAACCGCGCGGACTGGTCCTGAAAGCACTGGCCGAAACCAGCCGGTCCGATGCGGCGCTGGAAGTGCTGGGAGTCGGTGCCACCTTGGCCGCGGAAGTGCAGCGCAATACCGTGCTGGCGGAGCAGCCGTGCGCGCCCGCGCACCGGGTGTACACCGGTGTTCTGTACGACGCCCTGGGCTATGCCTCGCTGCCGGCAGCATCGCAGCGCCGGGCAGATGACGCAGTGCTGGTGATGTCGGCTCTGTGGGGCGCCCTGGGCTTCGCCGATCCCATTCCGGCCTACCGGCTGTCCATGTCCGTCCGGCTGCCGGAAACGGGCCGCCTGGCCGCGTTCTGGAAACAGCATCTGACCGGGCCCCTGGACGAATACGCCGGGACTTCACTGGTGGTGGACTGCCGGTCCAGTACCTACGCCGCGGCCTGGGCGCCGGATCCGCAGCGCACCGCTGCGGTGAACGTGTTCCAGATCCGGGACGGCAAACGCAAAGTGGTCTCGCATTTCGCCAAGCACACCCGCGGCGAGCTGGCCCGGCACCTGCTGGTGCGTCAGGGGGCCGAGCCGGCCACGCCGCAGGAGCTGCTGGCGGCCGCCGCTGAGAAGTGGGAGGCCGAGCTGGTGGCTCCGGCAGGCCGGAAGCCCTATCAGCTCAACATCATCCTGCCCGAGCAGTAACTACTGCCGCGCAGCGACCAGTTCGACTTCGAAGCCCTCATCGTTTTCGAGGTAGGCGGCATAGTGGTCCGGCCCGCCGGCGTGCGGATGCCGGTCAGCGAAAAGCATGCTCCACCCGTGGCTCGCAGCGCGGCGGGCCAGCAGCTCGACGTCGGCCTCGGTGCCTGCGGCGAACGCGAGGTGGTTCAGGCCCGGACGGCGCCGGGAGTACGGGCCGCGCTCGACGTCGGGACCAGACTCCAGCACTATGTAGCCGTCCGCTCCCTGCCAGCTGGCTCCGGTGTCCCAGGTGTCCTTGCGGACGTAGCCGAGCCGCTCCAGCAGCCAGCCCAGCGACTTTTCGGCGGCCGGGAAGTCGTTGACCCAAACCTCCGCGTGATGCAGCCGTCCCGTGGGGGCCGGCGCCGGGGCAGGTTCCTGGGCGGCTACAGATTCCTGGGCGGCTGCCGTGTCCGGGGCGGCTGCCGGTGCCTGACCGGCCGCCATAACCGAGTCTGCCCGCGGTTTCCACGGCACGCCGGCAGTACCGGCATCCATGGCCTCATTGGAGAGCCGGTCCGCGTCCTTGTTCAACTCACGCGGAATCCACTGGTACTTCACCCGTTGCGGGTTCACTATGGAGCGGGCTTTCGCCGCCAGCTTCTGCATGTCGGCGTGCTTGATCTTCCAGCGGCCGCTCATCTGCTCCACAACGAGCTTGGAGTCCATCTTGGCCAGGATCCAGCAGTCGGGATCAATCCCGTGGGCCAGCTCCAACGCCGCTATGAGGCCGGAATACTCGGCCACGTTGTTGGACACCCGGCCCACGTATTCGGCTTTCTCGGCGAGGATGCGGCCGGTGTCCGGGTCCCGTACGAGCGCGCCGTAACCGGCAATCCCGGGGTTGCCCCGGGAGCCGCCGTCGGCTTCCACAATCAGGGTGCGGCGCTGGCCGCCGGCCGGGGTGCGGGCAGCCGTGGACTGCGCGCCGGAGTCGGGCTCCGGGTCAAACAGTGTCACTGCTCAGCTGCTCCACTCGTCCGAGCGGACCAGGATGCACCCGGAGTCGGGGCAGAACACGATGTCATCCGCGGCTGCCTTGCGGATGTCCGCGAGGTCGCCCGGGCTGAGCTGCATGCCCGACCCCTCGGAGGTGCCGTGGAACAGCCGGGCCGCGCCGATGCCGTGCTTGGACAGGGTCTTTTCATAAACGGCAAGCAGGGCCGGCTCGAAGGTGTCGGCCAGTTCTTCGCGGCGTGCTTGTGCGTCGGCGCTGTCCGCCTCGATCACGGCGAGTTCGGCGTCGCGCTTTTCCTCGAGCTCACGGCGCTTGGCGTGCAGTTCCTCCAGCGCGGTTCCGGCCTCGCCCTGCCGCGTGCGGGCGGCTTCGAGCCGTTCCATCACGTCCAGCTCCACGTCTTCAAGGTCGGAGCGGCGCCGCTCAAGCGAGACGATTTCGGCCTGCAGGGCCGTCAGTTCCTTGGAACCGCCCTTACCGCTGTCCAGGTGCTGCTGGTCGCGGGTCATCCGGGCCACTACGGATGCGACGTCGGCTTCGGCGCGCGTGAGCTCGCGTTCAATGTCGGCCACCTCGGTGCCGGCGGACACGCGTGCCTTTTCGGCGGCAGCAACGGAATCGGCCAGGGAAGCGATCTCGGGATTGTTGCTAACGTTGCGGACCTGGTTGCGCAGGGCCTTGAGCCTGCTGTCCAGGGCCTGCAGATCCAGCAGCCTCAGCTGCTCCGCGGGCGATGCTTTTGCCACCGAAAACCTCCGTGTATATCCGGACCTGCCTGGCCCGGCTCTCCTAAGCCTATGCCACCGCGCGGCATCACTTCAGCCCGGGTGTCAGTACAAAGTCCCACGGATCGGTGTTCACGCCGCTGACCCGCACCTCAGCAGTGAAGCCCTGGTCATTCAGGACGTTCTCCAGCGCCGCGGCGGCGGGGGTAAGCCACAGCCACTCACTGCCGAAATGCGAGACGTCTATAAGGTAAGGCCGGCCGTTGCCGCCTAGGGCACGCTCGCGCAGTTCCGACGCCGGGTGGTGTCGGAGGTCGGCCGTGACGTACACGTCGGCACGCTCGGAGCGCACGGCGTCGAACAGGCTGTCCCCGGCGCCGCCGCACACGGCTACCCGGCGGACCAGGCCGTCGGCGTCCCCTGCCACACGGACCCCGCCTGCAACGGCAGGCAGGAGGCCGAACACCAGCTTGGCGAAGTCAGCGAGGCTGAGCACCTCGGGCAGTTCACCGACGCGGCCTATCCCCTCTTCGGGCAGCCCCTCGGCAGCCGGGACCAGCGGAGAAACGTTTCGGAGCCCAAAGGCGTCTGCAAGCACATCGGACACACCGCCCACCGCGCTGTCACCGTTGGTATGCACGGTCAGCAGGGCGCAGCCGCCCTCGATCAGCCGGTGCACAGCCTCACCCTTGAAGCTGGAGGCGGCCACGGAATTCACCGGCTTCAGCAGCAGCGGGTGATGGGTGAGCAGCAGGTCGGCCCCCCATTCCAGGGCCTCGTCAATGACCTCCCGGGTGGGATCCACCGCAAACAGGACCTTGCGGACCTCCCTATCGGCCCGGCCTGCCACCAATCCCGGGGCATCCCAGTTCTCTGCCAGCGATTCGGGCCATAGTTCTTCGGCCGCCAGCAGGACGTCCCCCAGCGTGGGAACATCGGCTTCGGGTGCCTGGTGGCCGGCAGTATCTGCGCCGGCGCGCTCGTGGGGGTGCTCCGCTTCCATACGTTTAGTTCTACCCCGATGCCCTGCCCCGCTCAATTCCGCCGCACCTGCCGTGACGCAGGGAACACTGTGCGTCCGGGCCGGCAAAGCGCCCGTCGGCGGTCCGCGGGAATCAAAGCGGGCCCGGACGCATTGTTAAGGACATGAAGACGTACGTACTTGGCGGAGGCTGCTTCTGGTGCCTCGACGCCCTATACCGCAAGGTCCGCGGTGTCACCGATGTGGTGTCCGGCTACACCGGCGGCGCACTGCCCGACCCCGACTACGACAGCGTATGCTCCGGCACCACCGGCCATGCAGAAGTGGTGGCCGTGACCTTCGACGAGGATGTCATTCCCGGCGAGGTCATTCTGGACATGTTCTTCTCCCAGCACGATCCGACCACCTTGAACCGCCAGGGCTACGACGTCGGCACCCAGTACCGCTCGTCGATGTTCTACCGCGACGAGGACCAGCGCAAGGAATTCGAAGCTTCGCTGGAACGTGCACAGGAGAACTGGAAGGACCCCATCGTCACGGAAATCGTGCCGCTGCCGCGGTTCTACCCGGCGGAGGACTTCCACCAGGATTTCTACGCCAAGCACCCGGGTACCGGGTACTGCCAGGTGATTATCAACCCGAAGCTGGGCAAGGCACGCAAGTATTACTCCGGGTGGCTGCAGGATTAAGCGCGGCCAACGGCGCCGATAGGCTGGAACGGGCAAATGTCCGTCCGGCATTGTTCGATGAATTTTGAGGAATTGAGGAAAACATGGCTCGTATATATGACGATGTGACCCAGCTTGTGGGCGGGACTCCGCTGGTCCGGCTGAATCGGCTCGCGGCCGGCCTCCCGGCCCAGGTGGCTGTGAAGCTTGAGTTCTACAACCCCGCCAACAGTGTCAAGGACCGCATCGGCGTGGCCATTGTGGATGCCGCTGAGAAGGCCGGCGCCCTGAAGCCGGGCGGCACCATTGTGGAGGGCACCTCCGGCAACACCGGCATTGCCCTGGCCATGGTCGGCGCTGCCCGCGGTTACCGGGTCATCCTGACCATGCCCGAGACCATGTCGACCGAGCGCCGCGTCATGCTGCGCGCCTACGGAGCCGAGATTGTCCTGACCCCCGGTGCCGAAGGCATGCGCGGAGCGGTGGACAAGGCCAAGGAAATTGTTGCCACCACCGAGAACGCCATCTGGGCGCAGCAGTTCGCCAATGAAGCCAACCCCGCCATGCACCGCGCCACCACGGCCGAGGAAATCTGGGAAGATACCGACGGCAAGGTGGACATCTTTGTAGCCGGCATCGGCACCGGCGGCACCATCACCGGCGTCGGACAGGTCCTGAAGAAGCGCAAGCCGGGCGTGCAGATCGTGGCCGTGGAGCCCAAGGACTCCGCCATCCTCAACGGCGGCTCCCCCGGACCGCACAAGATCCAGGGCATTGGCGCGAACTTCGTACCTGAGATCCTCGACACCACCGTCTACGACGAGGTGTTCGACGCCTCCATCGAGGACTCCGTTGCTACTGCCCGTGCTCTGGGCACCCAGGAAGGCATTCTGGGCGGTATTTCTTCCGGTGCGATTGTGTGGGCCGCCCTGGAACTCGCCAAGCGCGAAGAGAACGCCGGTAAGCTGATTGTTGCCACCGTCTGCGACTTCGGAGAGCGTTACATCTCCACAGTCCTCTACGACGACATCCGCGGCTAGTACCGCGTACCGCCCCCGGCGGGGCGGTACCCCCGAGCAGAAAGCCCTCTGTGAGTCTGTTAGCCCGACTACGCGAAGACCTCGACGCCGCCGCATCGCATGATCCGGCGGCCAGGGGTTCGCTCGAAAACCTCGTTGTATATTCCGGCCTGCACGCCATCTGGATGCACCGGCTGACCCACCGCATGTGGGCCCGGCCCGGGCTTCGCTTCCCGGCACGGGTGCTGTCGCAGCTGGCACGGTTTGCCACCGGCATCGAGATCCACCCCGGTGCCACCGTGGGCCGCAGGTTCTTCATTGACCACGGCATGGGAGTGGTGATCGGCGAGACCGCCGAAATCGGAGATGATGTGATGCTCTACCACGGGGTCACCCTGGGCGGCCGGTCACTGGCCAAGGTCAAGCGGCACCCGACCATCGGCGACGGTGTCACCGTTGGGGCAGGTGCGAAGATCCTGGGTCCGGTGACCATCGGAGCCAACAGTGCCGTGGGTGCCAACGCCGTTGTGGTCAAGGATGCGCCGGCGGATTCAATCATCACCGGCATCCCGGCCAAGTGGCGCCACCGGGACACCAAAATGACGCAGCCGGCCGTGGACCCGGCGGAATACGTGGATCCGGCCATCTACATCTAAGCCGTAAGTTCCGGAACAGGTCAGGTTCGGGACAAAGAGAAGGGCCGCCGCCCGGCGGGGGGGCGGGGGGGGGTTATAAGGGTCAGGCTGCGAGTTGGGGGG
>NZ_JAJJOC010000009.1:0-75851 GCF_020907365.1 Arthrobacter sp. zg-Y750 | reverse complement strand
ACCCGTATTTTCGGGAACCGGTCCGGTGCGGCAAAACCAGACGGCCCGCAGCTTTGCTGCGGGCCTTCTGCGTTTAATCAGGTTCCTGCTGCTAGTGCGTGTCTACTGCTTCGACCTCGGCGCGGTCCTCGCCCCACATGGTGTGGAAGGTGCCCTCGGTGTCTACCCGGTGGTAGGTGTGCGCACCAAACAGGTCCCGCAGGCCCTGTGTCAGCGCCGCCGGCAGGCGCTTGCGGCGCAGGCCGTCGTAGTAGGCCAGGGAGGAGGAGAACACCGGCACCGGAATGCCCAGCTGCACGGCTACGGAAACCACGCGGCGCCAGGCCGGAACGGCGGCGGCAATGGACTCCGCGAAGGCCGGAGCGAACAGCAGGTTGGCCGGAGCCTCACCGTCGGCGTAGGCCTTCATGATGTCATCGAGCAGTTCGGCACGGATGATGCAGCCGGCACGCCACAGCGAGGCGATTTCGTCCAGCTTCAAGTCCCAGCCGTATTCCTTGGCAGCGGCGCCCAGCATGTCGATGCCCTGGGCGTAGCTGACCAGCTTGGAGGCGTAGAGCGCCTGCCGGACATCTTCCACAAACGTGTCGGGGAGCTCGACGGCGGATTCCCGGCCTTCAAGCGTTCCCTGCGCGATGGCGCGCTGGTCGCGCTGGGAAGACAGGGCCCGCGCAAAGACTGACTCGGCGATGGCGGAGACCGGTGAACCCAGGTCCAGGCCGGAGACCACGGTCCAGCGGCCGGTGCCCTTCTGTCCCGCGGAATCCACCACTACGTCCACGAACGGCTTGCCCGTTTTCGCATCGACGTGGCCGAGGACCTCGGCGGTGATCTCGATCAGGAAGGAGCTCAGCTGCCCGGTGTTCCATTCGGTGAAGATCTTGGCCTGCTCGGCGGGTTCAATCCCGGCGGCCGAACGCAGAAGGTCGTAAGCCTCGCCGATTACCTGCATGTCGGCATACTCAATGCCGTTGTGGACCATCTTCACGAAGTGGCCGGCGCCGTCGGTGCCGATCCAGGTGCAGCATGGTTCGCCGTCGTACTTCGCGGCGATCTTTTCCAGCATGGGGCCCAGGGAATCGTAGGACTCGCGGGAGCCGCCGGGCATGATGGACGGGCCCAGGAGGGCACCTTCCTCGCCGCCGGAAACGCCGACGCCCACGAAGTGCAGGTCCTTTTCGGCCAGGGCTGCCTCGCGGCGGCGGGTGTCCTCATAGTGCGAGTTGCCGGCGTCGATCACAATGTCGCCCGGCTCCAGCAGGGGCACCAGCTGGTCAATAACGGAGTCCACGGGCCCGCCGGCCTTGACCATGATCAGTACCCGGCGCGGCTTCTCCAGGTTGTCCACCAGTTCCTGCAGTGACTCGGTGCGGATAAAGTCGCCTTCATCGCCGTGCGCTGCCAGCAGGGCATCGGTTTTTTCGATGGAACGGTTGTGCAGGGCCACCGTGTAACCGTTGCGGGCGAGATTGCGGGCAAGGTTAGCGCCCATGACGGCAAGGCCGGTTACACCAATTTGTGCACTCAAGTTCTCTCCAAGGATCTTTCGGGTGCCCAGCGGGCACGGGGCCGGCGCGGGCTGACCTGCGCCGTGTTCAGGCTCCAGCCTATGCTTCTTGGCCGCCTTGCCGCCACATGGTGCCCGACGCGCCGCTAACGCCGGTAGCCGTTGATCACCGAGGCAGCCCCCTCGACAACGTCTATCCCGGCGTCAAGCGTCGAATTGCGGGAACTGAGCACAACAATGCTGTAGTCCTTATCCCAGCCGCGCACGATACCGGCGCTGCCGACGTTCCACACGGCGTCGTCGTCCTGCAGCCAGCCGTTCTTCAGCGCCACCTGGGCCTCATCGGTTCCGGCACTGACTCCCCAGCTCTGCTCCGGGCACACGTTTTCCATCAGGGACACCGCAAAGGCCAGCAGGTCCGGGTCCAGCCAGTCGGCACCGCAGGCGGCGGTCCGGATAATCCTCAACTGGTCCTCAACGCTGGTTTCGGTGGCACCCCATGTCTCTCCCGCTTCGGTGTCCCGGACGCCGATCAGTTCATAGGTGCGGTTCAGTTCGGGCCGTCCGCCCAGCATGCCGTACAGCGCCGTGGTGGCATCGTTGTCGCTGTACTCGATCATCTGCACCGCCAGCGCCTCCTCCTCCTCGGTGAAGCTGCGCTGTTCTTCGCTGGCTTCGCGGACCAGGGTCAGGAGGATGGGTACCTTTACGAGGCTGGCTTCGAGGTAACGGGCTTCGGGGTTGTAGCTCCAGGACTCACCGGTTCCGTTGTCCAGCACCGCCACGGAGATATCCGCGTCCCGCTCCTCTGCCAGCTGGTCGAGGGCCGCAGACAGGGCCGCAGCGTCGGCGGATTCGGGCTGCCCCGCCGGAGCCGCCGCCGCGGCCGGCGGGGGCACTACAGCCGGAGCATTTGCCCCGCTAGCCGGGTGTCCGGCGCAGCCTGCGGCGGACAGCAGAATCAGTACAACCGCCGCTGCGCCCGCGGAGGAGTTCGCCTTTGCCGCCATTCCACCACCTCTTCCGCCTGCGTGAACCGTTCCGCGGACCCTCACGGGGGCCGGGGATCCTACCTAACCAGATGTAGCACCGGAGTTTTAAAGTTTCCTGAGTTGTGCCCCGTGATGCTGCACGGGGCGCGCCGCCGGCGGGGAGGGTCAACTTAACGCAAAAAACCGCCGTTGTCCTCCGCAATTTCTGCGAAAGGCAACGGCGGCCGCTTGGTGGGTCCTACCGGGATCGAACCGATGACATCCACGGTGTAAACGTGGCGCTCTACCAGCTGAGCTAAAGACCCTCAAGAGGTGCTGCCGGTCCGGGAGGATTCCCCCGCGGGCCCTGCATCACGAGGAATTACATTACCGCAAGATCCGGACGCTGCCTAATCGGCGATTCCGGAGGAGGGCTGTTCCGGTGCGGTCCCGGCCGGCGGCAGGTCCGGAAGGTTTTGGGCGAGCCAGGTCAGGGCAGTGCTCACACCCATGTCGATCTTCAGGTCGGCCAGCGGGTCCCCCCGTGTCGTGCCCCGGTTAACGATCACCACGGGTTTGCCGGCCTTCGCGGCGTAACGGACAAAGCGCAGTCCGCTCATCACTGTCAGGGACGAGCCGGCAACGAGCAGCGCACCGGCCGCGTCCACCACTGCAAACGCCTCGGCCACCCGGTCCTTGGGTACGTTCTCCCCGAAGTACACAAAGTCCGGCTTGAGCATCCCGCCGCAGACCGGGCAGTCTGCCACGACAAAGTCATCCGTATCGGCAATCTCGGCGTCGGCGTCAGGAGCAATTCCGCCGTCCGACCGTACACGCTCGAGGTACCCCGGATTCAGTTCCTGCAGCAGTACCGCCACGTCGGCGCGGGAGAACTCGGTGCGGCAGTTCAAACACACCACCCGGTCATAGCGGCCGTGCAGGTCAATGACATTCTCGCTGCCGGCATCGGTATGCAGCCGGTCCACATTCTGGGTAATCAAGCCCGAGAGCAGGCCCCGGCGCTCGAGCCGAACCACGGCGGCATGCCCGGGATTCGGCACCGCATGGCGCAGGTGGTGCCAACCGATATGGTTTCGCGCCCAGTATCTCCGGCGGAGGTCCGGGTCGCCGACAAACTGCTGGTAGGTCATGGGATTCCGCGGCGGGGCGTCCGGGCCGCGGTAGTCCGGGATGCCGGAATCGGTACTGAGGCCGGCGCCGGTCAGCAGGGCAATGCGCCGTCCGCCGAGATAGCCGGCAGCGCGTTCCAGCTGCCGCTCTTCTTCCGCGCTGGGCTCAGGCACCGCTTCGAGCGCGCTGCCGCTGGCGAAACCGGTCAGCCCCAGCCCGGGGCGGGGTTCTTCCTCACGCTGTACGCTCACAGTGCCTCCAGGGCGTTCCGGTACTGCTGAAGCGGGCGCTCTTCACCCGGCGCGGAACGGATGAGCGCCTTAACGCTGCCCGATCCGTCAATCACAAAGCTGGCACGTTCTGCCAGGCCCTGCGCATCATTAAAGGCTCCGTAAGACCGCGCGGTGGCGCCGTGGGGCCAGAAATCCGAAAGCAGGTCGAACTCGAAACCCTCCTGTTCAGCCCAGGCACGCAGGGTGTATCGCGAATCACACGAGACCGCCAGCAGCCGAACGTCCGCATCTTCAAACAGTGCCCGCTCGCCCTGCAGCGCTGCCAGCTCACCGCGGCACACCCGGGAGAAAGCAAACGGGAAGAACACCACCACGACGCCGGAACCCCGAAGGCCGGTGAGGCTCACCTGCTCGCCGAACTGGTTCGGGAGAATGAAATCCGGAGCCGCAGCACCTACCCGGGGCA
This sequence comes from Arthrobacter sp. zg-Y750, assembly GCF_020907365.1. NCBI lineage: Bacteria > Bacillati > Actinomycetota > Actinomycetes > Micrococcales > Micrococcaceae > Arthrobacter > Arthrobacter sp. zg-Y750. The sequence continues at coordinate 71,543 of NZ_JAJJOC010000009.1, read as the reverse complement.
GGCCTGCGAGCTTCGTCACTTCTTGCGTCGGCTCACCAGGCGGGTGGCGGCCCAGTCCTCGCATACCGCGGGGGACGTGGTCACGTGCAGGCCCGCAGTGGGTGCGGCTTCCTCGATGTCTGCCGGCGGTACGTAGCCCTCCCGGCCGGACTTGGGGGTCAGGACCCAGACCACGCCGCCGTCGTCGAGGGTTGTCAGTGAGTCAACCAGCGCGTCCACAAGGTCGCCGTCGTCTGACCGCCACCACAGGACAACACCGTCCACTACGTCGTGGTCATCTTCGGTGAGCAGCTCGCCCCCGATGAGGTCCTCGAGGTTTTCGCGGAAATCGAAATCCACGTCCTCGTCGTAGCCGAACTCCTGAACCAGGTCCCCGTCCTTGAAACCCAATCTGCTCGCCACGTTTTCCTCAGTGACGGCTTCGGCCTCGCTCACTTCACTCCTCCTGGTTGACTGCATAAATACAAGGGAATCACACATTTGCCGGATTCGCGCGGTCTAAGAGTCAACGAAACACCGAAATACGGCAGCGGACAAGGCCCGGAGGCGGGTACGCCTTCAGCGATGCGGCCCAAGGCAGGCTACGCAACATCGGCGGCGCGGGACTAGAGTGGAAGAAAAGCAGATTTGGGCGCCCAGGCGCGCATACGCGCAAGCGACGATCCGGCGGACAACAGCCGGGTCCACACGAAGAATCTGGCAGACACAATCTGTACAAAGAGAGGTTGGCCGTGGCCGCAGAAGACACAACGGACATCCTGAGCGGGTTAACAAACCAGCTACCGGACCGTGATCCTGAGGAAACCGCAGAATGGATCGAGTCGCTCGACGAGCTGATCCGTTCGCAGGGCACCGAACGCGCGCAGTACATCATGCGATCGCTGCTCCAGCGTGCCGGTTCCCAGAGCGTGGGCGTGCCGATGGTAACCACCACCGACTACGTCAACACCATCCCCGTGGACCAGGAACCTGAGTTCCCCGGCGACGAAGAGATTGAACGGCGTTACCGCGCCTGGCTGCGTTGGAATGCGGCCATCATGGTGCACCGGGCGCAGCGCCCGGGCATCGGCGTCGGCGGCCACATTTCAACCTATGCCGGCGCGGCAACCCTGTACGAAGTCGGCATGAACCACTTCTTCCGGGGCAAGGACCATCCGGGCGGCGGAGACCAGATTTATTTCCAGGGTCACGCTTCCCCCGGTATGTACGCGCGCGCCTTCCTCGAGGGCCGGCTGTCCGAAGAGGACATGGACGGTTTCCGCCAGGAGAAGTCCCGCGAGGGCCACGCCCTTTCCTCCTACCCGCACCCGCGCAGCATGCCGGACTTCTGGGAGTTCCCCACGGTGTCCATGGGTATCGGCCCGATGAACGCCATCTACCAGGCGCAGTCCAACCGTTACCTGCACAACCGCGGCATCAAGGACACGTCCGAGCAGCACGTCTGGGCCTTCCTGGGCGACGGCGAAATGGACGAGCCGGAATCGCGCGGCCTGCTCCAGCTCGCCGCAAATGACAAGCTGGACAACCTGACCTTCGTCGTCAACTGCAACCTGCAGCGCCTCGACGGCCCGGTCCGCGGCAACGGCAAGATCATGCAGGAACTGGAAGCCTTCTTCCGCGGCGCCGGCTGGAACGTCATCAAGGTTGTCTGGGGCCGCGAGTGGGATGACCTGCTGCAGCGGGACAAGGACGGCTCGCTGGTGGAAATCATGAACTCCACCCCCGACGGCGACTACCAGACCTACAAGGCCGAGTCCGGCGGTTTCGTCCGCGACCACTTCTTCGGCAAGAGCCCGGAAACCAAGGAACTCGTCGCCAACCTGACCGACGAGGAAATCTGGAACCTCAAGCGCGGCGGGCACGACTACCGCAAGGTCTACGCCGCCTACAAGGCCGCCATGGAGTTCAAGGGTGCCCCCACGGTCATCCTGGCCCACACGGTCAAGGGCTACGGCCTGGGTACGCACTTCGAGGGCCGCAACGCGACCCACCAGATGAAGAAGCTGACCCTGGATGATCTGAAGGCCTTCCGCGACCACCTGCGGATCCCCATCAGCGACGAACAGCTTGAAGCCGATCCGTACACCCCGCCGTACTACAACCCGGGTCCCGACGCTCCGGAGATCAAGTACATGCTGGAGCGCCGCCGCGAACTGGGCGGCAACGTCCCCGAGCGCCGGGTCAAGCACGAGCCGGTGCACCTGCCGGACGAAAAGGCCTACGAAGTAGCCAACCGCGGCTCCGGCAAGCAGTTGGCAGCCACCACCATGGCCTTCGTCCGCCTGCTCAAGGACCTGATGCGGGACAAGGAATTCGGCAAGCGCATTGTGCCGATCATCCCTGACGAGGCCCGTACCTTCGGCATGGACTCGTTCTTCCCGACGGCGAAGATCTACAACCCCAAGGGCCAGAACTACCTGTCCGTGGACCGGGACCTGGTCCTGGCGTACAAGGAATCCCCGCAGGGGCAAATTGTGCACGTGGGCATCAACGAGGCCGGTTCCATTGCCGCGTTCACCGCTGCGGGCACGTCCTACGCCACGCACGGTGAACCGCTGATCCCGGTCTACGTGTTCTACTCGATGTTCGGGTTCCAGCGCACGGCCGACTACATTTGGGCAGCCACCGACCAGATGGCCCGCGGCTTCCTGATCTCGGCTACCGCCGGCCGCACCACCCTGACCGGTGAAGGCCTGCAGCACGCTGACGGCCACTCGCCGATCCTGGCCTCCACCAACCCCGCGGTGAAGACCTACGACCCGGCCTACGGCTACGAGATCGGGCACATCGTGCGCCACGGCCTCGAGGAGATGTACGGACCGGATTCCAAGGATCCGAACCTCATCTACAACATCATGGTCTACAACGAGCCCATCCAGCAGCCCAAGGCCCCCGAGGACCTTGACGTTGAGGGCATTATCAAGGGCATCTACCTGCTCGCGCCGGCGAAGATCGACGGGCCCCGCACGCAGCTGCTGGCCTCCGGTGTTGCCGTGCCGTGGGCACTGGAAGCCCAGAAGCTGCTGGCTGAAGACTGGGGCGTTTCGGCCGATGTCTGGTCCGTAACTTCTTGGAACGAGCTCCGCCGCGACGGCCTTGCCGCCGAAGAGGAAGCGTTCCTGAATCCCGGTTCGGAGCCCCGCGTGCCGTTCGTGACCCAGCAGCTCGCGGGGGCCACCGGTCCCATCGTGGCGTCCACGGACTACATGAAGGCCGTCCCGGACCAGATCCGCCAGTTCCTGCCGAACGAGTTTGCCACCCTTGGCGCCGACGACTTCGGTTTCGCGGACACCCGCGCAGCAGCACGGCGCTACTTCAAGATCGACAGCCACTCCATGGTGGTGCGTGCACTCGAGATGCTCGCGCGCCGCGGCGAAGTCGACGCCAATGCCCCCAAGGAGGCCATTGAGAAGTACCACCTGCTGGACGTCAATGCCGGCACCAGCGGAAATGCGGGCGGCGACGCCTAAGCGCAGCACCGGATGACGCCTCAGAAGGGCGTCATAAAACGAAGGAACCGCCGCACCCGCGGCGGTTCCTTCGCCTTTAAAGCTCCGTGCGGTCATGCTCCCCCACACACCGGGTCAGCAACCGGCTTCGGCAGAACTACGCCTGGGTCTCCCTGCCGGCTACGCTCGCCGAGCTGGCCGACGCTTTGGAGGGTGTCTACACCAATGGCGTGAAGCCCAAGCTGCCGGCCTAGCGAAGTTGTAGCCTTCACACAAAATGGTGGTTCGGGTACGCAGGCCGTAAGCTCGCAGGTATGCCAATGAGTCCCAGCACGTCCGCTGCCTCGACGCAGAAGCCGCCGGCCGCAGACCAGTCCACCGTGGAGCGCCTGAAGGCCAACATCGGCAAGCTCTCCACGGCGACCCTCCAGCAGCTGGATATTTCGCTGCCCTGGTACCGAGGACTGCGCCCGGACGAACGCTCGGCCCTGGGAATGGTGGCCCAGAAAGGCATTGCCTCCTTTGTGAACTGGTACCAGCGCCCGGCATCCCCGGCCTGGGTGCTCAGCGATGTGTTCGGCACCGCCCCCACCGAGCTCACCCGCTCGATCAGCCTTCAGAAGGCACTGCAGCTGATCCGCGTAGTGGTCCAGGTCGTGGAGGACCGCGTGCCTGAACTGGCTACCAACGAGGTCCAGTCGAAGCTGCGTGAAGCGGTGCTCCGCTACTCCCGCGAGGTGGCGTTCGCCGCTGCTGACGTTTACGCCCGCGCGGCGGAGACCCGCGGTGCATGGGACACGCGGCTGGAGGCGCTGGTGGTTGACGCGATCCTCCGCGGCGAAAGCTCCGACGCGCTGCGTTCCCGCATCGCCGCCGTCGGGTGGACTTCGACGGCGCCGGTCACCGTGATGGTGGGCGGCTCGCCGGCCGAAGCCAACGCCACCTTCGTCAACGAACTGCGCCGGGCTACCGGCCGGCTGGCCGAGGACACCCTCGTGGGCATCCAGGGCGAGCGGCTGATCCTGGTCCTGGGCGGACTGGAAGACAAAGCGTTTTCCTACACCCGGCTCTCGGACCTCTTCGGGCCGGGGCCGGTGGTCTACGGTCCCCCGGCCTCGTCACTGGTAGAGGCGGGCCCGTCCGCACAGGCGGCCTTTGCCGGCCTGACCGCAGCCCGGGCCTGGCCTGCCGCGCCCCGTCCGGTGGCTGCGGACGACCTGTGGCCCGAACGGGTGATGTCCGGCGATGACACCGCACGCATTGCCCTGGTGGAAAGCATCTACACCCCGCTGCTCGGGGCCTCCAACGGGCTGGCGGACACCCTGAGCGCCTACCTCTCGCTGGGCCATTCCCTGGAAGCCACCGCCCGGGAACTCTTCGTCCATGCCAACACCGTCCGGTACCGGCTGCGCCGCGTCTGCGACGTCACCGGCTGGGACCCCATGCTGCCCCGCGAGGCCTTTGTCCTGCAGACCGCACTGGTGGTCGGCCGGCTGGCCCCGGCCGGCAAAGCCACGCCGGAAAAGCCTCCGGCACGCGCCTGAAACTTGTCCAAGCGCCGATCCTGCCTTGTAGACTTCCTACAACCCCGTCCCGGGAGCTTGGTCTACGCAAACACCCGGTCCCGTCCCCTAAGTTTGGAAAGCTGTATACGTGCTTGCAATTGTCTGCCCCGGCCAGGGGTCCCAAACACCAGGATTCCTCGCGCCGTGGCTGGAACTGCCCGGAGTGCGGGAACATCTTTCCGCGTTGAGTGACCTTGCCGGGCTGGACCTCATTGCCCACGGCACGGTCTCCGACGAGGACACCATCAAGGACACCGCGGTGGCCCAGCCGCTGATTGTCGCGGCAGGGCTGATGGCAGCCCGCCTGCTGCTGGACCCGTCGCAGCTGACATCCTCCACCGTGCTGGCCGGACATTCGGTCGGAGAGATCACTGCCTCCGCCCTCGCCGGGGCCCTGCAGGAGAAAGACGCCATGGTTTTCGTGCGGGAGCGCGCCAACGCCATGGCACGCGCCGCCGCCGTTGAGCCCACAGGCATGAGCGCCATCCTGGGCGGGGATCCCGACGACGTTGCCGCCGTCCTGGAAGCCGCCGGGCTCACCGCCGCCAATGCCAACGGCGGCGGGCAGGTTGTGGCTGCCGGAACGCACAACCAGCTGGAAGTCCTCACCGCCGCACCACCGGCCAAGGCGCGCGTGATCCCGCTGAAGGTTGCCGGCGCCTTCCACACCGCCCACATGGCACCGGCCGTCACCGTCCTCGAGGCGCTGCGTTCCTCCCTCTCTCCGCAAGCTCCCCTGCCGACCCTCCTCTCCAACCACGACGGCGCTGCCGTGGTTTCGGGCGAAGCGAACCTCGACAGCCTGATCGCCCAGGTTTCCCGGCCCGTACGCTGGGACCTGTGCATGGAGAACATGCTGGCCATGGGCGTCACCGGGCTCCTGGAACTGCCGCCGGCCGGAACCCTGACCGGGCTGGCCCGCCGGGGCATGAAGGGGGTTCCCACCATGGCCCTGAAATCCCCAGAAGATATATCTGCCGCCCGGGAGTTCATCCGTGAACATTCCGGTGCCGGCGCACCAACCGGAGAAGGTAACGCGTGAGCACGCCCACCCTGAAGCAATCCCCCGTCAACGAGTTCAGCCGGATCCTTGGCATCGGCGCTTTCCGCCCCGACGTCATTGTCAGCAATGACGACGTGTGCCAGTGGATCGACTCCTCGGACGAATGGATCCGCCAGCGTACGGGCATCGTCACCCGGCACCGTGCGGACAAGGGCACCTCGGTGGTGGACATGGCCGAAGCTGCCGGACGGGAAGCGCTCCAGAACGCCGGCATCGACGGCTCACAGCTGGGGGCGGTCATCGTTTCCACCGTGACCCACCCGTTCGCCACCCCGTCCGCCGCCACCCAGATCACTGAACGGCTGGGGGCCACCCCGGCACCCGCCTACGACGTTTCCGCCGCCTGCGCCGGCTACTGCTACGGCGTGGCCCAGGCGGATGCGCTGGTCCGTTCCGGTGCGGCCAACTACGTGCTGGTCATCGGTGTGGAGAAGCTTTCGGACTTCATCGACAACACCGAACGCACCATCTCCTTCCTCCTCGGCGACGGCGCGGGCGCCGTCGTCGTTGGTCCGTCCGAAACTCCGGGCATTGCACCTTCGATCTGGGGTTCGGACGGCAGCAAGTCCGGAGCAATCGGCATGACCCATTCCATGCTTGACGTGCGCGAGCTGTCCCTGGCCGCCGAGGCCGACGGCGGGATGAGCCCCGCGGACCTCGCCGCCCGGGACACCAAGCTCTGGCCGACGCTGCGCCAGGACGGCCAGACCGTGTTCCGCTGGGCGGTGTGGGAAATGGCGAAAGCAGCCCAGCAGGCCCTCGACGCCGCCGGCATCACCGCCGACGACCTGTCCGCCTTCGTGCCCCACCAGGCCAACATGCGGATCATCGACGAAATGGCCAAGCAGCTGAAACTGCCTGAATCGGTCATCATTGCCCGGGACATTGCCGACGCCGGCAACACCTCGGCGGCCTCCATTCCGCTGGCCACCTACCGGCTGCTGAAGGAACACCCGGAACTGAGCGGCAAGCTTTCGCTGCAGATCGGATTCGGTGCCGGGCTGGTCTTCGGCGCGCAGGTAGTTGTCCTCCCTTAGGCTGCACCACCCGCCGTGCGGATCCTTCCGGACCCGCACGGCCCTGAAACCACACCGCTGCGGCGGTTGGAAAACCGGACCGGTCCCGTACCGGCACTACTAGAAAAGGAGCCACCATGGCTAGCAACGAAGAAATCCTGGCCGGCCTCGCCGAGATCGTCAACGAAGAGACCGGTCTGGCCCCCGAAGCCGTTGAGCTGGACAAGTCCTTCACCGATGACCTGGACATCGACTCCATTTCCATGATGACCATCGTGGTCAACGCCGAAGAGAAGTTCGGCGTGCGCATCCCGGACGAAGAGGTCAAGAACCTGAAGACCGTCGGCGACGCCGTGGACTTCATCTCCAACGCCCAGGCGTAACCAGCCGGGGGGCGCCCCCCCCCGGGGGCCGCCCCCGCCCCCCGGGGTGCCCCGCCCCCCCCAACCAACATCTTAACGCCCCCCGCGCTGCCAGACCCACCCCCCCCCCCCCCCCCCCCCCCGCGGCGCCCCCCCCCCCCCCCCCCCCGCCCGGTACCGCCGGGATGCCCGGCACCCCAACAGCAACTGCTTCAAGAGAGTGAATCATGGCCCGCAAAGTAGTCATCACAGGCCTTGGTGCGACCACGCCTATCGGCGGGGACGTCCCGACCATGTGGAAGAACGCACTGCAGGGTGTCTCCGGCGCCCGCACGTTGGAAGACGAGTGGGTTGAGAAGTACTCCCTGCCCGTCACCTTCGCGGCGCGGGTCACGAATCCCGCCTCTGAAGTCCTTTCCCGTGTCGAAGCCAAGCGGATGGACCCGTCCACCCAATTCGCCGTCGTCGCTGCCCGCGAAGCCTGGGCCGACTCCGGCCTGGAAGACGTGGACCAGGACCGCCTGGCGGTCACGTTTGCCACCGGCATCGGCGGAGTCTGGACCCTGCTGGACGCCTGGGATACTCTCCGCGAGAAGGGCCCTCGCCGGGTCCTGCCCATGACCGTGCCGATGCTGATGCCCAACGGTCCCGCCGCTGCGGTCAGCCTTGACCTTGGCGCCCGGGCCGGCGCCCATACCCCGGTTTCCGCCTGCGCGTCCGGTACCGAGGCCCTGCACCAGGGGCTGGAACTGATCCGCTCCGGCAAGGCCGACATTGTGGTGGCCGGCGGTGCGGAGGCCTGCATTCACCCGATGCCCCTGGCTTCCTTCGCCTCGATGCAGGCCCTGTCCAAGCGCAACGACGATCCCGAACGCGCCTCCCGGCCATACGACCGCGACCGCGACGGTTTCGTGATGGGTGAGGGCGCCGGCGCCCTCGTCCTGGAAAGCGAAGAGCATGCCCGGGCACGCGGCGCCCGGATCTACGCCGAACTGGCCGGCACTGCCGTTACTGCTGACGCCTACCACATCACGGCACCTGACCCCGAGGGCCTTGGCGCCACCCGGGCCCTGAAGGCGGCCCTGTTTGATGCGCGCGCCCAGGCGGAAGACGTAGTGCACGTAAACGCCCACGCCACGTCCACCCCGGTGGGTGACAAGCCGGAGTACACCGCGCTGAAGGCCGCCTTGGGCAACGCCCTCGACGGCGTGGCCGTCTCTGCCACCAAGTCCCAGATGGGACACCTGCTTGGTGCCTCGGGTGCGGTTGAAGCGGTCCTGACTGCACTGGCTGTATATGAACGCCAGGCCCCGGTGACCATCAACCTGGACAACCAGGATCCGGAAATTCCCCTGGACGTGGTTACGTCCAGCCGCAAGCTGCGCGACGGCGACATTGTCGCCCTGAGCAACTCGTTCGGCTTCGGCGGGCACAACGCCGTCGCCGTGCTGCGCAACCACTAGGCAACGCCGGTTCCCGTCGGGAAACAAAGCAGGCGTGGGGGGGCCCCCGGGGCCCGGCGCCCGGGGGGTGGTGGGGGGGGAAGAGGGGGAGCCCCCCCACCACCCCCCCCCCGCGGGGCCCCGCCCCAAAAAACCGCCCCCGCCGGGCCCCCGGGGGCCCCGCACGCCTGCTTTTTGCTATGGAGTAAAGAGAGTCAGCCGACCTGGTGGAGCCAGCGGACGGGCGCGCCGTCCGCTGCATGCCGGAACGGTTCCAGTTCGTCGTCCCAGGCCTCGCCCAGGGCGAGTGAAAGTTCATGGTAGACGGCGGAGGGGTCTCCGGCGCCGCTCTCGTAGGCGTAGCGGATCCGGTCCTCGGAGATCATGATGTTGCCGTGCACGTCGGTGGCGGCGTGGAAAATACCCAGTTCCGGGGTGTGGGCCCAGCGGCTGCCGTCGGCGCCGGGGCTCTGTTCCTCGGTGACCTCGTAGCGGAGGTGGGCCCAGCCGCGCAGGGCCGAGGCAAGGAGGGAACCGGTACCCTGCGGTCCGGTCCAGGCGATCTCGGCCCTCACCATGCCGGGCGCGGCCGGCTGAGGGGTCCACTGAAGATCCGTTCGCTTTTCCACGACGGATCCGATGGCCCACTCAATGTGAGGGCACAACGCGGAAGGGGCAGAGTGCACAAAGAGTACTCCGCGCGCCATCACAACAGACATTCCATCCTCCATAGCTGTAGGTGCGTCTTCCCCAACGACCTGCTGCATGGGCGGATATCCGGCTCCAGCGTCCCGCTGTGAATCATTGTGCCGCAAGTTACCGGTTTGTGCCAATGCGGCCTGCGGGGCCGTGTTGAAACTTGCGGCGCCTGTGAACCTGCCGCCGTTGCGCCTACGCGCGCGGGTGTGCCTGGCTGTAGCTCTGGCGCAGCCGGTCCACGGAGACGTGGGTATACAGCTGCGTAGTTGCCAGCGAGGAATGGCCCAGGATTTCCTGGACCGCCCGCAGGTCCGCCCCGCCGTCGAGCAGGTGTGTTGCCGCGGAGTGCCGCAGGGCGTGCGGGCCCGTGGCGGAGGTGTCCGGCAGGGCATCCAGGAGGACGGCGACGACGCTGCGGACCTGGCGCTGGTCCACCCGGCGCCCGCGTTTGCCCAGGAACAGCGCCGGCCCGCTGTCCGCGCCGGCCAGTGCCGGGCGGCCTCGGCGCAGCCAGTCGTCTACTGCCAGTGCTGCCGGCAGTCCGTAGGGCACGGTGCGTTCCTTGTTGCCCTTGCCGATCACGGTGAGGGTTCTCCGGTCCGGATCAAGGTCATCAACGTCCAGTCCGGACAACTCCCCCACGCGGATGCCCGTGGCGTACAGCAGCTCCACCATGGCACGGTCCCGCAGGGACACCGGCTCGCCTTCGGCGGCTGCTGCCTTGAGGGATGCGAACAGTTCGTCGAGCTGGCTGGTGCGCAGCACGCCCGGGAGCGTCTTTTCCTTCTTTGGAGCCTTCAGCCGCAGTGCCGGGTTCTCCGAGATCAGTTCTTCCCGCAGCGCCCAGTTGGCAAAACTCCGCACCGTTGCTGCACGCCGCGCAAGCGTGGCGCGGGCCTGTCCGGAGGCGCTAAGTTCGCCGAGCCAGCCGCGCAGGATCCCGAGGTCCAGATCCTGCAGCTTCCCCGCGCCTGAAGCCAACGCGTAGTCGAGCAACTGAATGAGGTCCGATTCGTAGGCGCGGACCGTATGCTCCGAACGCCCCCGTTCGGCGGCCAGGTAGCGGCAAAAGCCTTCAACGGCTGCATGGAATTCCACGGGCCAGGCGGATGGGCTCGGAGCAGTGCCGGCGGCACCGGTCTCCGGTGCCCCGTCTGCCGATGTCTTGGATGTCACCTCCTCACTGTTCTACCTTTACCCCGGCCGTTCAAGCAGGCTCGCGGGACACCGGTCCGCTCAGCCTCTGTGGGCGGTTTGACCGACGGGACGCCCGTGCCCGCCGGTCAGGCCGGCACGTTGTCGGTATCTGCCGGCCGGCAGGTGAGCCGCAGGTGTTCGGTTTCCGGTGCCTGCTCCAGGTCCAGCAGGTAGCGTTTGGCTTCCACTCCGCCGGAATAGCCGGTCAAGGCCCCTCGTGAGCCCAGCACCCGGTGGGTGGGGACCACGATATTCAGGGGATTGCGCGCCAGGGCGGCGCCCACGCTCCTTGCTTTCGCCGCGTCGCCGAGCAGCACCGCTACCTGCTTGTAGCTGGCTGTGCTGCCGTACCCGACACATTGGACCAGGGCCCACACGCTGCGTTGGAAGTAGGTTCCCATTGGGCTGGTTGGCAGCGTGAAACAGCACCGCTGACCTTCGAAGTATTCCGCGAGCTGCCGTTCCGCCTCTTCGAAGCCGTCCTCGGCCGCAAGCCCGTACGGGGTTCCCGCACCTGCAGATGACGCCGGGGGTCCCAGCCGGACGGCAGTCAGGATCCCGTCCAAAGCGACGAGCGTGAGCACTCCCAGTGGAGAAGTGATGATCTTATGGGTGAGCATTCCGGGTGTTTCCTTTCGGTAGTGGTAACTGGTGAAGGATCAGCGTGATGTGGCAGCCGGTGCCCCTGCCGTCATCGGTGCCCCCTGCGCCACTGGTCCGGGCCGGACCGGATGGCCAGTCCTTCCAGTTCCAGCCGCGCCAGGCCTGCGCGCACTCCGGGCACTGACAGTCCGGCGACCCGGGCGAGTTTGTCGATAGTGGTGGAGCTGCGGACCGGCAGGGCGTCCAGGAGCAGGAGGTCTTCGACGGTCAGGCCGTCGTGGTCTTCCAAGGGAGCCGCCGGGCCCAACGAGTCCGGCGTCCGGGAGTCCGCCAGCGGACCGGCAAGTTCGGCGACTTCCTGCGCGTCGGTCACGCACACCGCGCTGCCGTCCCGCAGCAGGCGGTGGCATCCGGCTGAGTTGGCTGAGTACACGGACCCCGGGACCGCTCCTACCTCGCGTCCCAGGCCGGCGGCGTGATGGGCCGTGTTCAACGCACCGGAGCGCCATCGAGCTTCAACCACTACGGTGGCGGCGCTCAGGGCCGCGATAATCCGGTTGCGCTGCAGGAATCTCCATCGAGTGGGCGCCGACCCCGGCGGCACCTCGGAGAGCAGCAGTCCGCGGTCGGCGACGCTGCGCAGGAGGTCTTCGTTGCCTGCCGGGTAGAACCTGTCGGCCCCGCACGCCATCACGGCGATGGTGGCTGCGCTGTTGCCGGTGGAAGCTGCGAGCGCTGCACGGTGTGCTTGGGCATCGATGCCGTAGGCACCGCCGGAAACAATGGTGTATCCGCGGTTGGCCAGCCCTGCTGAGATGTCTCCGGTGATCGACAGCCCGTATCCGGTGGCATCACGGGAGCCCACCACCGCAACGGTCCGGTTCAGTTCAGGAAAAGCGGCCTCCGGGTTGCCGCGTACCCACAGGCACAGCGGCATACCCGCTTCCAGGTGCCGCAGTGCTTCGGGCCAGCGGGGATCCTCCGGGATAAGCAGTTCGCCGCCCAGCCGGCGGATGGTTTCCAGGTCCCGGCCCGGGGCCAGGTCGGCCACGCGCGGCGTCCACCGGCCCAATGCCTCAGTGAACACTCCGGGACCTGATGCCATACCCGCAGGCCCCAGCATCTGCCCGATGCCGGCAGCGGCCTCAGGCGGCAGCCGAACCTCACCCGAGGCGATCCGCAGGGCCGCCGTCGGTCCGGCGGCTGAGACCAGCGCCAGCCCCACGGTGTCTGAGGGTTCGAACAGCCGGGACAGCGCCGCACGGGCCAGCAGCAATTCCTCTTCCACGGTGCTCATGCTGCTGCCGCTCCCTGCCTGCGGAAAGCCAGCGCCTGCCCGACGTCGTCGGCCCCGGGCACAGGGTGACCGGCAAGGTCAGCGATGGTCCAAGCCACCCGCAGCACCCGGTCATATCCCCTGGCGGTCAGCAGTTGCCGCTCCATGGCGCGGTCCAGTGCCGTTGTGGCCGCGGAGGGCGGCCGCAGGACATCCCTCAGCAGCGAACCTGTTACTTCGGCATTCGTTTCGCACCCCAGCGGAAGCAGACGTTCCCGCTGCAGGCTCCGCGCCTGCCGTACCCGTGCAGCGACCGCCCCGCTTCCCTCCGCCGCATCGGAACCGAAATAGTCGCCGAGCGACACCCGCTGGACCGTAAGCTGCAGGTCCACCCGGTCCAGCAGGGGACCCGAAAGCCTGCTGAAATATCGGCGTCTTTGCTGCGGGGTGCAGGTGCAGTCAATTCCCTTCCCGGCTGCCAGCCCGCACGGGCACGGATTCGCGGCGAGGACCAGCTGGAAACGGGCGGGGTAGACCGCTGTGCCCGCAGCCCGGTGCAGCACCAGCTGCCCGCTTTCCAGCGGTTGACGCAGCCCGTCCAGGACCCGCCGCTCATACTCGGGAGCCTCATCCAGGAACAGCACTCCGCGGTGCGCCCGTGAGGCTGCCCCGGGCCGGGGTATTCCGCTGCCCCCGCCGATCACTGCCGCAGGGGAGGCGGTGTGGTGCGGGCTTTCGAACGGCGGCCGGCGCAGCAGCTGCCGGCAGGGCCTTCCCTGCCAGGCCAGGGAATGGATGGCCGTAACCTCCATTGCCTGATCGTCGGGAAGATCCGGCAGGATCCCGGGCAGCCGTTCGGCGAGCATGGTCTTGCCTGCACCCGGCGGGCCGGTCATCAGCAGATGATGGGCGCCGGCCGCCGCGACCTCCACTGCAAACCGGGCCTCCTGCTGCCCCGCCACATCGGCAAGGTCCGGAAGGCGGGCAGGTTGGTCCGTCTCCTCCCCTGCCGGCGAGTCATCCGCTGCCCGGCTGGCCGGCGGGGGAAAGACCAGCTGCTCCGGGTCTGCACCGAGGTCTGCGGCGACCTCGGCCAGGCAGGTGTAGCCGCGCACACGGGCGGCGGGAACAAGCGCTGCTTCGCCAGCATTCTCCGCAGCCACGGCAATGTCCGTGAACCCGGCAGCCACAGCAGCCATGACGGCCGGGAGGACGCCACGGATGGGGCGGAGCCTGCTGTCCAGCCCCAGTTCGGCGAGAAAGACGCACCGTCCGGGGCTCCTCAGCGTGCCGCCTGCGCAGAGGGCGGCCACAGCAATGGCCAGGTCAAACCCGGAGCCGTGTTTGGGCACATCGGCTGGCATGAGGTTGACGGTGATCCGGCGCCGGCTCAGCGGCAGCCCGGCGTTCTTGGCGGCAGACTTGACCCGGTCACGGGCCTCGTTCAGCGATGCGTCCGGCAGGCCCAGCAGGACAAAGGACGGCAGCGACTGGCCGATGTCCGCTTCCACCTCCACGATCCTGCCGTGCAGGCCCACCAGTCCCACTCCGTACGTCCGTCCCAGGCTCACGGGAACACCGGGATCGGGTAGCACCCTCTGCGGGGTTCACTGGCTCTCATGCCTCCACCATGTCCCGGTGACGTGGGGGGGGGCCCCCCCCCCCCCCCCACGGATGTGGACGGCGCAGCAACGAGAACAGGAATCCCGGGTCTGTGGAGGAAAAGGCCCTGGGCTAGGGACGGAGCTTCAACACTGCCCGGTGGTAATCCTCAATGATCCGCACCACGGTGGCGCTGCGGCGATTGAATACCAGCGGGGACCAGCTCACGTCCCAGCCGGACACATCGCGCGTCCACTGGAAAGTGGCCACCGGGCCGTGCTGGGGCACGGAGCGCAAAGCGCCCAAGGCTTCCCTTTGCCCGCGCAATCCCCTGCCAGGCATGATCCGGCCAAATAATCTGCCCGCCTTGGCTACCCCCTGCACCGCGCGGATATCGCCCGGGGACATGGTCGCGACCAGGCGCTCCTGCGATTTCACCCGAATTCCGATGATCTTGGCACCGCCCGGGCCGCCCATGGTCCGGCTGATGCCGACGGCGGCGAAGTTATCCCAGGGGATGAAGCCTCCCGACGCCACCATGATGCCCTGCTCGGTGAGCGTCAGCAGTTCCGGCTCCCGCAGTTTCTTCCAAACGAAGAAAAAAGCGCCCCCGCCGAAGAAGGCCACACCGATCAAGCCTGCCACCACCTCTGCCAAGCCGCCGCCAACGCGGCCGCTGCCGTGATGGTGATGGCCGGTGAATCCATGCACTACCAACGCCGCGCATCCCGCGGCGAACAACAGTGCCATGAGGCCCAGTCCGAGAACACGGATCTTCGAAACCGAAAAGGTCAAGGGCTCCAAACCGGGACTCAAAGTGGGTCTCAAGCCGGGGCCCAATCCCCTGTCCGCTTCCGCTTCCAGCCCATGGTCTTCCCGTCCGCTGTTTACGATGTCTTTCATCCCGCCGTCCCCCTAAGTGCCGGGGCTCATCATACGACGGCGCCGGGCGGTATCAGCCCACTGCCTGCAGGTGTTCTACAAGCGGCCGCCCCGTGCCGTCGTCGAGCACCGCCACCGCATCGATCCGGCGGTGCGCAAAATACCGTCCGTGTTCGCGCACCCAAGCCGCGGACAGACCATGCAACCGGGCGAGTTTCGCCGGGGTAATGGCTTCAAACGGGTGCCCGTAGGCAAGGGATGACCGGGTCTTGACCTCCACCACCACCAGGGTGGCGCCGTCCACGGCCACCAGGTCGATCTCTCCTTCGGGGCAGCGCCAGTTCCGGTCGACGATGGTCATTCCTGCGGCGGCCAGGTATTGGGCCGCCAGCTCCTCGCCGCGGCTGCCCAGGATGTCTTTGGCTTTCATGTCGCCATCCTTGCGCCGGCGCGCACAGCCCTGCCGCGGTTCATCCGCCGTGTGCAGTCCCGGGCGGACGCGGCCGCTGAAGGCGGCGTTGGGGAGGAGGGGACTAAGCCTGCTCCTGTCAGGCATCACCAGGCTGGGAACGGTGCCACGACTGCCGCTGTCCACCGGTCTCGCGTACGACGTCGGTGAGCCAGATCGTCCGGTCCGGGTCCCAACCGGCAATCACCGACGCCGTGTCGCTGTCCACGGTCAGTGCCCGGCCGGCACAGGCCAGATATCCCAGGACCGTGAGGTGGACGGCATCCCATTGCGTGCCCACGCGTTCCCAGTCCGGGATCACCCACCGGCCGTCCCTGCCGGTGACCTGGAACCAGTCGCGCCGGCGGGAGGCCGTGACCTCCAGCGGGAACGCACGGCACAGCTGCGCCCAGTCGTCCGCGGTACGGATTTCGTAGGTCCGGCCGTCCCCTCGGACCGGAATCGCGGTGGCCTCCCGCCACCCCGGGGCGTCCTCCACCAAGTCCAATCCGACGGGGAGCGCTCTGATCGTGCCGAGGAGGCCAACGGGGATCGACCACCAGGAACCGGAGGCGTAGCGGAAACTTTCCAACGCTCTGAGCTCCTCGGCACGTGTGTTCCGTGCCCACTCCGCAAGCACCGTGCGCAGGTCCTGCCCCAACGGTGGGGGAGCATCCGGATCCCGCCAGTCGACGGCCCACTGTTCCCGGGCACGGGGCTGCTCCCACCAGCCCGCTCCCGGTGACGCCCTGACCCGGTCCGCCACGGGACGCAGCGCTTCCCGGATGACCGGCAGCGCTGCCAGGACGTCCTCACCGTCCGGTACCTGCCAGTACCTGGCTGTGGCCACGGCTGCGTCGAGGGCAGCTAGCACCGGCATCTCGGCCAGATCCGGCACGTCCACGGCAGCAAGAAGCGCACCCAGCTCCTCCGGCGAAGCGGCCGGAAGGTCGGTGGCTCCCCCGGCGTCGGTAGCCGTTCCGAACCGGACAACCGAAACCCCCTTGCCCGGGTCAAGCTCGTAGCCCAGGTTGAAGACGGCCATGCGGATACGCGGCTCCAGTTCCGCGGCCAGGGACAGGCACAGCCGGCGGCCCCTGGGTCCGGCGAGCAGCTGATCGGTATTCACGCGGCCATCCTCGCACAGCACGCGTCAGCACGCGGTCAGTGCCCGGGGTAGACCACCGGCATGGGTGTAAGCGTTACCGGCGCCAGCGGCAGCGCCGGCGGCTCCCCCGCGTAACCGCGGGCAAGGGTGATGTGCGGGCGCAGTGTCTGCGCGAACATGAAATTCGGGTCGCCCGCCATGAACCCGGCAGTGTCCCCAATCCCGCAGGCGGCCAGGAACCCGGTCAGCTCTGTCAGCAGGGCTGCGTGCAGCGCGGCAAGCTGCGGGGTGGGCGCGTATTCCGCCACGAGGGTCCGTCCGTGCGCGCCGAATCCGGTCAGGTGCACGGGCTGCAGCCGGAAGGAGTCCTCGGGCAGGAGGGCCTCTGTCCGCTCGATGTATCCCGCCAGCAGCTGCCCGTAGTCAGGCAGGCTGATGCCCGTGGCCGCACTGATGACCCGGTGCACGTCAAGCACTTTACCGAAATGGATGAGTGTCAAGTGCAGCTGGCCGCGCGGCACCGGACGGGTCCCGCGCGGCGCACCCGAGGTTAGGGAATCCCGCAGGGCGAGCAGATGCGCCAGCGAGCCAGCGTCGGGCTGCATCTGGGCATACAGCCGCCGGTTGGCATCAAAACCGGTGCGGTGCTCGGGCATGTCAGCAGTCTAGACCGGTCCGCCGTGCCTAGGATGTGGGGATGGTTTTCGAAATCCCCCGGCTGGTCGACGGCCCGCTGGCGCTGCGCCCGCATACTCCTGCCGACCTCGACGCCGTCTATGCCCGGTGCCTGGACCCGCTCACAATCAAATGGACCACGGTCCCGCTGGACTATACGCCGGAGATGGCGCGGGAGTATCTTGCGGGCATTTCGGTGCCGCAGGAAAATGCCGTGTCCTGGGCGTTGGAAACCGGGGGAAGCTACGCGGGGACCATTGACCTGCGCTTCCAGGGTGCGAACTCGGGCAACCTGGGCTTCGTCACGTCACCGGAATTCCGCGGCCGCGGCCTGATGTCCCGCGCCGTGCGGCTGGTACTCGGCCACGCCTTCGATGAGCTGGGCTGGGACGTGGTGACTTGGAGCGCGAACGCCGGAAACGCCGGCAGCTACAAAACGGTCTGGCGCTGCGGGTTTCCGGCACCGATAGCCGTTCCCTATCTGCTAAACCACCGCGGCAAGATGGTTGAAGGCTGGATTTCCACCCTGGCCAACGGTGATTCTAGGGAGCCGGCGGCCAGCTGGGCAGACACAGCACGGCGGCTGCCGTCCGTGCCGGCGGGCGTGGAGTAACGCCTAGAGTTCGTCCGCCTTGGGCAGTGTGAGGTCGTCGTTGCGGGTCAGTTCCTCCACATTGACGTCCTTGAACGTGATCACGCGGACGCTCTTCACAAACCTGGCGGAGCGGTAGACATCCCATACCCAGGCGTCCTGGAGCGTCAGGTCGAAGTAGATCTCGCCGTCGGCGGAGCGCGCCTGGAGGTCCACGTGGTTGGCCAGGTAGAACCGCCGTTCGGTTTCCACCACGTAGCTGAAGAGACCGACAACGTCGCGGTACTCCCGGTACAGCTGGAGCTCCATGTCCGTTTCATAGTTCTCAAGGTCTTCGGCGCTCATGTTCCTATCATCCCCCCAACTGGGCTTAGGTCGTCCCCCGGCACCGCCGCCGTTTCCCCGGGCCTCGGCTTGGAGCCCAGATGCCAGGACATGCGGTGCAGCGGCGTAGGTCCATGGGTATCGATGGCCGCACGGTGCGACTCGGTGGCATAGCCCTTATTGATCTCCCACGCGTAGTGCGGGTTAGCAGCGGCAAACTCTACCATCATGGCGTCGCGTTCCACTTTCGCCAGGACACTGGCAGCCGCTACGCTCAGGCACTGCATATCTGCCTTGATCCTGGTGTGGACTTCCGCGTCGCAGCCCTCGCCTGGGGCCAGCGCCGCGGGACCGCCGACGCCGCCGACGCCGCCGGCTGCCTCCAGACCGTCGAAGAGACTTCCCTGCCGCTCGGGGGAAAGCCAGTTGTAATTGCCGTCCAGAAGCACGACGTCGGGCCGCCGGGTGAGGCACACCTGATCCCAGGCCCGCGTTCCGGCGAGCCGCAGCGCCGCCGTGAGCCCAAACAGGTCGATCTCCGCAGCGGTAGCGTGTCCGACGCCCCAGGCCAGCGCCCATTTCTTGATCTGGGGCACCAGGGCGTTCCGGTCCGCCACGGAGAGCAGTTTGCTGTCCCTGACGCCTTTCAGGGAACGCACCGTGGCCAGGTCAACGGCCACCAGCCCCACCGACACCGGGCCAGCAAGGGCACCACGCCCCACCTCGTCGCAACCGGCAAGGATTTGGTGCCCCTGCGCGGCGAAGGTCCGTTCAAAACGCAGGGTGGGTGCCTTGGACGCCACGGAAGCTCTTACGGCAGTGCTCACTTGCTGCTGCTTCCTTCGGGTTCCGGAACGTTTTCGAAGACCTCGGAATAGCTGCTGACTCCGCCGATCCGGTTCAGCGGCCAAGCGGTCACTACAGCCTTGCCCTCAATGTCCCCTACGTCGACGAAGCCGCCGCCCTCACCGGCCTGGTGTTCGCGCGAATCGGCGGAGGCGTTGCGGTGGTCCCCCATCACCCAGACCTTGCCCTCAGGGACTACCACATCGAAGGGAATGTCAGAGGCAGTGGCGCCGGGGTAAAGGTACGGCTCGTCCAGGGCTTCGCCGTTGACGGTGATCTTGCCGTCCGCATCGCAGCACACCACGTGGTCGCCTTCGGTGCCGATGACCCGCTTGACCAGGTGCTGCTGGGATTCATCCGGGAGCAGCCCCACGAAGGTGAGCGCCTCGCGTACCGGATTCGCCGGCTTTTCAACTGTTTGCGGCAGCCAGCCCTTGGTGTCCTTGAACACCACCACGTCGCCGCGGTTCAGGTCTATCGGCTGCGGCACCAGCAGGTTGACGAAGATCCGGTCATTGATCTCCAGCGTCTCTTCCATGGACCCCGAGGGGATATAGAACGCCCGGAAAAGGAAGGTCTTGATCAGGAAGGAAAGCACCAGGGCTATCACCACGATGGTCAGCACTTCCCGCAGCCACGCCCCGAGCCCCCGCTTCTTCTGCTTGGGTGCCATGGCGTGGGCGGCGTGGTCCCGCTGCTCCCCGGAGCCGGGCGTCCCGTCGGGGGACTGGTCCGGTTGCTGCGACATTGCGTTTCCTCTTATTTCTCCGTTGTCCACTCGGCTCCTAAGGATAGCCGGTCAATATTGGTACTGCGTCCGAGCGGCCAAAGAATCCGCTGGGCCTGCCCAATCACCCTTTCGGTGGAGATCAGCCCGCCGCCCGGTGCCCCCAGCAGCGAACGGGAATCCGCCGAAACGGAGCGGTGGTCCCCCAGGACCCACAGGCGGCCCTCGGGAACGACGACGTCGAACGGCTGCTCGCTGGGGGCGTCACCTTCATAAACGTACGGCTCATCCACCGGAGTTCCGTTAACGGTGATTCGGGGATCTGAGTCACTGCAGCAGCTGACCCGGTCCCCCGCCACACCGACCACCCGCTTCACGTACACGGTGTCGCTGCCGGCCAGGCCCACCCAGCGGGCCACGGTGACGGCCGCCTCTTCAAGGGCGGGACGTCCACTGTGCAGGGGTGCCAGCGAGCCGCGGCCGTCAAAGACCACGACGTCGCCGCGGCGGATGTCCTCCGACGCATACGCGATCCGGGACACCAGCACACGGTCTCCGGGTTCGAGCAGCGGCTGCATGGAATCCGAGGGGATGTAGAAAACGTCAAACAGGAAGGCCCGGACAAGGGCGGCGAGGATGACCGCCGCAGCGAGAGCACATAGCACAAAACGCCAGCCCGCAATCCGGGGCCGGCGTTCTGTGTGCTTCGCGGAGGGGTCCCCGGAGGCGGATGCTGCAGACAAGTAAATTACTTGGCGGGACGGAAGTCGCGCTTTTCCTTGATCTTGGCTGCCTTGCCGCGCAGGTCGCGCATGTAGTACAGCTTGGCGCGGCGGACGTCGCCCTTGGATACAACCTCGATCTTGTCGATGACCGGGGAGTGTACCGGGAAGGTACGCTCCACGCCGACGCCGAAGCTGACCTTGCGGACCGTGAAGGTCGCGCGGAGGCCATCGCCCTGGCGCTTGAGCACGAAGCCCTGGAAGACCTGAACACGGGTGTTCTTGCCTTCGATGATGTTTACGTGAACCTTGACCGTGTCACCGGCGCGGAACTCGGGGATGTCCGTACGCAGGGAGCCTGCGTCAACAGAATCTAGGATGTGCATTTGTTTATCACTCCTGGTGGACGCCACAGGTCATCCACTTTGGTAACGGCAGCAAGAATGCGTCCCGAAACCGGGGCCGCACGGATGCTGTCGAAGGTAAAGGACCGGCAGGAACCCGAAGTTGGGCTGCCGGCGTGCCTGACTGTTGGCCGCGTTCCCCCTGTGGCAGGTACGGACCCAGATGGCACAATGCTTTATTTTGCCATATCCGACCCGGCACCACCAATCAGCGGGAGCGGATCGGGCGGGGCATCAGGCCGGAGGAAGGATCCGGCCGCCGCGCACTTCGTACCCCAAGGCGGCCAGGGTGGCCAGGTCCGCTTTGTCCAGGGCAGCGGCGTCGAACTTTTCGATCAGGTCCGGGCGGCGGGCCGCGGTGCGGCGCAGCTGCTCGTCCCGCCGGAAACGGGCGATTTTCCCGTGGTTGCCGCTGAGCAGGACTTCGGGGACGGGCCGGTTCCGCCAGTCGGAGGGCTTGGTGTAAACCGGGTATTCCAGGAGCCCGTCGGAATGGGATTCCTCCACCAGCGACTCGGGGTTGCCGACGACGCCGGGCACCAGCCGGCCCACGGCTTCCACCATGGCCAGCACAGCCACTTCCCCGCCGTTGAGCACATAGTCGCCCAGGCTGACGGGACGCACGTCGAAGTGTTCCCCGGCCCATTCCAGGACCCGTTCGTCGATTCCTTCGTAGCGGCCGCAGGCGAAGACCAGGTGATTCTCCTCAGCCAGCTCGTAGGCCATGGCCTGGGTGAACACCGCGCCCGCCGGCGAAGGAACAATCAGGACGGGGCGTTCGTCGCCGTCGCCGGCAACCGATTCCAGCGCCGCCGCCCAGGGTTCGGGCTTCATTACCATTCCCGCTCCCCCGCCGTAGGGGGTGTCATCCACGGTGCGGTGCCGGTCGGTGGTGAAGTCCCGCAGGTCATGCACGGACAGGTCCAGCAGTCCGTCCTGCCGGGCCTTGCCGATGAGGGACAGCTCAAGGGCGGCGAGGTACTCCGGGAAGATACTGACGACGTCGATACGCACTTACTGTCCGGCTTCCTTCGTGTCGGCCGCGCCGGCTTCGGGTTTCTTGTCTTCGGGCTTCTTGTCTTCGGGCTTGTTCAGCTCGAAGAGACCCTCGGGCGGAGTGAGCAGCACGTAGCCGCCTTCGACGTTCACTTCAGGGACGATGGCCTCAACGAACGGCACCAGGATTTCCGCGCCGTTGGTGTCTTCGACCACCAGCAGGTCCTGGACCGTAAGGGTCCGCAGCCCGCTGACGGTGCCAACGACGTCGTTGCCCACCCGCGCCTTCAGGCCCACCAGTTCGTGCTCATACCAGCCTTCGTCGTCGTCATCTTCGTCGGCGGTTTCGGTATCGATGAACAGCTTGACGCCGCGTAGTTCCTCGGCGCCGTTGCGGTCCTCTACTTCCTCGAAACCGAGCAGCAGGATGTCTTTGTTCCAGCGGGCACTGATCACTGTCAGCGGCCCCTTGGAGGCCGGCTCCACGGTGAGTTCGGTGCCGGGGACAAAGCGGTCCGCGGGCGCGTCGGTCAGCACCTGGACGGTCACTTCGCCGCGGATGCCGTGCGGCTTGCCGATGCGTGCCACCTGTAACTGCATGGAATCTCCTCTGTCGGGGTTGTCTCGCCTGGGATGGTGGGGCGGGAACCCGCCTCACAAAAAATCCGGCCCCTGCACCATTATCTGGTGTCGGGGCCGGATCCTGTGTACTGCTTTTACTGCTGGTACTGCAAGGAAGAACTGTCCGCTTCCGCTGCGCCGTTGATTATCAGCGGCGCCGGTCGGTGTCCACAACGTCAACCCGGACCTGCTCACCGTTGGCAAGGGCGGCGATGACCGTGCGCAGTGCGCGGGCCGTCCGTCCCTGCCGGCCGATGACCCGGCCCAGATCTTCCTGGTGAACCCGAACCTCGAGGGTTTCCCCACGGCGGTTGCTCTTGGCGGAAACGTTGACATCCTCAGGGTTGTCAACGATTCCGCGCACGAGGTGCTCCAGTGCTTCAGCGAGCAATTTACTCAGCCTCAGCCTCGGCGGAAGCCTCGGGAGCTTCCTCCTTCTTGGCCTTGGGGGTGATTGCCTCGGGGACAATCACGGACTTCTTTTCGGGAGCCACGAAGGCTTCCTTCGGGGCCTTGGTACGCAGGGTACCTTCCTGGCCGTCGATGTTCTTGAACTTCTGCCAGTCACCGGTGATCTTCAGCAGTGCTGCGACCTGCTCGGACGGCTGGGCGCCGACGCCGAGCCAGTACTGGGCGCGGTCGGACTTGATGTCGATGTACGACGGGTCCTCGGTCGGACGGTACAGTCCGATTTCCTCGATGGCACGGCCATCGCGCTTGGCACGGGAATCCATGACAACAACGCGGTAGTGTGCTGAGAACTTCTTGCCAAGGCGCTTAAGGCGAATCTTTACGGCCACTTTTGTGGTCACTCCTGATCTGAAATGGGGCGAACCCGTACTTCTGCTCCCGTGGGGCGGGCCATAACGTTAGGGTTCAAAAGGACAAGATGCATGCACGGAGAGAGGGGCCGCGCAGATCGAGTACCTGACCATTGTGCCAGATGGTTCCTCGTTTTGCGACTCACGGCGCTGGCGGGCCCAAAGCGGTTCCCCGGCGGTCCCGGTCAACCCGCGGCGACCCGCAGCCGGTTGCGCCACGGATCCTCGAAGACCAGTTCGGCACCCGTGTGGTGGCTGGCAACGCCCGCAGTCTTCAGGCGGTCGGCCAGCCCTGCGACGTCGTCCGCGGACGGGACGCTGATCAGCACCTCCCCCAATCCCAAGGTGTCGCGGCGCGGCCCGGCGCCTCGGCTGTTCCACACATTCATGGCCATGTGATGGTGGTAGCCGCCGGCGGAAACGAACAGCGCCTGCCCATGGAACCCGGCGGTCCGCTCAAAGCCGAGTGTGGAAACGTAGAAGGCTTCGGCAGTTGCCGTGTCCCCCACCTGCAGGTGGACGTGCCCGACGGCGGCCGCGGAGCCCCGCAGTCCGTCCAGTGCCGCTTCGGTCAGGTGTTCCCGGAGGTAGGCCTGCGGGGACAGGGCCAGCGAAGCCATCTTTACCTGCCGGCCTGCGCCGGTGTTATCCCATTCCCAGGCATCCCGCGGCCTGTCGTAATACAGTTCGATGCCGTTGCCTTCCGGGTCGGTGAAGTAAAAGGCTTCGCTGACCAGATGGTCCGCCGACCCTGCGAATGCCGTGGGGTCATACTGCGCCGCCGAAGCGACGGCCGCGGCCAGTGCCGCCCGGTCTTCGAAAAGAATGGCGGTGTGAAACAGCCCCGCCTCCCCGCGGGAGGCGACCTGCAGGCCCGGCGCCGGGGCCAGATGCACCACCGGCACAGCGCCGCGGCCCAGGTACAGCCCCCCGTCCGCTTCTGCGATCACCTCCAGGCCCAAGGCCCCGCGGTAATAGGCGGAGACCGTGGCCAGATCGCCGACCTTGAGCATCACTGTGCCCATGGCCAGGTTTGCAGGCAGCAAGTCGCTTACTTGAAGATTCATGTATTGAGCTTACTTGAAGCTTCACGTATTGCCCAGCCGTTGGCTTCATGGCGCCGCACGTCCGCCAATTCACCTTCGGGCGCAGTCACCACTTCAAAGCCGCAACTGGCGTAGAACGGGGCGTTGAACGGAACATCGGCAAACGTGCACAACGTCATGTACGTGTATCCCTGTTCCCGCGCCCAAGCCATGGCAGCCTCCACCAGCGCCCGCCCAAGGCCCGCGCCGGCGGCGTCGGGGTGGACCGAAAGCTGCTCAAGGTGGGCCTGCCGGTCAACTTCCTCCAGTCGGGCAAAGCCAGCAGGCGGCCGTCCGGCCACCAGGATGCACCGTGCAGCAGCGGACTCAGGCAGCACTGCCGCGGGCGGAAGCGGCGTTCATCAGCTGTCTCGCTTCCGGCGGGCAAGGAACGCCCGGATGGCCCGCGCCCCGGCATCCGTGTCCTGCGGACGGTGGTTTCCGCCCACCTGCAGGTGTTCCGCGCCGGTGGATACCAGGAATTCCGCCACTTCCTCGTACAGCGGTTCCCAACCTCCGGTGAGGACCAGTGTGGGAACACCGGGAACAATGTCCAGCGGTGCGTCCCACTCCGGGGCGGCATCTGAGTGCGGCTGCAGCAGCGCCCGGTGCGCTGTGGTGACGGGCAGGTCCCGGGTCAGGGAGAACACCGCCGGCTCACACAGGACCAGGGAAAAAACCTTGCCCGGGTAACGCAGTGCGGCCAGCATGGCCGGAACCGCACCGGTTGAGTGCGCCACCAGGTGCCCGCCCTCGCCCAGTTCTCCGCGGATGAGGGCAATATCTGCCTCCAGGTCCGGCGGCACCGGCCCGGCGGCAGCGCCGTAGCCGTGGCGCCGGAGGAACAAGGCGTCATAGTCCAGGGCGAGCCCGTGCTGTTTGGGCCAGGCGGCCGCACCGAAGCTGCCGGCTCCGTGCACAAAAACCACTCGTTGCCGAAGCATGGGACTCCCGTTCTCCACGGCCAGCCGCGGGTTAAAGCACACACCGCCGGACAAGTGTCCGGCGGTGTGCGGCTGTTCAGGTGCAGAGCTTACTTGCCGAGGAACTTATCGAAGCCCTTGGGCAGGTTCAACGACGCCGGGTCGAAGTCCGCGTCCTGGGCCCCGAAGGCGCTGCCGGTCGGAAGCGCCTTGCGGGCACCGGCGGCCCGCGCCTCTGCTTCCGCCCGTTCCTGGGCGGCCTTGGCCGGGTTGCCGGACTTGGCCTTCTTTTTGCCCTTGGCTGCCTGCTGCTTCTTGCGGGCACCGCCGAAGCCGCCCGGGCCTGCCATACCCGGCATGCCGGGGATGCCGCCGCCGGCAGCCATCTTCTTCATCATCTTCTGGGCCTGGACAAAACGTTCCAGCAGGCCGTTGACCTCGGAGACGTGCACGCCGGAGCCGCGGGCAATGCGGGCGCGGCGGGAGCCGTTGATGATCTTCGGGGCCACGCGCTCGTGCGGAGTCATGGAGCGGACAATGGCTTCGACCCGGTCGATCTCGCGTTCGTCGAAGTTCTCCAGCTGCTCACGCATGCCGGCGGCACCGGGCATCATCATGAGCATCTTCTTCATGGAACCCATTTTGCGGATCTGCTGCATCTGGGCGAGGAAGTCGTCCAGGGTGAAGTCTTCCTGGTCGGCGAACTTCTTCGCCATCCGGTTGGCTTCATCCTTGTCCCAGCTCTGCTCCGCCTGCTCGATGAGCGTCAGGACGTCGCCGAGGTCCAGGATGCGGCTGGCCATGCGGTCCGGGTGGAAGATCTCGAAGTCCGTCAGGGCCTCGCCGGTGGAGGCGAACATGATCGGCTTGCCGGTCACCGAGGCCACGGACAGCGCGGCACCGCCGCGGGCATCGCCGTCGAGCTTGGTCAGGACAACGCCGGTGAAGTTCACGCCCTCGTTGAAGGCCTGGGCCGTGTTCACGGCGTCCTGGCCAATCATGGCGTCAATCACGAAGAGGACTTCGTCCGGGTTGATGGCGGCGCGGATGTCCGCGGCCTGCTGCATCAGTTCGGCGTCCACGCCCAGGCGGCCGGCGGTGTCTACGATAACGACGTCGTGCAGCTTGGTGCGGGCTTCCTGGATGCCCTGGCGGGCCACGGCTACGGGATCACCGGTGGCGGCCTCGAACTCGGAGGACACGCCGGGGTGCGGTGCGTAGACCGGCACGCCGGCGCGTTCGCCGTTGACCTGGAGCTGGCGGACGGCGTTGGGCCGCTGCAGGTCCGCTGCGACCAGCAGCGGGCTGTGGCCCTGGGACTTCAGGTGCTTGGAAAGCTTGCCGGCGAGGGTGGTCTTACCGGCACCCTGGAGGCCTGCGAGCATAATGACCGTGGGCGGGTTCTTCGCCAGGCGCAGGCGCCGCGTTTCACCGCCGAGGATAGCTTTGAGCTCTTCGTTGACGATCTTGACGACCTGCTGGCCCGGATTCAGGGCCTGGGAAACTTCGGACCCGAGGGCACGTTCCTTGACAGTGGCGGTGAACGCACGCACCACGGGAACGGCGACGTCGGCGTCCAGGAGGGCGCGGCGAATCTCGCGCACGGTGGCGTCGACGTCGGCCTCGGTGAGCCGGCCCTTGCCGCGCAGGTTTTTGAAGGTTGAAGTCAACCGGTCAGACAGTGAATTAAACACGTGCCGCGCACTTCTTTCGTCAGTTTCTTCGCCTTGTTTGCCAGGCCCAGCTGTTAAGGGTACCAAGCCGCTCCGCCTATTTGCCTCCCCTGCCCTACCTCCGCGGCCGCGGCGGTGGGACGCTGGAGTCATGGCCGATCCCCAGCGTGTGCGGACCCTTCTCATCCTTGGCGGCACCGGAGACCTTGCCGAGCGCCTGCTGCTGCCCGGCCTTGCGCGGGTGGTCAGCCGCGGACGCGCGCCCGGGCTGACCGTTATCGGGTCCGGGTCCCGGGAATGGACCCGGGAGCAGTGGCAGGACCGCATGCGGGCATGCTTCGCCCAAGCCTCCGAAGCTGCCGATGAATCCGCCGCCGAGTATCTGGCCGACACGGTGGAACGCGGCCGGTACCTGCAGCTGGACCTGTCCAAGGGCGCCGAGCTGGCAGATCGGATCCGGGACCTGGAGCCTCCCCTGGCCGTCTATTTCGCGCTGCCTCCTGCCCTGGCGGTGCAGGCCGTGGGGAAACTGCAGGCCGGCGACCTGCCGCCGGACACCCGGCTGGTGCTGGAAAAGCCTTTCGGCAGCGATCAGGCGTCCGCCGTTGCTTTGAACGAGGCCCTCGCCCGGCTGGTTCCCGAAGAGAATATTTTCCGGGTGGACCATTTCCTGGGCATGACCACGGTCATGGACATCCTGGGCCTGCGGTTCACCAACCGCCTGCTGGAACCGGCGTGGAGCAACCTGCACATCGAGAAGATGGAGATCGTTTTCGACGAGCAGCTGGGCTTGGAAGGGCGGGCGAAGTACTACGACTCCGCCGGAGCCCTGAAGGACATGATCCAGAGCCACCTGCTTCACATCATGGCGTTTATGGCCATCGAGGCACCGGCCACCCTCGGCGAGCGCGACCTGCGCGATCTGGTGGCGGCTACGCTGCGCGCCTCCGTCGCCGACCCGGCCACCAGCCGCCGTGCCCGGTACACCGCCGGCAGCGTGGACGGACGGGAGATCGAGGCTTATGCGGACTCCCCCGGTGTTGATCCCTCCCGCGGCACCGAGACCCTGGCCGAGGTGGACATCCGGATCAACAATGACCGCTGGGCCGGGGTTCCGTTTATCCTCCGCTCCGGCAAGGCCATGAGCCGTGCCCGCAAGGAGGTGCTGGTGACGTTCCGGCCGGTCAGCCACCTGCCGGAGGGGTTCACGGGGATCACCGACCTGCCTTCGCGGCTGCGGATTTCCTTCGGCCCGGCGGAAATTGAGCTGGAACTGAACATCAACGGACCGCAGAGCGTGTTCCGGCTTGAACGCACGGGCTTGAAGGGACCCACCCACGTGTCGCACCTGACCCCGTACGGCGAGGTGATCGAATCGGTGCTCAACGGCGATCCGTTGCTTTCGGTCCGTGCCGACATAGCCGCTGAGTGCTGGCGGATCGTGGATCCGGTGCTGCAGGCATGGGCCTCCGACGAGGTCCCGATGGAGTCCTACCCTGCCGGAACACAGGGACCGCCCGGCTGGAATACCAGCCGGGCGGACCTGTAGGGAGTAGCTAGAGTGCACTGTCCCCGCGTTCGCCGGTACGCACCCGCAGCGCCTCTTCCACGTTGACTACCCACACCTTGCCGTCGCCGGCCCGGCCGGTGTTGGCGGTGGAAACCAGCACATCAACAATGTCATTGACCCATTCATTGGCCACCAGCACCTCCACCCGTACCTTGGGCAGCAGGTCCACGGTGTACTCCGCACCCCGGTAGACCTCGGTGTGCCCGCGCTGGCGGCCGTAGCCGTTCGCGGAACTGACGGTTAGTCCCTGCACCCCGTAGCTTTCCAGGCTGCCCCGGACGGCGTCGAGCTTCTCGGGCCGGACAATAGCGGTTACGAGTTTCATGAGTTGACCGTCTCCTTGGTGGTGGTGCGTGCCGTATCCGGGAAGGGCGTGAAAGCGCCGCCCGTGCCGAGCCCGTCGAATTCATAGGCCGTTTCGGCGTGTTCGCTCAGGTCCACGCCGTTGATCTCGTCTTCTTCGGAGATCCGGAAGCCCATGGTCTTGTGGATCGCCAGGCCAATGACCAGGGTCACCACGGCCGAGAAGACGATGGTGATCAGGGCTGCGGCCAACTGCGCGCCGAGCTGCCCGAGACCGCCGCCGTAGAACAGGCCGCCGCCGGCGCCGTCGGCCGGCAGGGCGATGAAGCCCAAGGCGAGGGTGCCCACGAGACCGGCTACCAGGTGGACGCCTACGACGTCGAGGGAGTCGTCATAGCCGAACCGGTACTTCAGGCCGATCGCCAGGGCGGAAAGGACACCGGCAACCACACCCAGTCCCACCGCGGCCAGCGGGCTGACGTTGGCGCAGGCCGGGGTGATGGCCACCAGGCCGGCGACGACGCCGGAAGCGGCTCCCAGCGAGGTGGCCCGGCCGTCGCGGATCCGTTCGGTCAGCAGCCAGCCGAGCATGGCGGCGGCGGGGGCGGCGAGCGTGTTGATCCAGATGAGGCCCGCCTCTTCAGCAGTACCGGCGGCGCCGCCGTTGAATCCGAACCAGCCGAACCAGAGCAGGGTGGCGCCCAGCATCACGAAGGGGATGTTGTGCGGACGCTGGCTGGGGTCCTTGCCGAAGCCCTTGCGCTTGCCGATGATCAGGGCAAGGACCAGTCCGGCCGCGCCGGCGTTGATGTGGACCACGGTGCCGCCGGCGAAGTCGATGGCCTCGCCCACCACGGAACCCACCGCGCCGTCGGCGCCGAGCAGTCCGCCGCCCCAGACCATAAAGGCCAGCGGGCAGTAGACCAGGGTCACCCAGATCGGGACGAAGACCGCCCATGCACCGAACTTGGTGCGGTCCGCAACGGCCCCGCTGATCAGGGCCACGGTGATGATGGCAAACGTTGCCCCGTATCCGGCGGTGATGAGGTCTTCGCTGCCCAGGATGTCTTCCAGGCCGAAGGAGGTGAAGGGGTTGCCGAACAGTCCGGCGATGCCGTCCCCGCCGGTCATGGAGAAGCCCCAGAGCACCCAGACCACACCGATGAGTCCGATGGATACAAAGCTCATCATCATCATGTTCAGAGCGGCCTTGGCGCGGGTCATGCCGCCGTAGAAGAACGCCACCCCCGGTGTCATAAGCAGCACCAGAGCTGCCGAAACCATTACCCAGACGTGACCTGCTGACAGATCCATCTTCACGTCCCTTCGCGTTTGGCGGGCATCTCCCGCACCATGAACTTTGCCGGGGCCAGATTTCCGGCCGGGCGTGGGGGTGTTGCCGTGAGGTTACAAACACGCAGGTCCGGTAAAAGGGCGGTGACGGGGAGGTTTCCATTGCGTTTCCGGGTACGCAAAAGCCCCGCCTCCCTTGCCGGGAGACGGGGCTTTGAGCTGCGGCGGGTACTAGCCCAGCAGGGCGTCCACGAAGCTTTCGGCTTCGAACGGGGCGAGGTCGTCCGCGCCTTCACCCAGTCCCACGAGCTTCACCGGCACACCCAGGGTGCGCTGGATGGCGACGACGATTCCGCCCTTGGCGGTGCCGTCCAGCTTGGTCAGCACAATGCCGGAAATGTTGACCACGTCGGCGAAGACCTTCGCCTGGGTCAGGCCGTTCTGGCCCGTGGTGGCGTCCAGCACCAGCAGGACCTCGTCCACGGCGGCCTGCTTTTCGATGACCCGCTTGACCTTGCCGAGCTCATCCATCAGGCCGACCTTGTTCTGCAGGCGCCCGGCCGTGTCGATCAGGACCACGTCCGCTTCGCCGTCGATGCCGGCCTTGACCGCTTCAAACGCCACCGACGCCGGGTCGGCGCCGTCAATCTCGGAACGCACGGTGGGCACGCCCACGCGCTGGCCCCAGGTGGCCAGCTGCTCGGCTGCGGCTGCACGGAAGGTATCCGCGGCGCCCAGCACCACGTCCTTGTCTTCGGCCACCAGGACGCGGGCCAGCTTGCCCACCGTGGTGGTCTTGCCGACGCCGTTGACGCCCACCACCATCACGACGGCGGGGGTCTCGGCGTGCCGGGTAACAGCCAGCGAGCGGTCCATAGACGGATCCACCAGTTTGATCAGTTCCTCGCGCAGCATTGCGTGGACTTCCTGCGGGTCCTGGCTGCCGGAAACCTTGACGCGTGCGCGCAGGGCATCCACCAGTTCCATGGTGGGTTCGGTGCCGAGGTCCGCGAGGAGCAGGGTTTCTTCGATTTCATCCCATACGTCTTCGTCAATACGGTCGCTGGAAAGCAGTGCCAGCAGTGCCTTGCCCAGTGCGTTGTTGGACTTGGCCAGACGGGCCCGGAGCCGGGCCAGACGGCCCTGGACGGGTTCGGGCGTCTCGACGGTTGGTGCCTGCGGGGCGGGGGCTTCCTCCAGGTCGCGGAGATCGTCGGGAACAACGACGCCGGTCTCACCCGGCGGTGCATCAAGCGTGTCAGTGCCGGCACCGGATCCGGTGACCGGGTCGTTGGCGTCGCGGCGGGTGGGGTACATGCTCTTGGGGGTGCGCCGGGTCCGTACCAGCAGCGCAGCGACAGAGCCGACCACAGCCAAGGCGACAAGGACGTAGATCACTATCGATAGGGTCTCATTCACGCTTCCAAGCTTCTCACAGACGGCTCTTTGACTGTCCGAAGATCTGAGAGAATCGCCTTATCATGGTGCGCCCTCCCCGAATCCGAATCCCGCAGGAAATCCAAGTCCTGATCGCCGCTGCCTTCGTCATTGCCCTCGGCTTTGGCCTGGTGGCTCCGGTCCTTCCGCAGTTTGCCCTGAGTTTCGACGTCGGCGTGACTGCGTCCTCAGTGATCGTCAGCGCGTTCGCGTTCACCCGGCTGGTGTTCGCCCCGGCCGGCGGGGTGCTGCTGGAAAAACTCGGTGAACGCCCGGTGTACATCGCCGGGCTGCTGATCGTGGCCCTGTCCACCGCTGCCTGCGCCTTCGCGCAGTCTTACTGGCAGCTGCTGGTCTTCCGCGGCCTGGGCGGCATTGGGTCCACCATGTTCACCATCTCCGCCATGGCCCTGATCATCCGGCTCGCTCCCCCGGAGGTACGCGGCCGGGTCTCCAGCGCCTACGCCTCGTCCTTCCTGCTGGGCAACATCGGCGGGCCGCTGCTCGGCGGGCTGCTGGCCGGTTTCGGGCTGCGGATCCCGTTCCTGGTCTATGCCGCCGCCCTGGTCCTGGCCGCCGGCGTGGTGTTCCTGCGGCTCAAAGACACCCGTCCGGTGGCCGGTGCCGAGGAGAATGCCGCCCCGAAGCTGCCGGTGCTCACGGTCCGGGAAGCACTGAAGGACTCCGCCTACCGGGGCGCCCTTGCCTCATCCTTCGCCAACGGGTGGTCTTCCTTCGGCGTCCGCAACGCGCTGGTGCCGCTGTTCGCGGCCGCGGCCCTGTCCGCGGGCCCGGAAGTGGCCGGCATATCGCTGACCGCCTTCGCTGCGGGCACCGCCGTCGTACTGACCTTCTCCGGCCGGCTGGCCGACAGCTGGGGGCGCCGGCCGATGATCCTGCTCGGACTGGCCATCAATGCGGTGGCCACCGCACTGATCGGCTTCAGTTCCAGCGTTCCGGAATTCCTGATCATTTCCGCCATAGCCGGCATGGGCACCGGCCTGCTGAACCCCGCCCAGCAGGCCGCCGTGGGCGACATCATCGGCAACGGGCGCAGCGGCGGCAAGGTGCTGGCCACCTTCCAGATGGCCAGCGACACCGGTGCCATTGCCGGCCCCGTGCTGGCCGGTATGCTGGCGGACCGCCTGGGCTACTCCTGGGCGTTCGGAGTGACCGGGGGCATTATGGCGCTGGGCTTCGTGGCGTGGCTGGCCGCGCGGGAAACCCTGCCCGCCCGGAAAGCGGCCCCGGCCAGCACTACCATCGAGGAATGAAGCCTTTCCTGCTCCTGGCCACCCGGGCCGAAGACGACGCCGCCGATGAGGAATATGCCTCCTTCCTGCGCTTCGGCGGGCTGGGCGAGGAGCAGCTGCACCGGGTACGCCTGGAGTCCGGCCCCATGCCGCCGGTGGACCTGGCCGACTACAGCGGTGTGATTGTGGGCGGCGGCCCGTTCAATTCCAGTGATCCGGAAGAATCCAAGTCCGCCGTGCAGCTGCGGGTCGAGGCCGAGATGGCCGCGCTGCTGGACGAGGTTGCGGGGCGGGACTTCCCGTTCTTCGGCGCCTGCTACGGCGTGGGCACCTTGGGCCGGCACCAGGGCGCCGTGGTGGACCGCACGTACGGCGAGCCCGTGGGGCCGGTGGAGATTGCGCTGACGCCGGCCGGCCGGGCGGATCCCTTGCTGGAGGGCATCCCGGAGACCTTCGCGGCCTATGTCGGCCACAAGGAGGCAGTGGCGCAGCTGCCTCCGAACGCGGTGAGCCTTGCCGGCTCGGCCACGTGCCCGGTGCAGATGTTCCGGGTCCGGACCAACCTGTACGCCACCCAGTTCCATCCCGAGCTGGACGTGGCCGGGCTGCTGACGCGGATCTCGGTGTACCGGAACGCAGGATATTTCCCGCCGGAGGAAGCAGAGACCGTGATGGATGCCGTGCGGGGCTCGGCAGTACACGTGCCGCCGCGCATCCTGGCGAACTTCACCGCACGGTACGCCCGCTAGGGGTTATCCCCGTCCTGCCCGGGCGTCCCGCGCTCGATGCGCTGGCTGATCACGGTGGACACGCCGTCGCCGCGCATAGTCACCCCGTACAGTGCGTCCGCCACCTCCATGGTGCGTTTCTGGTGCGTGATCACAATGAGCTGGCTGGACTCGCGCAGTTCCTCGAAGATGGTGATCAGCCGGCCCAGGTTCGTGTCATCCAAGGCTGCCTCCACCTCGTCCATCACGTAGAACGGCGAGGGCCGGGCCTTGAAGATTGCCACCAGGAGCGCGACGGCGGTCAGGGACCGTTCCCCGCCGGAGAGCAGGGACAGCCGCTTGATTTTCTTCCCCGCAGGACGGGCATGGACCTCAATGCCGGTGGTGAGCATGTTGTCCGGGTCGGTGAGCACCAGCCGGCCTTCGCCGCCGGGAAACAGCCGCGCGAACACATGCGTGAACTGCTCGGCGGTGTCCCGGTAGGCGGCCGTAAACACTTCCTCCACCCGGCGGTCAACGTCGGCAATGATGTCCAGCAGGTCCTTGCGGGTGGCTTTGAGGTCTTCCAGCTGGGTGGAAAGGAACTGGTGGCGTTCCTCCAGTGCCGCGAATTCCTCCAGTGCCAGCGGGTTCACCTTGCCCAGTGCGGCCAGATCGCGTTCAGCGCGCTTCAGGCGTTTTTCCTGCTCGGCCCGGACGTACGGGATGCCCTCCATCAGGGGGTTGCCGTCCTCGTCCACGGGGGTGTGCAGGGCGGCCCACTTGTCCGCACCCTTCCCCTCCGCAGCATCGGCCGGCACCGGAACCGGCTGGTCCGGTCCGAAGTTGGCCACCAGGTGCTCGGCCGTCATGCCCAGCTCCTCCAGCGCCCGGGCCTCGAGCGTCTCGATCCGCAGCCGTTGCTGGGCCCTGGCCAGCTCGTCCCGGTGTACGGAGTCGGTGAGCCGTGCCAGCTCCGCGGCGGCGTCGTTGTTCGCGCTGCGGACTGCTGCCAGTTCGGTTTCGCGGGCCGCCCGGGATTCTTCGGCCCGGTCCCGTTCCGCGGCGGCCAGCACCAGGGACACCTGCAGGTGCGCCAGCGCCGCATCCGCGCCAGCCGCCACGGCAACGGCGCGTTCCCGCTGCACTGCGCGGCGGCGGGCCCGCTCCGCTGCGGCTTCCCGTGCCCGCCGCTCGGCGACGGCGGAGCGTTCCAGCGCCTCGGCACGCCCGGCAACTGCCTTGAGCTGCTCTTCGGCCGAGCGCAGGCCCAAGCGGGCGTCCATTTCCGCCTGCCGTGCGGCGGAGGCTGCGAGCGCCAGCGCATCCCGCTGTCCGGCGGAGGGTTCTTCCTCGGTGGCGTTGTCCTCTCCTGCCGCCGCCAGACGTTCGGTCACTGCCGCGAGCTTTTCTTCTTCCGCGGCGGCGTTGGCGTCCGCTGCAGCCACCAGTCCGGCCAGGCGCTCGGCTTCTCCGGCTGCAGCACGCACGGCTGAGCCCAAGGTGCCCAACTGTTCGGCGGTGGCTGCCAGCCGTGCGTCGGATTCATGCAGGGCGGCCAGCGCGGCCTCTGCACGGGTTCGCGCTGCTGCCACCCGGGCGGCGGCGGACCCGATCCCTGCCCCTGCTTCCTCCGCCCTGGTGCGTGCAGCCTGCAGCCGGGCGTCAGTTTCATCCACCGCAGCCTGGATTTCGAGCAGGCCGGGGGCCGTGGCCGAGCCGCCCCGGGCACTGTAGGCACTCAGCACGTCGCCGTCGGCGGTAATGACCCGGGCAGCGGGATCCGCCGCGAGCAGGGCGGCGGCAGCCGACAGGCTATCCACCGCTACGGCGTCAGCCAGCAGGACATTCAGGGCCGCCTGCACCTGGTCCTCGGCACTGATCAGGGACAGCACCGGCACGGCGCCGGGAGGCAGCACGGCCTGCCTTGCCGGGACCACGGCGCCCGGAGCGTTTTCCCCGGCGGGACCCGACCCGGCAAGAAGCAGATCCGTCTGCCCCTCCCCCGTGTCCTTGAGGTACTGCAGCGCCCGGACGGCGGCGTCGAGGTCCGCTACGGCCACGGCCTCGGCAGCTGTGCCGAGGGCAGCGGCAACGGTGCGTTCAAAGCCGGGCTTAACACTGACCGACAAAGGTGCCAGCACCCCGGGCAGCCCGGCGTCCCGCAGTGCTGTGCTGCCGTCACGGCGGTCCAGTCCGACGGCGAGCGCTTCGCGGCGCGCTGTCAGGGTTTCCGTCTCGCGGACGGCTTCACGCTCGGCAACCTGCACCTGCTCCAGGGCCGCCGCTGCGTCGTCGAGGTCTGCCTGCGCCGCTTCGAACTCTGCGTCGAGGTCCGCTTCCCCGGCTTCGGCACCGGCAGCGGTTCCTTCCAGCCGGCCAAAGGCTTCCTGCGCTTTGGCGCGCCGCTCTTCGGCTGCCGCGATGGAAGTCCGCAGGCGTCCGGCCTCGGCGCGCGCGGAGGCCAGGCGGGAGCGGGCTGCTTCCACCTGGCCGGCCAGCCGCGCCTGCCCTTCACGCCGGTCCGCTGCGGCCCGGAGCAGGGCTGCGTAGCGCCGCTCTTCGGCGGTTGCGTCCTCTTCAGCCGCTTCGCGGATCTCCACGGCGTCTTCCAGCCGGACCCGCAGGTCCTCGATGTCCGCTTCCAGGGCGGCGGCTTCGGCGCGCACCCGGTCCGCCGAGGCCTGCAGCTGTTCAGGGTCCCGGCCGGTGCCGGCAACGGGTTCAGCCGTCCCCAGCAGCCGGGCACGTTCGGCAGCGAGGGCGGCAAGGGAACGGAACCTCTCCTGCAGGGAGGACAGCTCGTACCAGGTGTCCCGTGCTGCATTCAGTTCCGGAGCTGCCCGGGCTGCCAGCGCCTCCAGCTCGGCCTGGCGTTCCCGGCTTGCGGCGACGGCGGCTTCCACCGCCACGCGGCGGGCCTTGAGGGCGGATTCGTCTGCGGCTTCCTTCTCGTAGGCAGCAGTGAGGGTGGCCAGGTCATCGGCGAGCAGCCGGGAGCGGGCGTCCCGGACGTCCTGCTGCACCGTCTTGGCGCGGCGGGCGACGGCGGCCTGTTTGCCCAGCGGCCCCAACTGGCGGCGCAGTTCGGCCGTGAGGTCGGTGACGCGGGCCAGGTTCGCGGCCATGGCATCCAGCTTGCGGAGGGTTTTCTCCTTGCGCCGGCGGTGCTTGAGGATGCCGGCGGCTTCCTCAATGAAACCGCGGCGCTCCTCTGGAGTGGCATGCAGCACCTTGTCGAGCTGGCCCTGGCCCACTATGACATGCATCTCACGGCCCAGCCCCGAGTCCGAGAGCAGTTCCTGGATGTCCAGGAGCCGGCAGGGGCTGCCGTTGATGGCGTACTCGGAGCCGCCGGCCCGGAAGAGCGTGCGGGAAATGGTGACTTCGGAGTATTCGATCGGCAGGGCGCCGTCGGCGTTGTCGATGGTCAGGGACACCTGGGCCCGGCCCAGCGGCGCCCGGCCGGAGGTGCCGGCGAAGATGACGTCCTCCATCTTCCCGCCGCGCAGTGTCTTGGCTCCCTGTTCGCCCATCACCCAGGCCAGGGCGTCCACCACGTTGGACTTCCCGGACCCGTTGGGGCCCACCACGGCGGTGACGCCGGGTTCGAACTCGAAGGTGGTGGCCGATGCGAAGGACTTGAATCCTCGCATGGTCAGGGTTTTCAGGTGCACGGGGGTTAATCTTTCCTGCCGGGGTTGATTCCCTAAATCTACGCGGTTAGCGTCAAAATTCCGCTCTACTCGGAGAGCGTAATCCGGCATTTCCCTGCTGATTCGCCGCGCCGGAAAGTAGGCTTCTAAAAGAGTCATATGATTTTAGGGCGTGGATGCAGGCTTCACGGCGGCCGCCAGCGCGATAGTTTCAGCAGCAGACAAGGCAGGCATTTTGACCGGGAACTTCAACTTCCAGCACTCCAATTCGGCCATCCTCAGCGTGAACAGCGTCGAAGCTCCGATGGTTATGAGTTCAAGTGAATTCGACCAGCGGCTTGAGCCATCGCTCAAGCGGCTGCGTCTCTCCAAACGCCTGCTGGAACGGGTTGCCGGCGTCAGCGAGCGGCGCTGGTGGGCCCCTGGAACAGGGTTCGACGACGGCGCCATCGAGGCGGGCGCCAAGGCCCTCGCCGAGGCGGGGATCGAGGCCTCCGAGATAGGCTTGCTGATCAACACCTCGGTGACCCGCCGCAACCTTGAGCCTTCCGTTGCGGTGAAGATCCACAACGGGCTGGGCCTGCCTTCTTCCGCCATGAACTTCGACCTGGCCAATGCCTGCCTCGGCTTCGTGAACGGCATCACGCTGGCGTCCAACATGATCGACTCGGGGCAGATCAACTACGCCCTGATTGTTGCCGGCGAAGATTCCCAGGGCGTGCAGGAGGCCACGTTCGACCGGCTGAACGCCCCGGACTCCACCCGCCAGGACTACCTGCGGGAATTCGCCACCCTGACGTTGGGCTCCGGTGCCGCGGCCGCCGTGATCGGCCGCGCCGACAAACACCCCGGTTCGCACCGCATCCTCGGCGGTGTCTCCCGTGCAGGCACCCAGCACCATGAGCTGTGCGTGGGCGGCGTGGACGGCATGTACACCGACACCAAGGGCCTGCTGGACGGCGGCCTGGAACTGGTAGTCGACGGCTGGAATGAAGCGCAGGAAAACGGCTGGAACTGGAGCGGCATGGACCGCTATGTCACCCACCAGGTGTCCAACTCCTACACCAACGCCATCATCAAGGCCGTGGACCTGGACCGTTCCAAGGTGCCGATCACGTTCCCGACCTGGGGCAACGTGGGCCCGGCGTCGCTGCCGATGACCCTGGCGCAGGAGTCCAAGACCCTCAACCCCGGGGACCGTGTGCTGTGCATGGGAGTGGGGTCCGGCCTGAACACCACCATGATGGAGATTGCGTGGTAGAGGAGCTTTGGCCCGGCGTTTCCCCCGCCTGGTCCTCGTTTGTCCGCGTACCCTCAACCGCCGCCGTCGACCGGCCCGGCACCGTACACAAGTGGCATGTGCTGGACAACGGTCCTGATCTGGCCGCCGCCGGCGTCGAACCGGAAGGCACGCTGCTGTGCGTCCACGGCAACCCCACCTGGTCCTACCTCTGGCGCAGCATGCTGGCCGCCGGCGCAACGGCGCAGAAGCCGTGGCGGGTAGTGGCCGTCGACCAGTTGGACATGGGCTTTTCCCAGCGGACGGGCACCTTCCGCCGCCTTGAGGACCGGATCACCGACCTTGGCAACCTGACAGACGCGCTGGGCATCAGCGGCCAGGTGGTCACCGCCGGACACGACTGGGGCGGCGTCATTTCCCTGGGCTGGGCACTGCGGCACCGCCGCCAGCTTGCCGGCGTAGTGCTGACCAACACCGCCGTGCACCCGGCAGGTTTCTCCCTGCCGCCGGCCTTGAAACTGGCCCTGCACCCGGCCGTCCACCCGTGGGGAACCCGGAGCACCGACGCGTTCATCCGCGTCACCCATGCCCTGGCCCAGCCGGCGCTGTCCGCCGACGTGAAGAACGCTTTCGCCCTGCCGTACCGCAGCGCGGCCCGCCGGGAAGGCGTAGCCAACTTCGTGGCAGACATTCCGGCCGACGAAACGCATCCGAGCTGGCGCACCCTGAACACTGTGGCCGACGGCATCCGCCGTCTCAACGTTCCCTCCCTGGTGCTCTGGGGACCCAAGGACCCGGTGTTCTCCGACCGGTACCTGCGCGACCTGCTGGAGCGGCTGCCGGCTTCTTCGGTGCACCGCTTCGAGGGCGCCGGTCATCTGCTGCACGAAGACGTGGACATTGCCTCACCGGTGTTCTCCTGGCTGCGGACTGCCGTGGAGGCCCCGGCCGACACCTCGCTGCGGCGCAGCGAGCCCTTCCGGCCCATGCTCGCCGAACTCGACGAGCGCGCCGACGACACGAGCGCCGCCGTCGTCGATATGGCCCCGCTGGGGGCAGCAGGCACGGATGCACAGCCGCGCACACTGTCCTGGGCCGAGCTGGCCGAGCGGGTCAACGCCCTGGCCGCCGGACTGGCCGCCGCCGGGGTGCGCCCCGGCACCCGGGTGAACCTGCTGGTACCGCCGGGCATTGAACTGACCTCGCTGATCTACGCCTGCCTGCGCCTGAACGCCGTGATTGTGGTGGCCGACGCCGGTCTGGGCACCAAGGGGCTGGGGCGCGCCATCAAGGGCGCCGGTCCCGCGTTCCTTATCGGAATCGACCGTGCGCTCATCGGAGCGCGGGCGCTGGGCTGGCCCGGCACGCGGATCAGCGTCACAGAACTGGCCCCGGCCCGTAAACGGCTGCTGGGCGTCAAGCATTCGGTGGCCGAGCTCATTGCCGGTGGCAGCACAGCCGAGGTGCCGTGGTTCCCCGCGGAACCGGACGCCGATGCCGCTGTCCTCTTCACATCCGGGTCCACCGGTCCGGCCAAGGGTGTGGTGTACACCCACCGCCAGCTTGCCGCCATGCGCGATGCGATCAAGGACACCTACAACCTGCGCGCCGGCACCTCACTGGTGGCAGGCTTCGCGCCGTTTGCCCTGCTGGGTCCGGCCCTGGGCGCCACGTCGGTGACTCCGGACATGGATGTAACCTCCCCGCGTACGCTGACCGCTTCGGCCCTTGCCGACGCCGCAGTGGCCGTGAATGCCACCACCGTTTTCGCCTCCCCCGCCGCGCTGACCAATGTGACAGCAACTTCCGGAGAGCTGGACGCCGCGCAGCGGACAGCGCTGGGACAGGTGGACCTGCTGCTTTCGGCCGGCGCCCCCATTGGCGAGCAACTGCTGGCCATGGTCCAGGACCTGGTGCCCAACGCGTCGCTGCACACGCCTTACGGTATGACCGAGGCGCTGCCGGTGACGGACATCAGCCTGGCGGGCATCCGTGCTGCGGGCTCCGGCAACGGCGTCTGTGTTGGCACCCCGGTGTCCCGTGCCGAGGTGGCCATTGCCGAGGTGTTCCCCGATGGTTCGGTGGGCAGCGACCCGCTG
Organism: Arthrobacter sp. zg-Y750; assembly: GCF_020907365.1. NCBI lineage: Bacteria > Bacillati > Actinomycetota > Actinomycetes > Micrococcales > Micrococcaceae > Arthrobacter > Arthrobacter sp. zg-Y750. The sequence continues at coordinate 30,864 of NZ_JAJJOC010000009.1, read as the reverse complement.
ACCACGGCGAACCGTACCGGCGAAATCCTTGTCCGTGCCCCGCATGTGAAGGACCGGTATGACAGGCTCTGGATTACCGAGCGCCACAGTTCTTCGATTACCGGCTGGCACCGCACCGGCGACGTCGGCCACCTCGACGGGGACGGACGGCTGTGGGTGGAGGGCCGCCTGGGGCACATCCTCACCACCGCAGAGGGCGTCCGCACGCCGGTAGCCGCTGAGCAGGCTGCCGAGTCGGTCGACGGCGTGGGCCGGGTGGCCGTGGTCGGCGTCGGACCGGCCGGGGCCCAGGTCCCTGTTGCCGTACTGGAAACCTCGCCGCCGGTCCGGCGGGCTGGAACGGCCGCTGCGGATCTGTCCGCCAAGGTCCGGTCACAGGTACTGGAGCTGTGCGGCATTGACCTCGCCGCGGTGCTGGTGCTGCCGGCGATGCCCACCGACATCCGGCACAACTCCAAGATCGACCGAACCGCGCTGGCCGGCTGGGCCTCGCAGCTGCTGGCCGGGGGGCCGGTGCCAAAGCTTGGAAAGCAGAGCAAGCACGGCAAGGGCGGCCCCGCGGTTCCTGCTTCTGCGGACGCTGACGGTTCCTCAGCCGGTACCGCCGGCGGCTCCGGATCGCTGCCTGTCTTTGAGGAGGCTTCCCGATGAGCACCTCCGGCAACCTGGCGCCCCGCAACGTCCTGGTGACCGGTGCCAGCGGCCTGCTTGGCGGCGCCGTCGCTGAGCTGCTTGCTGCCAAGGGACACAAGGTACGCACCCTGCAGCGCCGTCCCGGGCTGCCCGGAACGGATTTCGTGGCCGGGTCCGTGGCGGATCCCAAGGCTGCTGCCCGTGCCGTGGAGGGCATGGACGCCGTCATCCACCTTGCCGCCAAGGTGTCCTTTACGGGCGAATGGCAGGAGTTCGAAGAAACCAACATCCTCGGAACCCAGATACTGCTCAAGGCAGCCCGGGAAGCCGGGGTACGCGACGTCGTCTTCGTTTCCTCTCCGTCCGTGGCCCACTTTGGTGAACCAATTGCCGGCGCCGGCGCAGGCAAGGCCGACCCCGAAAGGGCCCGCGGTTTTTACGCCTCGTCCAAAGCCGAGGCCGAACTGCTGGCCTTGGCCGCGAACTCGGCCGAATTCCGGGTGGCAGCCATCCGGCCGCACATCGTCTGGGGCCCTGGTGACACCCAGCTGGTGGAACGGGTCATTGACCGTGCACGGTCCGGCCGACTGCCGCTGCTGGACGCCGGTGCAGCCCTGATCGACACCACGTACATCGACAACGCCGCCTCCGCGATCGTCCGGGGACTGGAACGGATGGACGCCGCCCAGGGCAAGGCGCTGGTGGTGACCAACGGCCAGCCGCGTCCTGTCGGTGAGCTGATCGCCGGGATTTGTGCCGCCGCCGGTGTAAGCGCTCCCCGCTGGAGCGTGCCCGGCGTGGCCGCCCGTAAAGCCGGCAGCGTCATCGAACGTGTATGGCTGGCCGCAGGGCGCCGCGGGCTGGTTCACGACGAGCCCCCCATGACGCGTTTCCTGGCCGAGCAGCTTTCGACGTCGCACTGGTTTGACCAGCGCGAAACCCGGGAGGTGCTGGACTGGACGCCTGAGGTGTCGATCGAAGACGGTATGGCCCGGCTTGCGCTCCATTACGGCGGCGGGGTGGCCCGGTGAGGAGTCTCGCTGCGGTTGAATCGTGGCCGGTGGACAATGTTTCCGTAGCTGTCCTCGGAGCGGACAGCGAAGTGCTGGGCACTGCCGGCGACCAAGACCGTCCGTACCGCTTGGCGTCCGTCACCAAACTGCTCAGCGCCTACACGGTCCTGATTGCCCTGGATGAGGGCGCGCTGGAACTGGACCAGCCGGCCGGCCCGGAAGGGTCAACCGTACGGCACCTGCTGGCCCATTCCGGCGGGTACGATTTTGGCGAGCGCACGGTCCGGTATACCCCCGGTACCCGGCGGCTGTATTCCAATGCCGGCTTCGAAGTGCTCGGGGAAACCCTCGAGGCGGAAACAGGGATCGGGTTTGCCGACTACATGCGTGAAGGTGTGCTGAGCCCGCTGGGCATGGCGTCCACCCGCTTGGAGGGATCCCCCGCTGCCGGAGCGGTGTCTACCGCGGCCGACCTGACCCGCTTTGCCGCGGAGCTTCAGTCCCCCACGCTGACTGATCCGGACCGGCTCGCGGAAGCGACCCATGTGGTCTTCCCGGGCTTGGCGGGGGTACTTCCCGGGTTCGGCCGGCAGAAGGAGAACGACTGGGGTCTCGGCTTTGAAATCCGCGCCCGCAAGTCTCCGCACTGGACCGGTGCCAACAGCTCCCCGAGGACATTCGGCCATTTCGGTCAGTCCGGTACCTTCCTTTGGGTAGACCCCGAAGCCCGCTCAGCAGCCGTTTGCCTCACTGACCGGGACTTCGGTCCGTGGGCTGCCGAGGTCTGGCCTCCGTTGACTGATGCGGTCCTGGCGGAGCTCGCAGACCACTAGCGCGCCGGCTAAGCCGCCCTCAGGTAGTCCACAACGCAGACTTCCAAGGTTCCGCCTGCGAAGCGCGGAGGCCCTGGATCCACGGCGGGCCCGTTCCCCATCCGGTCTTGAGGCGATCCGGGCAGCGGCGGTGCCGAGGACTGGTAGGTGTGCCCCGTTGGGGTGATGGTCTCGACCACGTGCGGCCCCGGCTGGTGAACCGGCCGGACACGCCAATCAGGTGCTTCCTTGGCCTGGTTGCATGCCTCGCACAGTCCCTGGCCATTCACGATACTGGTGACCCCGCCGTCCTTGTGCGGATGTACATGGTCGATCTGCCGGATCGGTGCCCCGCACCACGGCATGCGGCAGGTTTGGTCCCGCGCAGCGATGAAGCGGGCCATCGATTCAGGGAACAGCCGGGCACGGGTGTCCATTGCGACCAGCTGCCCGCTTGACGGATCCGCATAGAGCCGCCGGATCCAGCGTTCTGCGCTTTTGTCCCGCTTCGACTGCCCCCGCCCTGACTGGCCGGCGCCGGTGTTCCTGCTGCGTCCCCCTCCGCTGTCCTCGTCTCCGCGGCGCGTCCGGCCGTTATCCCCGTCTCTCCCGCTCCCCCGCAGCAGGTCCCTCGCCCACTGCGCAGGCACGGGACCATACCCCGGGACAAGTGCGGGCTCCGATTCTCCGCGCAACAGCGTCCGGTCCGACATGACCAGCTGCACTTCCACCTTCATCTGGCCCGCATCGGTCTGGCCGGTAATCCGCTCCACGAGGGTATCGGCCATGATCTGGCCCCGCCCCCGGGCATCCCCCGCCGCACGGAGGCGATCCGCTTCACGGGACAAGGCCGCATAAACGCCGACTCCCTGGGCCACGGGCAGCAGCCCGGTCAGGTAGGTCATGGTATCCGGAGCGGGGCGGCAGGAGACGAACCGCTCGGAGGCGGCTTTGGCTGCCCGGTTTACGGCGGCCTTCGGATCCAGCCGGTAGGCGGCGCCTCTGGCCCGGGCAATGATCTGGCGGTCACCCAGTGTTTCCAGCACGCGGGGGTCTCCGGCAACTTCTGCATCTACCCGCTGCCGGTCCTCCACACTGAGGCACGCCGTCTCCCGAACGAGCAACGTTGCCCGCCATTCGCTGATAGCGCCGGTGGTCAAGGCCTGCAAGGTGCACGGCATCTCGGACGTTAGGGCTTTGCGAAGCCCAGCAGCCGCCCGCCTCGGTTCGGAGACTCCCTGCGTGCCAACGCAATCTGTGAAGAGATCCCGCGGCCCACATCCTCACGGCGCATTCCTGCTGCGGCCTGTTTCCGGCGCTGGGAAGCATCAAACTCTGCGGCGGCCCGGGCCTGGGCGGCTGAGGCGGCGGCTTTCAGTTCCTCGAGTGCCCGTATCCGGTCGATGAGTTCGCTGTCCTCCGGTTCCGCTCCCGACACCAGGCCAGCTTGGTCAACCAGCACCTCCACCCAGCCATGCACCATGGCGCTGCCAGCTACGGCAGTGCCGGCCGGCCGGTGCTCCTGAGGCGACGAGTATTCGAACATGTATTCGATTTTAGGCGGCGGGGCAGCGGTAAAACAGGGCAGAAGTACCTGTTCCGCTACCTGTTTTTGCTCTGTTCGCGGCCACTCAGCCCGGGAGGCCGATGCTCCGATGCTAAGCCGCACATACGGATATACGCAGAACCGGACAACAGAGCCGCTAGCCTGCTGGAATGGAAACCTGGCACCGGAACCAACTGAGCATGAGCCAGGGTGAGCTTGTGCAACAGTGGCTGCCGGGGGTTCGCCTCATCCGGGATCTCTCCTGGGCCCTCTCGGACACAGCGGTACTGGAAGTCGAATCCGGGGAGCGCCGGTACGTCGTCAAAGCCGCCGGTCTTTCCAACCACCACATCGGACGCGAGATCGCGGCGCATGAATCATGGACGCGGGTATGGAGCCGGCAGAACCGTGCACCGCGGCTCGTCCGCTCGGACCTCGCCCAGACGGTCCTCGTCACGGAATATCTCGATGGATCGCTGGCGGAGGGGACCACGGCCGAGCATGACCCGGAAGTTCATCACCAGGCGGGTTCGCTGCTGCGTCAGTTCCATGATCAGACCTCGCATACCAACAAGGGCTATGAGAGCGCAGCAACGGCCAAGGCGCTGTCTTGGCTGAAACGGCCACACCGCATCGAGAAGTCCCACGTGGAAGACGCCAGGACCATCCTTGCCGCCTATTCGCCAAAGCCGGTGGCGGTGGTGCCAACCCATGGCGACTGGCAGCCGCGCAACTGGCTGCTTCATGGCGCGGAACTGAGGATCATCGATTTCGGCCGGTTTGCGTTCCGCCCGGCTGTCACGGACTTCTGCCGACTGGCAGCCAGCAATGGCGCACCCACCCGCAACTGAAGGGTGCCTTCGTGGCAGGCTACGGTGCAGGCCTCGGGGACGGCGTGCGGGAAGATGACAGCGACATGGAACTCTGGCATATGACGCTGCTGCGCGAAGCAGTCTCCACCGCGGTGTGGGCCTACCAAACCGGCGACCATGCGTTCGAGCGGCAGGGACATCGGATGCTGGCCGACGCGCTGGCCACCTTCCGCACGGATGTATTCCATGCGCACACAACAAAAGGACAATCGTGAGGATCTTCGACCCGCAGATCATCCTGTTCGTGGCCGACACGGAAGGGGCAGCACGCTTTTACGCCGCCCTCGGCTTCGTGGAGAAGTTCCGGGCAGCAGGACCGGACTCGACGCCGTTCAAAATCGAAATGTCGCTGGAAGGCTTCGAACTCGGATTGGCGTTGCCCGGACCCGCCGCCCAGGAACACAAACTCACCCCGGTGGCCAAGAGTCACCGGGCATGCCTCACCCTGTGGACCGACGACGTCGCTGCAGCCTATGCCACGGCCCTCAACGCCGGCGCAAAGGACCTTGAGGGTCCCCACCCGTTCCTGGACGGAAGGCTCCGGGTGGCGTTCGTGGAGGACCCGGACGGACATCCGCTCCAGTTCGTGGAACGTCGGTAGTGTTGGCTACCAGCGCCCGTTCCGCGGCCGCGGCTGGCACACCGGACAGCTGTATGAGGACCGGTTCATAAAGGAATCCCGGCGGATCAGCGTATTTCGCCCCAGGGAAGCGCACCGCAGGCACGGCTCCCCCTCCCGGCCGTAGGCGTTCAGGGACCGGGAGAAGTAGCCGGACGCCCCGTTGACATTCACGTACAGGGAATCGAAGCTCGTCCCGCCGGCATCAAGCGCCCGGGTCATCACGTCCTGCACCGCTTCAATCAGCCGCAGCGCGTCCGCACGGCGCATGGTGTCCGTGGGCCGGGCAAAGTGCATCCGCGCAGCCCACAGGGATTCATCCGCATAGATGTTCCCCACCCCGGACACCAGCCCCTGGTCCAGCAGGGCACGCTTGATCCCGGTCCGCCGGGCACGCAGCCGGCGGTAAAAGTCATCGAAGGAAAAGGCCGGATCCAGCGGATCTCGGGCAATGTGCGCCGCCTCTTGCGCCACCAGCGGCAGTCCGGTTTCGGAAAGGCCGCCGGGAGCGCCGTCGGGCGTCGGCACCAGGTCGGTGAGGAACACGCCGCCGAAAATCCGCTGGTCCACGAACCGCAGCTCGGAGGGCATGGCCGCACCGGCGTCGTCGACCGCCGGACTGAGCGAAAAGCGCACCTTGAGGTGCTTCTCGTCCGGCAGCGCGGAGTCTTCCATCAGCAGTTGGCCGCTCATCCCCAGATGCGCCATGAGCGCCAGAGACGGCACGCCGTCGTGATCCTCCTCGACCAGCGGAAGCCACAGGAACTTGCCGCGGCGCACGACGTCGGTGACCACGGCGCCCTCAAGGTTGCCTGCCAGGTCCTCGGGACCGGCAGCGTGGCGCCGCACGGAGCGGGCGTCCAGGATCTCGACGCCGGTGATGGTCCGGCCGCGGACCCAGGAGGCGAGTCCGCGCCGGACAACCTCGACTTCGGGAAGCTCAGGCACGGCGGAACCGCCCTAGGAACCGGCAGCCGCGGCGTCGGCTTCCCTGGAATTGATCATCTTCCAGGACGCGGCGGCAGCTTCCTGCTCCGCTTCCTTCTTGGAGTGGCCGGTACCCGTGCCGAAGGCCGTATCCCCAATATGGAGCACGGCAACGAAGCTGCGTGAGTGGTCCGGGCCGGAACCGGTGACACGGTATTCGATGTCGCCCATTTTCCGGCTCGCGGCGATCTCCTGGATGCTCGTTTTCCAGTCCGTACCGGCGCCCAGGGCATCGGCGTCGGAGAGGAGCGGTCCCACCAGCCGCATCACCATCTGGCGTGCGGTTTCAATCCCGTGGTCCAGATATACGGCGCCGATAACGGCTTCCGTGGTGTCCGCGAGGATGGAGGACTTGTCGCGTCCGTTGGTGAGCTTTTCACCCTGGCCGAGCAGGATGTATTCGCCCAGCCCCAGGTCGCGGGCAATGCCGGCCAGGGCGCGGGTACTCACGACGGCGGAGCGGCGCTTGGCCAGCTCCCCCTCGGAAAGGTCAGGATTATCCCGGTAGAGCGCATCGGTTACCGAGAACCCCAGAATGGAATCGCCAAGGAATTCGAGGCGTTCGTTCGTGGGGATGCCGCCCTGCTCGTAAGCGTAGGAGCGGTGCGTGAGCGCAAGACGAAGCGTCCCGGCGTCGATATCGACACCGAGACGCTTCATAAGCTCTTCAGTATTCTTCACTTTTTGGATACAACCCGAAAAGCAGTATTCACGGCCCTGGCAGCGGTTCCCCTAAAGGTGTGCATGGCAGGGCCGAACACTGGTCTTAGACGTCCGCGACCTTGCGGCCCTTGTATTCAAGGAACAGCGCGGTGCCGGCGGAATCGGTGACGACCTTGGCCTGGTGCGGCAGGCTATAGGTGACGCGGCCGTTCTCCACGGTCTTCACCAGGTTGGGCGCGGTCGCCTTCCACTGGGACCGGCGTGCACGTGTATTCGCGCGGGACATTTTCCGCTTCGGAACAGCCACGGCTAACTCTCTTCTCTCTCGTCTGACTCTGTACTTGGTGCCGCAGTATCTTCTGCGGCCGTGCCGGTCAACCCTGCGAGGGCTGCCCAGCGAGGATCCACTGCTTCATGGTGGTGACCCGGATCCTCCTCTAGGCGCGCTCCGCATTCGGAGCAAAGGCCTGGGCAGTCTTCCCGGCACACCGGCTGGAACGGCATGGTAAGAACCACGGCGTCCCGCAATACCGGCTCAAGATCGATGACATCTCGCTCGATCCGGCGTTGCTCTTCTTCCTCGTCTTCTTCGAAGGACTCAGCGTCCTCGTAGTAGAAGAGTTCCTGCACATCGACTTCTTGGTCGTACGCGAGTGGCTTCAGGCACCTGCCGCATTCGCCCCTTACGGGAGCGATGACTACGCCGGATACCAGAATCCCTTCGTGCACGGCCTCCAACCTCAAGTCAACCTCGAGCTCGGATCCTTCCGGAACGCCGATAAGCGCAACACCGAAGTCTTTCGGTGCCGGTACATGTTCATGCAAGGTCCGCATCGTTCCCGGGCTGCGCCCGAGGTCCCTGACGTTGATTGCCAGGGGTGTATTCGGATTGGACCGCGAAAATTCGCTAATGAGAACTCCTGTAGAACATAGACCGACATATCATCTTAGCCTGACTTGCCGGAATCTCTCAAACTGCGGCTGCGCTGCAGCCACGGAGCCCGCGCATGCACGGAACTCCGAGGTCCAGTTTACCCGCCTGCGGGCCAAGAGCTAATCGGCGGCAAGCAGGCGCTTGAGCACGGCTGCCGGGACAAATCCGCTGATGTCTCCGCCCAGGGCGGCGACCTCCTTGATCAGGGAGGAGGAGAGGTGGGTATAGCTTCCCTCGGCGGGCAGGAAGACGGTTTCGACGCCGGTGAGGTGCCGGTTCATCACGGCCATCGGCAGTTCGTACTGGTAGTCCTGGACGGACCGCAGGCCCTTCACAATGGCGCCGGCACCGTGCTCGCGGCAGAACTCCGCCAGCAGCCCCTCCCCCATGGGAACCACGGATACCCCGCGCAGCGAGCCCAGTGCCTCGGCCGCCAGTTCCAGGCGCTGCCCGGCCGGGAAACGGTACTTCTTCGCATAGTTGGTGGACACCGCCACAATGACCTCGTCAAAGAGGCTTGCCGCGCGGGCAATGACCTCAATATGGCCGTTGTGGATAGGGTCAAAGGAACCTGGGCATACAGCGCGTCGCATAAGTCGAATCTACCGGGTCCGGCAGGGTAATACTGGAAGAATGAGTTTCTCCACCCCCGCGTCCCTGCTCCGCTCCCGGCAGGCAGCCGGCCCCGCGCCCTGGCAGCGCACCGCCGCCGGCGCCAACCTGCTCGCAGCAGACGGCAACCTGGGCGTGACGATCTTCGAAGAAATTACCGCCACGGCCGGCCGGCACAACGCCATCAACCTCGGCCAGGGGTTCCCGGACGAGGACGGCCCGGCGGAAATGCTCGACGCCGCCCGCGCCGCCATTGCTTCCGGCGCCAACCAGTACGCGCCGGGCCAGGGACTGCCGGTGCTGCGCGAAGCCATCGCCGCCCACCAGGACCGCTTCTACTCCCTGGCCGTGGATCCCGGAACCGAGGTGATTGTCAGCACCGGAGCCACCGAGGCCATCGCATCGGCGCTGCTGGCGCTGGCCGGCCCGGGAGACGAAGTGCTGACCTTCGAGCCGTTCTACGATTCCTACGGTGCCGTGATCGGCCTCAGCGGCGCCACGCACACCACCGTTGCCCTGCAGGCCCCGCATTTCCTGCCCGACGACGGCGCGCTGGAGGCCGCGTTCAGCGAGCGCACCAGGGTGGTGCTGGTGAACAACCCGCACAACCCCACCGGGACCGTCCTGCCGCGCGAAGTGCTCCAGCAGGTCGTGGACCTGGCGGCGCGGTACAACGCCGTGATCGTCACCGATGAAGTGTATGAACACCTCACCTTCGGGCCGCAGCACATCCCCGTCGCCACCCTGCCGGGGGCGGCCGAGCGGACACTGACCATTTCCTCCGCCGGCAAGACGTTCTCCGTGACGGGCTGGAAGATCGGCTGGCTCACCGGCCCGGCACCGCTGGTGTCCGCGGTCCGGACGGTCAAGACCTTCCTGAGCTACACCTCCGGCACCCCGTTCCAGTACGCCGTTGCGGTTGGCCTGGGCCTGCCCGATGCCTACTTCACGGAGGCCGCGGCTACCCTGAAAGCCAAACGCGACCTCCTCGGCGAGGGGCTGCGCGCAGCGGGCATGACCGTCCTGCCTTCCTCCGGAACCTACTTCCTCACCGCGGATACCTCCGCCCTGGGCATCACGGACGCCACCGCGCTTGCCCGCCGGCTCCCGGAGCTGATCGGTGTGGCGGCCATCCCGGTGGCAGTGTTCTGCCACGCGGACGGCGCGCAGCGCACACGCTCACTGCTGCGCTTCGCGTTCTGCAAAAAGTTCGAGGTCCTGGAGCAGGCATCAGAACGCCTGGCCGGGCTGGGCGGTGCCCTGTGAACGCCTCACGGCTGCTGCGCGGCATCGGAGCCCACGCCACCATCACGGAAGACGGCTTCACGCCGGGCGCCTATGTGCTGAGCATCGGCGGGGCGGAACAGTCCCACGTAGACCTGGCCCGGCCCGGGGAGATCTTCTATGAATACCTGCGCCGCATGGGCAACGTCCTGGACCTGGTTCGGCCCGCCGGGGAGCCGGTGCGCGCCCTGCATCTGGGTGCCGGCGCCCTGACCCTTGCCCGATACCTGCAGGCCACCCGTCCCGGTTCCCGGCAGGCCGCAGTGGAGCTGGAACGGGAACTGCTGGACTTTGTCCTGGCCCACCTTCCGCTGCCGGAGGGAACGGATCTGCAGACGGTGATCGGTGATGCCCGTGAATCGCTGGACCGCTTTACCGGGCAGGAGTTCGACGCCGTTGTCCTGGACATCTTTGCCGGCGCCGATGCACCCGGGCACCTGACGACGTCGGACTTCTACGCGGAGCTGGCCGCCTTGCTCTCCCCCAACGGCGTGCTGCTGGTCAATGTGGGAGACGATCCGCCGCTGGCGTTCGCCCGCAGGCAGATCCGCGAACTGGCGGCAGCCCTGGAACGTGCCGGCCGCGGAGCGGTGGCCGCGCTGGGCCCGGCCGACATGTTTACCGGCCGTTACCCCGGCAACATCGTGCTGGCGGCAACCCCGTTCCCGTGGCCGGAGGAATGGACCCGGCAGCTACTGGCCGCCGGCCCGCATCCTGCTGCGGTGCTCACGGGCGAGGACCTGGACGTGTTTGCCTCGGGATCCTAGCGGGCGCGGCTAACCGGCCTGCTGCGCGGGCTCGGCGAACCACAGGGTGGTCTCGCCGTACTTACGCTCGCTGAAGCGTTCCAGCCCCGCCGGCCAGACCGGCTCATCGGAGCGGGTGGATCGTTCCAGCACCACGACGGCGCCCTCGGACAGGTGTTTCGCCAGCGGCGCCAGGACCGTTTCCAGTTCGGCCTCCGTCAGGGCGTAGGGGGGATCGATGAAGACCAGGTCCCACCGGACTTCTTCGGGCACACGCAGCAGGAATGTTTCCGCCTTGGCCCGGTGCACGTTCACCCGGTTGGAGCCCAGCAGCTTGTTGACCAGTTCTGCGTTGCGCCGGCAGGTGGCCGCGGCCTTGTCTGCAAGCTCCACCAGGTCCACGGCCTCGGCTCCGCGGCTGGCGCTTTCCACACCCAGTGCTCCCGAACCGGCGAACAGGTCCAGTACCCGGGCGCCCTGCAGCACCTCGTAGGATTCCAGGCGGGAGAACAGTGCTTCCTTGACCCGGTCCGTGGTGGGACGGGTTCCGTCGCCCGGAACGCTGAACAAGGTGGATCCGCCGGCGGTCCCGGCAATAATGCGGCTCATGCCTTCACTTTATCCGCGTTCCAGGAAGGCTTCGGCCTCGGGGTTCAGGTACGCCTCGATCGCCTCGTCCAGGGCCGGATACTCCCGCAGGTCCGGGTCCTCCGCAACCAGGGCGACGGCATCAGCCCGTGCCTTTTCGATGACCTTTTCGTCCTGCACCGCCCGCAGCAGCTTCAGTGTGGAGCGCCCGCCGGACTGGCTGGCACCCAGGATGTCGCCCTCGCGGCGCAGTTCCAGGTCCTTGCGGGAGAGCTCGAAGCCGTCGGTGGTCGCGGCAACCGCTTCCAGCCGTTCCCGGCTGGGATGGCCCGGTTCCAGGCTGGTGACCAGCAGGCAGGTGCCGGGCAACCCGCCGCGGCCCACCCGGCCGCGCAGCTGGTGCAGCTGGGAGATGCCGAACCGGTCCGCATCCATGATCACCATGAGGGAGGCGTTGGGAACGTCCACGCCCACCTCGATGACGGTGGTGGAGACCAGCACGTCCACGTCACCGTCATTGAAGGCCGCCATCGCTTCGTGTTTCTCCGCCGGGTCCAGCCGGCCGTGCAGCGCCGCCACTGTTTTTCCGGCGAGGGCGGGGACCGTGGCCAGGTACTCCGTCATTTCCGTGACGGAGGCCAACTGCTGCTTCGGCGCCCGTTCGCCGCCGGCCGGCGATTCGGCAGGGTCAAAGAGCGCCAGCTCGCTGCCCGGCTCTTCTTCCTTGTCTCCGATCTTGGGGCACACAACGTAGACCTGGCGCCCGGCGTCGATTTCTTCCCGTGCGCGGGCCCAGATCCGCTGCTCCCACTGCGGCTTTTCGGCCAGCGGAGAGACGAACGTGGAAATCGGTGCCCGCCCGGCCGGCAGTTCGGTCAGCGTGGACACCTCAAGGTCGCCGAACACAGTCATGGCGACGGTGCGCGGAATAGGGGTTGCCGTCATCACCAGCAGGTGCGGGGTGCTGTGCCCCTTGGTGCGCAGCACGTCCCGCTGCTCCACGCCGAACCGGTGCTGTTCATCCACCACCACCAGGCCGAGGTCGGCGAAGGAGACGTGCTCCGAGAGCAGCGCGTGGGTGCCGATGATGATTCCCGCGGCTCCGCTGGCCGCATCCAGCAGTGCCGCCCGGCGTGCCGCAGTGTTCATGGAACCGGTCAGCAGGGTCACCCGGGTGCCGTCCGGATCACCGTCCAACTGTCCGCCACGGCCCAGCGGGCCAAGCATGGCGGTAATAGATTCGTAGTGCTGGGCTGCCAGTACCTCCGTGGGGGCGAGCAGGGCGGCCTGCCCTCCGGCGTCGATCACCTGCAGCATGGCCCGCAGCGCCACCAGGGTCTTGCCCGACCCCACTTCGCCCTGCAGCAGCCGGTTCATCGGGTGGTCTCCGGCCAGTTCCCGGGAAAGGTCCCGGCCGATTTCGGCCTGCCCGTTGGTGAGCGTGAAGGGCAGGGAGGCATCAAACCGGTCCAGCAGGCCGCCGGGCACGGCAGGGCGGGCCGTGGCTTCTTCCTCAGCGGTCAGCGCCCGACGGCGGGCCAGCGCGGTCTGCAGCACCAGGGCTTCCTGGTAGCGGAACCGGTGCCGTGCGGCGTAGGCCTCTTCCATGGTGGCGGGGCGGTGGATCCGGTTATACGCCTCTACCAGGCCGGGAAAACGTTCCCGGCTCCGGATTGCGGCGGGGAGCGGATCGCGCAGCCGGTCCGTCTCCATGGTGTCCAGGAGCATGGCCACGGACTTGGCAATCTGCGGGCTGGCGAGTTTGGCTGTGGCCGGGTACACGGGAATGGGGCGTTTGAGCTCTTCCTCGTCCACGGTGTCTTCATCCAGCAGGACATAGCTGGGGTTGGTGAGCTGCAGCTGGCCCTTGTAGGCGCCCACTTTGCCGGAGAACATCGCCCGGGTGCCTACGGCCAGCTCCTTGGATGCGTTGAATCCGTTGAAGAACGTCAGGTGCAGCTGGCCGAGGCTGCCGTCGGTGTCATCGGTGACCACCACCTCCACGATCATTCCCTTGCGGGCGCGCATCTGCCGCCGGTTGTTGCTCTGCACCCGGGCTATCAGGGTGACATCTTCGTCGAAGGGTATTTCGGCAATGGGCGTGAGCTCCCCGCGTTCGAGGTAGCGCCGGGGGAAGTGGTGCAGCAGGTCGCCGACCGTCTTGAGGCCCAGCTGCTTGTCCAGCTTCGTCGCGGACGGCTTGCCGATGCGGCGGTCGAGCGGGAAATCCAGTTCTGCGGGAAGCCTAGAGTCCATGCGCCCCGGGGATTTCCTGGTTCTCGGGGATCTCCTTGGTTTCGTGTCCGTCCGCGGAGAGCTCCGTGATGGTCAGGTTCATCGGCTCGCCCAGCCCGCGCAGCAGCTCTATGGCGGCGCCGGCCTCCGGGGTGTGCACGTGCACCCGCCAGCGGTAACCGTCCGCAACGGGGCTGACGGCGCTCATGATCACCGAGTCGCCCAGCTCATCGAGCTGCAGCCGCAGGGTGGCGGCGTCCAGCGGACTGAGATTGATGGTGCACATAACTTCGACGCCCTCCATCCGGGGCATATGCGCGTGGATGTGCGGATCCTGGACATCGTAGCCGTGCAGGCCGTCCAGCAGTTCCTCCTGCAGCTCCTCGCCCAGGGCTGCGGCGCGGAGCGCGTCAAGCACCAGCAGGAAGCCGACGCCGCCGGCATCCACCACCCGGGCTTCCGCCAACGCGTCCAGCTGGTTTTCGGTGTGGACGACGGCGGCAAGGGCAGCGTCCAGCATGGCCCGCAGAGTCACTGCCAGGCCTACGTTGCTGTCATCGCCGGTGACGGCGGCTTCACTGTCCGAGGCAGCATGGGCTGCCGCTTCCAGGACCGAGAGCATGGTGCCCGGGACGGGATCGCTGAGCACCGACCAGGACCGGAGCTGGGCGCGCTGCAAAGCAGAGGCGAGCAGCGGGGCGGACAACCGGACGGCGCCGGCCAGGGGTTCGGCCATGGACGTGAGGAAGACCGAAAACAGGGTGCCGGAGTTGCCGCGGGCATCTTCCATGGCGGCGCGGCCTGCGGTTCCCAGCAGTTCGCCGATGTCGGCTGTATCGGTTTCGGCAGCTGCCTTGGCGGCGGCGCAAAGTGTCAGGTACAGGTTGGTGCCGGTGTCGCCGTCGGCCACCGGAAAAATGTTGATGGCATTGAGGCGGTCGCTGTGGTTGCCAAGGGACACCTCTGCGTTGCTCAACCATCGCTTCAGCGCTTGCGCGTTGGCGGTGATCTTAGTCTGCAAAGTAGTCCCGTTTCCTGCTTGTGCCACTCATCTGGGGCCCGTCCCGTCCGGTCTTCGCCGTCTTTGCCGCTAACCGTTTATGTCATTAGGAAGCCTACCGCAGGGCGGTGACAGAACCGATAACAATTCACCCTTTCCCTGCGCCGGAGGCTCCCGGGTACCCGGCCATAGTGCCACCGTCCAGGGCTGCCCCTATTTCCGCGATGGCAGCGTAGTCAGGCAGCACAATGGACTGTCCGTCCGGTGAGGTGCCCACCCCTTCGTTAGGCAAGGTAAACATGTGCACATCCTCCGGCCCTACCTTGCGCAGGCTCACGCCCAGGCGCCCGGCTGCCACCGCGTCCAGGCCCTCGTCCACGCTGAGGTACGGCGACATTCCGCCCACGATCTCATTGACCTTCACCGGATTCAGCAGCGTCCCCCGGGCCATGATCCCGTTCAGGAGGCCCCGCACAAAAGCCTGCTGGTTGCGCACCCGCTGGTAGTCGCCGTCGGCAAAGGCATACCGTTCCCGTACGTACTTCAATGCGGACTCTCCCTGCACCCGGATGCTTCCGGCCGCAAAATACTCTGCGCCCGGTTCACGCGAGGTGAAGGCCGTATGGTTTTCCAGCGTGACACCGCCCAGCGAGTCCGTGAGCCCCTTGAATCCTTCGAAATCAATGACCACCACGTGGTCGATCGGGACGTCGAAAAGCTCCTGGACGGTTTCCACCGTGAGGGAAACACCGCCCAGCGCCATGGCTGCGTTGATCTTATTCGCGCCGTGGCCGGGTACGTCCACCCACGTGTCACGCATAATCGACATCACGTAGACACCGCTCCCGTCCGCCGGAATGTTCACCAGCATCATGGTGTCGGACCGTGCGTTGTCCGAGCCCGGGTCGCGGCTGTCGCTGCCGATCAACAGGAAATTCTGCGAATCCCCGGCAGCCGGGTCCTTCTGCGGGCTGCCGGCAGGCAGGGCACCGGTAAGCGTCTGCTTCCCCGAGTCGAAGGTCCGGGCCAGGTGCCACAGATAGCCGCCGGCCGCGAGGGCGGCAACCAGTACAACACTGAGCATCACGGTCAAAGCGGTGCGTACGGGATGCTTAGCGTCAGATTCGGGTGGTAGCCGGTGCTCGCTCACAGTCGTCCTCCGCTCGTCGGGGTTCGAAGTATATACATGGGCATCCCGGGACCGATTCCGGTCCCCCTCGGCGTGCCGGATACCCTTGATGCATGAAGTCCTACGCTTTGCCCGCGGTACTGCTGCTGGTGGCCGTCTCCGCCACGGCCTGCACTGCGACAGCCAATGTTGATGCCGCCCCGGATGCCGCCAATCCAGACTGCGCCGCCGTAATGGTGGCCCTGCCTGATGAAATGGCCGGCTACCGGCTGCGGGACACCGCCAGCCAGTCAACGGCGGCCTGGGGCGATCCGTCCAAGGCGATCCTCCGGTGCGGCGTGCCCGTGCCCGGGCCCACCACGGACCCGTGTGCCGAGGTCAACGGCGTGGACTGGGTGCTGCGCGAAAACGAAGACACCTGGACCGCCACAACATACGGCCGCGAACCGGCCGTGGAGGTGGTCTTTAACCCCAACGAAGTGGCTTCTTCCACCATCCTGGTCCAACTGCAGAACGCGGTATCGAAGATCGAGCCCACCTCGCAGTGCCTCAGCCCGGAGGACACCCTGGAACTGGACGGATAGCCTCCGGCTTAGTCGGCGCCGCTTCCCGCTGCCTGGACATAGTCCGCAACCGTATCCGAAGCCAAGGCGCCGGAGATACCGGCGAGCTGGCCGGGATCCGCGATCTGTACCGGCCCGCCGTCCGCCCCGGCACCGTTGCTGGTCCGCAGGGCGAACATGTGCACGTCCTGGGACCGCATGCTCCGCAGGCTCACTGCCATGCTTCCCAGCGTGCGGGAGTCCAGGCCTGCATCGACGCTGAGGAAAGGAGCAAAGTCGCTGATGGCGCCCCGCGCGGTCACGGCGTTGTTGAGCGGACCACGGGTCAGCATCCCGTCGACGATACCTGCAACAAATGCCTGCTGGTTCTTCACCTGCTGTATGTCGCCATCCGTGAAACCCTGACCGGTCCGGACGTAGTTGAGCGCAGCATCCCCTTCCAAGGTGATCGGTCCGGAGGGGAAATAGTCGCCGTTGGCTCCCCCGGAGGAGAATGCCGTGCCGTTGTTCACGGTGACTCCGCCGAGTGCGCTCGTGAGCCCCCGAAAGCCTTCGAAATCGATGATGGCTACATGGTCGATCGGGGTGTTGAACATATTCTGCACACTTGCCACGGTCAGGGGGACCCCGCCAAGCGACATGGCCGAATCGAGCCGGCGGGTGCCGTAGCCGGGCACGTCCACGGAAGTACCGGGCAGGATGGACAGTGCATAGACCCCGCTTCGGTCGCCGGGAAGGTGCAGGAGCATCATCATGTCCGGTGCCGCCTCGGCGCTGCCGGAATTGCCTGCTTCGCTGCCCATCAGCAGGATGTTCAGTGACTTTTCCGCGGCAGCAGGCCGCGGCGGTTTGTCCAAGGGGAGCGCCCCCACAATGGTGTTCCTGCCGCCGTCGAAGGCAGTTGCCAAGGACCAGAGGTAGCCGCCCAGGACCAGTGCCGCGGCCAGGACAACGCTGGCCACAAGCCACAGCCCGTTCCGCACGCGCCTAACGGCCACCCTCCGGCGGCCGTGTTCCTTGGATGGGGGTTCCTTGGATGGGGCAACTGGAGAGGGGTGCGTACGCATAGCCGGTCCTCGCATCAGGGTCCGTGGTCGGTCCTAGACATGCGAGTGTAGCCAGCACGGGGCACACGGGTCCTGAGAATAACCACGGAAGGCATACCCGAAAACTTGCGGACCCTACCCGGAGACAGGTCCCGGCCCGGCGAGGGCGGCCGCCTACCGCAGGCCGGTGGGCCGCTGCAGGGCCAGGGTGATCAGCTCGTCGATCAGCTCGGTGTACGGCAAACCGGATTTGGCCCACATCTGCGGGTACATGCTGACCGGTGTGAAGCCGGGCATGGTGTTGATCTCGTTGATGGTCAACTTGCCGTCCTGCGTGTAGAAGAAATCCACCCGGGACAGGCCCTCGCCGCCGACAGCTTCGAAGGCGGCCCCGGCCAGGTCACGCACCCGGGCGCAAATGTCCGCCGGAAGGTCCGCCGGGCAGCTGAGGTCGACGGCGGCACCGTCAACATACTTCGCCTCGAAGTCGTACCATTCGTGGCCGCCGTCGCGCACCGCGATCTCGCCCGGCTGGCTGGTCCGCGGGTCCTGGGTCCCGCGGCCCTGCAGCACGGCCACTTCAATTTCCCGGCCGGTGATCCCGGCTTCGACAACCACTTTGGGGTCGTGCAGCCGGGCCGCTTCGATGGCGGCGGGCAGCTGCGCCGGATCGGTCACCCGGGTGATGCCCATGGAGGAACCGGCGCGGGCCGGTTTGACGAACAACGGGAAGTCGAGCGCACCGGCGCGGGCCAGGCAGGCCTGCGGGTCGCGCCGCCACTGCCTGTCGGTGATGACTTCGTAGGGGCCGACCTCGAGCCCGGCGGCCGCGAAAACCACCTTCATGTAGTGCTTGTCCATGCCCACGGCCGAAGCCAGGACGCCCGCGCCCACGTAGCGGACATCGGCCATTTCCAGCAGGCCCTGCAGGGTTCCGTCCTCACCAAATGGTCCGTGAAGCAGCGGCAGCACGACGTCGATGCGGCCCAAGCTGCGCGGCAGGCTGCCGGGCCCGTGCGCCACGAGTTCGCTGCTGCCGTCCTGTGAGGAAAGCACCACGGAGTCGTCGGAGACGGCCACCTCCGGCAGCGTGCTGGAGCGCAGCGACCAGGAGGCGGGATCTGCGTCAACCAGGCTCCATTGGCCGTTCTTGGCGATGCCGATAGGAACGACGTCGTACTTGGCCGTATCAATGGCCTGCAGCACTCCGGCAGCCGTTACGCAGCTGACGGCGTGCTCGCTGGATCGTCCGCCGAAGAGGACGGCCACCCGGGGGCGGGCGGCACGGCTGGGCTCTTCGGCAGTGGTGGGCAGGGGTTCAACAGTCACGGGGCGGACACACCTTCGGATTTCAATTCACGGGCCAGCAGCCGCGGGCCCAGTTCTTCCACAGTAATTACGCCCTGCAGTACGGCGACGACGTTTTCGGTGATGGGCATGTAGACGCCCAGCTGGGTGGCCCGGTCCAGGACGGCCTGGGCGGACTTGATGCCTTCGGCAGTCTGGGTCATGGAAGCGTTGACCTCGGCCAGGCTCAGGCCCTGCGCCAGCAGCGTTCCCGCGGTGTGGTTGCGCGAAAGGGGGGACGAGCAGGTGGCAATGAGGTCGCCCATGCCGGCCAGGCCGGCCATGGTCTCCGCGTTGCCGCCCAGGGCCAGGGCAAGACGCGTGGTCTCGGCCAGCCCGCGGGTCATCACCGAGGCCTTGGTATTGTCTCCCATGCCCTTGCCGTCGCAGATGCCCACGGCGAGGGCAATCACGTTCTTGACGATGCCGCCTATCTCGGTGCCCACCACATCGGCGTTGGTGTAAGGCCGGAAGTACGGCGCGGTACAGGCCTCTGCAATCCATGCAGCCGTATCAAGGTCGGTGCAGGCCACCACGGAGGCGGTGGGTTCCTGCCGGGCGATTTCCATGGCCAGGTTCGGCCCGGAAACCACCGCGATGCGCTCGGCGGGAACGCCCAGTTCCTCGGCAATCACTTGGCTCATCCGGGCGTCGGTACCGCGTTCCAGGCCCTTCATCAGGGACACCACCACCGCGTCGGCGGGCATGAGGGGCAAAACGTCCTGCAGCTGGGCGCGCAGCGACTGCGCGGGCACGGCCAGGACGACCAGTTCCGCTCCGGCAAGGACCTCGGCGAGATCTGTTGAAGCACGCAGGTTTTCGGGCAGGACGGTGTCTTTGAGGTACTGCGTATTGCGGTGCCTGCCGTTGATATCCTGGGCCACCTCGGCCCGGCGGGCCCAGAGGCGGACCTCGGTGCCGCGTCCGGCGCCGGAATCCGCGGCGATCTTGGCGAAGGCAGTGCCCCAGCTTCCGGCGCCCAGCACGGCGACGACGGCGGGGTGCTCACTTCTGGCGGTCACTGTCCAGCCTCTTTCGGTTTATCTGCTTCAAAGGAACGGCCAATCTGTTTCTGGCCCTTGGACACGGGATCCCAGCGTTCGGCGGGCGGCTGGGTCCCGCGCAGCTTGGCCACCATGTCGGTGAGATCGGACATGATCCGGTCAGTGGCGGCGTCGAGCACCGCCTTCGTGATGGGACGGCCCGCAAACTCCGAGAGGTCCACCGGTTTGCCCACTACCAGGTGCACCTCCTTGCGGGGAAACAGCGACGGACGCTTGGCATAGCGGGGCAGCAGGTCCTGCGAACCCCAGTGGGCAACCGGGATAACCGGGACCCCGGTCTGCAGGGCCAGCCGCGCCGCACCGGTCCGGCCCTTCATCGGCCACAGGTCCGGGTCACGGGTCAGTGTCCCCTCGGGATAAATCACCAGCGCACGCCCGGCCGCCAGGGCCTTCCCCGCAGCATTCAGGGACCCGGCTGCGCCGGTGGTCACGCGTTCCACCGGGACCTGGTTGCTGTACTTCAAGGCTGGGCCCAGGACGGGAGCCTTGAACAGCGAGGCCTTGGCCATGAAGTGCGGCGGGTGGCCCTGGTTGTACAGGAAATGCCCCACCACAACGGGATCGACTTCGGTCACGTGGTTCGGGCACACAATAAAGCCCGAATCCTGCGGCAGGTTCTCCGCCCCCTGCCAGTGCTTCTTCAGGAAGACATTGAACACGGGCCGCAGCGTCCCGGCCAGCAATGCGAAAACTACCCGTGACCTAGTCGATTCCTTCATGGCGTCAGGCTACCGGAGTCCGGCAGATACACCGGACGTGACGTCAAAGTCCGCCCCGAGGCCCTCGAGCTTGCCCTGGAAGTGCTCGTAGCCGCGGTTGATCAGCTCGATGCCGGTCACCCGGGAGGTGCCTTCTGCTGCCAGCGCGGCGATCAGGTGGCTGAAACCGCCGCGCAGGTCCGGAATGTCGATTTCTGCGCCGCGCAGCTGCACCGAGCCGGCGATAACTGCCGAGTGCAGGAAGTTGCGCTGGCCGAACCGGCACGGGACGCTGCCCAGGCATTCGCGGTGGACCTGGATGTTGGCGCCCATGCGAACCAGTGCATCGGTGAAACCGAAGCGGTTCTCATACACGGTTTCGTGCACAATCGAGACGCCCTCAGCCTGGGTCAGCGCAACTACGAGGGGCTGCTGCCAGTCCGTCATAAAGCCGGGGTGTACATCGGTTTCCAGCACCAGCGGGTTCAGGGCACCGCCGGGGTGATAGAAGCGGATGCCGCCGTCGTCGACGTCGAACGCGCCGCCGATCTTGCGGTAGGTGTTCAGGAAGGCGGTAAGGTCCTTCTGGTCCGCGCCTTCAACATAGATGTCGCCCTTGGTGACCAGGGCAGCGGAAGCCCAGGACGCCGCTTCGTTACGGTCCGGCAGCGCCCGGTGGTTGTACCCGGTCAGCTCGGTGACACCCTCGATGCGGATGACGCGGTCCGTCTGCACGGAAATGATGGCGCCCATTTTCTGCAGGATCGCGATCAGGTCCAGGATTTCCGGTTCCACGGCAGCGCCGCGCAGTTCGGTGATGCCCTCGGCCTTAACCGCGGTCAGCAGCACCTGCTCGGTGGCGCCGACGCTCGGGTACGGCAGTTCAAGCTTGGCACCGGTGAGGCCGCGCGGTGCGGAGATGGAAATGCCGCCGGGGCGCTTTTCCACCACGGCACCGAAGTTGCGCAGCATCTGCAGGTGGTAGTCGATCGGGCGGTCACCGATCTTGCAGCCGCCAAGGTCGGGAATGAAAGCCTCGCCAAGGCTGTGCATCAGGGGCCCGCACAGCAGGATCGGGATGCGCGAGTCCCCGGCATGGGCGTCAATGTCCTTGGACGCCGCCGTTTTCGCGTTCTTCGGATCCATCGTGAGGTCGCCGGTTACCGGGTCCTTGGTGACCTCTACGCCGTGCAGCTTCAGCAGGGAGGTGACAACCTCGACGTCCTTGATTTCCGGAACGTTGCGCAGCAGGGACGGGCCGTTGCCAAGCAGGGCCGCAACCATGGCTTTGGGGACCAGATTCTTCGCCCCGCGGACCGGTACCTTCCCCGATAGAGGAACACCGCCTCGGATGGTGAGAACGCTACCCATGAACACCTGATTTCTTAACTAGTTGGGCCCCAAAAGCAATAAGAGACTGCAACCAAGCATAGGAGGAAGCGTCTGCTTACTGAAATAACGCCGCCTTGCCATGGCCCCTCGTCGGGGTGATTCCCGACACGTTGCACCGCCCGGACAAACGGACAGGCCCCGCTTGGACGGGGCCTGTCAATGATATAGGGATTTGGTTAGGTGCACGAAACGCTGCCGGGGGCAAACCGGCGGCTGCCTGCCTCCTAAGGCAGGGCCGGGAGGGTGACGGGTTTGTAGGAAGGCCGCTGCGCTTCGAAACCGGTGATTTCCGACTCGTGGCGCAGGGTCAGCCCAATGTCATCCAGGCCCTCGAGCAGCCGCCAGCGTGTGTACTCGTCAATCTCGAAACCGGCGCTGACGCTGCCGCACAGGACCGTGCGGGCCTGCAGGTCCACCGTGACTTCCGTGCCGGGAGAGTCTTCCAGCACCTTCCAGATGAGCTCGATGTCGTCCTGGGCCACCTGGGCGGCCACCAGCCCCTGCTTGCCGGAGTTCCCGCGGAAGATGTCCGCGAAGCGGGAGGAAAGCACGGCCCGAAATCCGTAATCCTTCAACGCCCAGACGGCGTGTTCCCGCGAGGAACCGGTGCCGAAATCCGGCCCTGCCACCAGGACGGAGCCGCGACTGTACGGTTCCCGGTTGAGGATGAAGTCTTCGTTCTTGCGCCAGCCGGCGAACAGTGCGTCCTCGAATCCGGTCCGGGTGATCCGCTTCAGATAAACGGCTGGGATGATCTGGTCTGTGTCCACATCGCTTTGGCGCAGCGGAACACCGATGCCGGTGTGGGTGGTGATTTTTTCCATGGGGTCTCTCCTAGGCAGCAGCTGCGGCGTCGACGGCGGCACCCGGCAGCGGGTCCAGGTCCGAGGGTGAACTGAGGGTTCCGCGCACGGCGGTAGCGGCGGCCACCACCGGCGAGACCAGGTGGGTGCGTCCGCCCTTGCCCTGCCGCCCTTCGAAGTTGCGGTTGGACGTGGAGGCGCAGCGTTCCCCGGGTTCCAGCTGGTCCGGATTCATGCCCAGGCACATGGAGCAGCCGGCAAACCGCCATTCGGCGCCGAAGTCCTTGAAGACCCGGTCCAGCCCCTCGGCTTCGGCTTCCAGCCGCACGCGGGCAGAACCCGGCACCACCATCATCCGGACCGCCGGGTCCTTCTGCCGGCCGCGGATAATGTCGGCCGCAATGCGCAGGTCCTCGATGCGGCTGTTCGTGCAGGAGCCCAGGAACACCGTGTCCACCCGGATCTCCTTCATGGGTGTTCCGGGGGCCAGGTCCATGTAGGCCAGCGCGCGCTCTGCTGCCGCCCGGGCGTTCCCGTCGGTGAAGTGTGCGGGCGCCGGCACGGCATCCGAAAGCGACACACCCTGCCCCGGGTTGGTGCCCCAGGTGACGAAGGGCTCCAGCGTGTCGGCGTCCAGGAACACCTCGGCGTCGAACTGTGCGTCCTCGTCCGTGGCCAGGGACTTCCACTGCTCGACGGCGGCATCCCAGTCCCGCCCCTGCGGCGCGTGCGGGCGGCCCTTGAGGTAGGCGAAGGTGGTCTCGTCAGGGGCAACCATTCCGGCCCGCGCACCCGCCTCGATGGACATGTTGCAGATGGTCATCCGCGCTTCCATGGACAGGGAGCGGATGGCGGAACCCCGGTATTCCAGCACGTAGCCCTGTCCCCCTCCGGTGCCGATCTTGGCGATCACGGCCAGGATGATGTCCTTGGAGGTGACTCCCGGCCGCAGCGTGCCCTCGACATTGATGGCCATGGTCTTGAAAGGCTTGAGGGACAGTGTCTGGGTGGCCATCACGTGTTCCACCTCGGAGGTCCCGATGCCCATGGCCAGGGCGCCGAAGGCACCGTGGGTAGAGGTGTGCGAGTCGCCGCACACAACGGTCAGGCCGGGCTGGGTCAGTCCCAGCTGCGGTCCTACCACGTGGACAATGCCCTGCTCGGCATCCCCCAGCGAATGCAGCCGCACACCGAACTCGGCACAGTTGGCGCGCAGGGTTTCGATCTGGGTCCGGCTGACCGGGTCCGCAATCGGCCGGTCGATGGCCAGTGTGGGCGTGTTGTGGTCCTCCGTGGCAATGGTCAGGTCGGGGCGGCGCAGGCCGCGGCCCGCCAGCCGGAGGCCCTCGAAGGCCTGCGGGGAGGTCACCTCGTGGACGAGGTGCAGATCGATGTAGAGAAGGTCCGGAGCGCCGTCTTCGCCTTTGCGGACGACATGCTCGTCCCAGACTTTTTGTGCAAGCGTCCTGCCTGCCACATGCTCACCCATACCGATACCCCTTAACGATTCACTGCTGATGCCTTAAGGGAACCAGCACGCCGTACCGCCGCGCCAGCTTTTGGATTTGCATCTCAGATAGTGAGACGGCAGTATCAGTGCATGGACACAGCAAGCGGCGTAGGAGTCATCGATAAAGCGGCCATGGTGCTGGATGCACTGGAGGCCGGCCCCACCACGCTCGCGCAGCTGGTTTCGGCCACGGGACTGGCCCGGCCCACCGTTCACCGGCTGGCCCTGGCGCTGGTGCACCACCGCCTCGTGGGACGGGATATCCAGGGCCGTTTCGTCCTCGGCGGCCGTTTGGTGGAACTCGCGTCCGCAGCCGGAGAGGACCGGCTGATCGCCTCGGCCGGACCCGTGCTGCTGCAGCTGCGCGACATCACCGGCGAAAGCTCCCAGGTGTTCCGCCGACAGGGAGAATGGCGGGTCTGCGTCGCCTCCGCCGAACGGCCCATCGGGCTGCGGGACACCATCCCGGTAGGCACCCAGCTGTCCATGAAGGCCGGCTCCGCAGCCCAGTGCCTCCTTGCATGGGAGGACCATGACCGGCTGCTCGAGGGGCTGCACAGCGCACGGTTCACTCCCACCGTCCTGGCCGGCGTCCGACGCCGGGGCTGGGCCCAGAGCCTTGGCGAACGTGAACCCGGGGTCGCCTCGGTGTCCGCTCCGGTGCGCGGTCCGTCCGGCCGGGTGATTGCCGCCGTGTCTATTTCCGGGCCCATTGAACGGCTGACCCGCCAGCCCGGCCGAATCCACGCCGAAGTCGTTGCCAAGGCAGCCGCCCAGCTGACGGAAGCCCTGCGCAAGAACGCCGACTAAGCCT
This sequence comes from Arthrobacter sp. zg-Y750, assembly GCF_020907365.1. Lineage (NCBI taxonomy): Bacteria > Bacillati > Actinomycetota > Actinomycetes > Micrococcales > Micrococcaceae > Arthrobacter > Arthrobacter sp. zg-Y750. The sequence goes on along the minus strand of NZ_JAJJOC010000009.1, from coordinate 5,954 downwards.
ATATTGGGAGTCTCCGATGCACGGGAGGCATGATGAAGCGGATGCGCGTGCTCTGGAACATCGTCCGGGTCACCAACGCGGATTACATCATTTACGGCTTCCTCATCGTCCTGGGTGTGGCCACCCTGCTAATCCCGTTGTTCGAATCGGCCATTCCCGGGCTGGGAGACAGTCTCTGGTATCTCTTCGGATCCTTTACGACCATCGGATTCGGTGACTTTGTTGCCGTCACGCCCATGGGGCGGCTGATTACCGTGGTGGTGGCCCTGTACGGCATCCTGGTGGTCGCGCTGTTGACCGGCATCATTGTGGGGTTCTACAACGAACTCCTGCGGGTCCGTTCCCGGGATTCCTTGAACGGGCTGCTCGATGAGCTGGAACACCTGCCCGACCTGTCCCGGGAGGAGCTGCAGTCACTGTCGCAGCGCATACGGGAGCGCCATATCCTGCGCTAGCCGTCTAGCCCGTCGGCACGTCAGCCGGCGAAGTGGTCCCAGCCCGTGGCCGGTGGGACCTGTCCGCCAAAGGTAACGCCGGCGCCGTCGTGCACCTGCCCTATCCGCGCAAAGCCCTCCGGAAGGGCAGCATCCGGCGGGAAGGCGGCCAGCAGACCGTGGTCCTCTCCCCCGCCCAGGACCCACACGAGCGGATCGGCGCCCAGGCGTGCAGCTGCCGGGGCCAGGGACGCCGCCTTCGCTAGGAGGTATTCCGCGTCCAGGTCAATGCCCACGCCGGATGCCCGGGCAATGCGGCCCGCGTCGCGTACCAGCCCGTCGGAGACGTCCAGCATGGCCGTGGCGCCGGCACGGGACGCCTCGGGACCGGCACCGGCGCGCGGCGGCCGCGGACGAAGCTGGGCCATAGCCAACCCCGCCAGCTCCTGGTCGTCAGCCGCTTCGGGATCCGCCATGTCGACATTGCCCTCCAGTACAGCCAAGCCGGCTGCAGCCAGGCCCAAGGCACCGATGTGGGCCAGGACGTCCCCGGCGCGTGCACCCGAGCGCTGTACCGGCCGGCGGCCCTGCAGATCGCCGGTTACCGCCGCCGTCACCACTATCTGGTCCCCGCGGCCGAGGTCACCGCCCACCACTGAACACTGTTCGAAGGCCAGGGCCGCGATGCCGGCTGCGAGCCCCTCGGCCAGATCCTCGACCCAGGACACCTCCGTGGTGCCGGGCAGGGTGAGGCTGACGACGAGGGATGTGGGAACGGCTCCCATCGCGCGAATGTCGGAAACGTTCTGCGCCACGCATTTCCACCCAACGTCGAATCCGGTGGTCCGGTAGCCCGAAGGCCACAGCAGGCGGAAGTCCGCATCCTGGACCAGGGTGTCGATGGAAATGGCCGTCCGCCCGTCCGGCGACGCAATCACCGCTGCGTCATCGCCCGGACCCAGTAGTGCCGTGTCCGGCCCCAGCCGGGGGAAGATCCGGGCCAGGAGTGCCTTCTCGTCGAGCTGGTCCACGGTCAGGGCCTCGTTGGGCACAGTCTGTTCCTCGGTTTTCAGTGGGGGTATGGGGAAGGAGTGCGGATTCGAAATTATCACGCCGCCCCCGCTGCCCCTCGCCTCGTCCGGGGCTTAAATGCAAAACCGGCCCCGGACATATTGTCCGGAGCCGGTTACTGGTGACCCCAGCGGGATTCGAACCCGCGTTATCGCCGTGAGAGGGCGACGTACTAGGCCGCTATACGATGGGGCCGTGTACAGTGCCGCAAGCATGGATCTAGCCGTTGGTTACAACGGGTGGATTAGCCTGCGCACTTCCTTTGCCGGTTTCGAAGAACCGGCTGAAAGAGTATTTCATACTCTTTCAGTGGAGACCAACCGGCAGATGCCTTGTTGGTTACCGCTGGGATACCAGGACTCGAACCTAGAATGTCGGTACCAGAAACCGATGTGTTGCCAATTACACCATATCCCACTGTGCTTCAGGCGACGCGTTTGGCCGGTTTCCCTGCCGCGTTCCTTTGGGCTTCAACCCCTCAGCACGAGTTATTACTATACACGGGTTCCGGAGCAAGTACAAAACGGGCTCTTTCACCCCTCTCCGGCTGCTGTCAGAGCAGGCCCAGCAGCTCTGCCAGCGAACCGATGGTGTGCACGTCTGCCGGCACGGGCATGCTGTCTTCACGGACCGGTGACGGGTTGTCCGTGCGGTCCAGCCATACCCCCAGCAGCCCGGCAGCGACAGCTCCTGCCGCGTCCACCCGGAGGTTGTCCCCCACATAGGCGGTGCGCTCAGGCGCGGCGCCCAGGAGATGGACACCCTCATGGAAAATGATCGGGTCCGGCTTGGAGACGCCTACTGTGTCTATGCCCACCAGGACCTTGATGCGCTCCAGTCCGGCGGCGTCGAGCTTGGCCCGCTGGTAGTCGTGGACATTGTTGCTCACCGCCCCGTAGGAAATCCCGCGGGCGTCCAGCGCATCCAGGAGGGGCACGACGTCGTCGAACGCCCGGAAGTAGCGCGGCAGGGCCTGCTCGTAGGCGTCGTTCCAGGCGCGGGCGGCGTCGCTGTCCAGCGGCGCCAGGCCCGCCTGCTCGCGAGCGTGCTGCAGGCGCAGCACCCGCTGATCGGCAAAGTCCAGCCGTCCCGCAAGATAGGACTCGTAGTGGCCCTGCGGGTCGGCGGCGAACAGGGCGGTATACGCGTCCCAGTCCGCCGCCGTGAAATGGGTCAGATCCGCGGCCCCTACTGCCTGCAGAGTACTGCCCATGGCAGCCTGCAGGTCCACCAATGTTTCATCGATGTCGAACAGCACCGCATCAATGGACCTGCCCATCAGGTGCTCCTACGCGGCGTCGCGGAAGGCGCGGATGCGCGCGAGCGAGGAATCGCGGCCAAGGATGACCATCGACTCGAACAGCGGCGGCGAGATCCGTCGGCCGGAAACAGCGGTACGCACGGGGCCGAAGGCCAGGCGCGGCTTGATGCCCATGTCCTCCACGAGGGCCTGGCGCAGCGCCGCCTGGATGTTCTCGGCAGTCCAGTCCGTGACCGGTTCCAGTGCACCCAGCGCTGCATCGAGCACTTCGGCCAGGTTCGCCGGCAGTCCCTTGCGTGCGTCATCGGCAACGTCCACGGCGTCGTCGGCCTTGAACAGGAAGCCGAGCATATCCGGGGCCTCGCCGAGCAGGGTGATGCGTTCCTGCACCAGCGGGGCTGCTTCGGTGAGGATCTGCTCTTCACGGCCGGTGAGGGTCTCCCCCACCAAGCCGGCGTGCTGCAGGTACGGGACCAGGCGGTTGCGGAAGTCAGTGGGTTCGAGCATCCGCACGTGGGTACCGTTGATGGCTTCGGCCTTCTTCAGGTCGAACCGCGCCGGGTTGGCGAGCACGTTGTGGATGTCGAAGTTCTCCACCAGCTGCTCAACGCTGAAGATATCCTCGTCAGCCGAGAGCGACCAGCCCAGCAGGGACAGGTAGTTCAGCAGGCCTTCCGGAATGAAGCCGCGCTCCCGGTGCAGGAAGAGGCTGGATTCGGGATCGCGCTTGGAGAGCTTCTTGTTGCCGGCGCCCATGACGTACGGCAGATGGCCGAACAGCGGCATGTACTTCGCCACTCCGACGTCGATCAATGCACGGTACAGCGCAACCTGGCGCGGGGTGGAGGAGAGCAGGTCCTCGCCGCGCAGCACGTGGGTGATGCCCATCAGGGCGTCGTCCACGGGGTTCACCAGTGTGTACAGCGGGGCGCCGTTGGCGCGGACCACCACGAAGTCGGGAACGGTGCCGGCCTTGAACGTGATCTCACCGCGGACCAGGTCGGTGAACGTGATGTCTTCATCGGGCATCCGGACGCGGAGCACAGGCGAGCGTCCTTCGGCCTTGAAGGCTTCGATCTGCTCCGGGGTCAGGTCCCGGTCATAGTTGTCATAGCCGAGCTTGATGTCGCGGCCTGCAGCGCGGTGGCGGGCTTCGATCTCTTCGGGAGTGGAGTAGGACTCATAGAGGTAGCCGGCGTCGCGCAGCTTGGCGATGACGTCCTGGTAGATCTCTCCGCGCTGGGACTGCCGGTACGGCTCATGCGGACCCCCCACGTTGACGCCTTCGTCCCAGGTGATGCCCAGCCAGTCCAGCGCGCCGAGCAGCTGCAGGAAGCTTTCCTCGCTGTCGCGGGCCGTATCGGTGTCCTCGATGCGGAACACCATGGTGCCCTTGGTGTGCTTGGCATAGGCCCAGTTGAACAGGGCTGTCCGAATCAGGCCCACGTGCGGGGTGCCGGTGGGAGACGGGCAGAACCGCACGCGCACGGGCGTGTCATCGGTAACGGTGGGCAGGTCAGCTAAGGGAGTGGGCGCATTAGTCATGATGCTTCCCAGTTTAGTCGCTTCTGCCCCGCAGGGCCCTCACCGGGCATGTGAGAGCAGCCAGAGGAACACTCCTCCCCCGGCAAGTGCGCCGGCAGCAGCAGCAGCGAGGCGCCGGAACCGGTCATTGTGGTGCGGCGCCGCTTCGCGGAAACGCAGGGCCACTGCGGTCCCCAGCCCGGCTGCCAGGACCACTGCGGCCGCCGGGCCGTAACCCCCCGGCAGCAACAGGTAGGCCTCCGCCGCGGTGATGACGACGCCGGCGCCCAGGGACACGTCCAGCCAGTCCCAGGATGCAAAGCAGTTCGCGATCATCAAGAGGACGGCGCAGGTGATCAGCCCGAAAGCGGCGGCGGACAGCGCCAACGGACCGTCCAGCCACAGAATTGCCCATTGCGTCATGCCTGCCAGTGCGGCCGCGCCCAGCACAGCGGGCGGCAGGGACGACGGCGGCAGCGGGCGCAGGTCGCCGCGGCGCCGCAGAGTGGCAATGAGTACGGCGGGAAACACACCCAGCAGCAGTGCCGCTCCTACGCTCCACGGCCATGCGGCAGCCGGTGCGAAGCTGAGGAACGGGGCAATCAGGAGGACGGCGGACCATAGTGCCGCCGGCACGGCGAACGTGCCGTGGCCTTCCTGCCTGACCGCCCCGGAGGACATCAGCTGCGGACGGTGTTAACCAGGCGGCCGATGCCCTCGATGTCGACCTCGAAGCGCTGGCCGTCGGTAATGATGCCTACTCCTGCAGGGGTTCCGGTGAGGATGACGTCGCCCGGCAAGAGGGTAAAGGCCTGGGACACGTAGGACACCAGTTCCTTGACACCCCAGATCATGGAGCTCGTGTTGCCGTCCTGAACAAGCTCGCCGTTCAGGAAACCGCGCACGTCGGTGCTTTCCGGGTCCAGTTCGGTTTCAATCCACGGGCCCAGAGGGCAGGAGGTGTCAAAGCCCTTGGCCCGCGCCCACTGGTCATCGGTACGCTGCACGTCGCGGGCAGTGAGGTCGTTGGCGCAGGTGTACCCGAAGATCACTTCGTCCACCCGTTCGATGGGGACGTCCTTGCAGATGCGGCCGATAACGACGGCGAGCTCCGCCTCGTATGAGACCTCGTCCGAGAAGGATGGCAGCACCACGGGATCATTGGGGCCGATGACCGAGGTGTTGGGCTTGAGGAACATCAGCGGTGCCGCCGGCACCTCGTTGCCCATCTCGCTGGCGTGGTCCGCGTAATTGCGGCCGATGCCCACTACCTTGCTGCGCGGGATAATCGGCGCCAGCAGCCGAACGTCTTCGAGCTTGTGCCGCTCCCCCGTGAGCTGGATCCCCGAAAAGAACGGGTCTCCCTTGATGACGGCAATTTCTTCGCTGCCTTCTTCTCCGCCGACCACGCCGAACGCCGGGTCGCTGTCCTGTACAAATCGAGCAATACGCATGGATACAAGCCTAGTGGAGAATCAGCCCATGCCGGCATGGGCACCCCTGCAGCAGTGCCCCTGTAGGCCGCAACCAGGGTTGTCGGGTTAAACAGGTGAGGCCCGTACCAACACTGGTACGGGCCTCACCCCACAATTTGTCCGGCGGTGACCTACTCTCCCACACCCTCCCGGATGCAGTACCATCGGCGCTGTGGGTCTTAGCTTCCG